>JACMQV010000153.1 GCA_014376815.1 Cryobacterium sp.
CACTGCGTGCGCGCGTCACCGGCCTGGCCGGCGTGGCAGGCCTCGCCCGTCTGACCCGCCTGACCCGCCTGACCCGCCTGACCCGCCCGACCCGCCCGACCCGCCCGACCCGTCTGACCCGCGCTCGAACCCAGCGCGCTCGAACCAATTCGACGGAGATTTTCGACTGAAACCCGATTTCTGGGCATTATTCGCCCCTTTTCGTGAGAATCTCCGTCGAATTGGTTCGAGCGCGCTGGGTTCGAGCGCGGGTCAGGCGGGTCAAGCGGGTCAGACGGGTCGGGCGGGTCGGGCGGGTCGGGCGGGTCAGGCGGGTCAGACGGGCGAGGCCTGCCACGCCGGCCAGGCCGGTGACGCGCGCACGCAGTGACGGATGCGCCGCCGCCCGCCCGGCCCAGGACGCGATCCGCTGCGACGGGCGCTCCACCCAGCGGTACATCAGGTAGGCCAGCCCGAGGCTGAGCGGCACCGACACCAGTGCGCCCAGCCACCACCGGGACGGGCCGAACACGTTGCCGAAGGCGACCACGATCGGGAAGTGCACGAGATACAGGCTGAAGCTGACCGAGCCGAGCCAGACCAGGGGGCGAACGGTCAGCGGCGCCTGCAACGGCGGCCAGAGTGCCACGGCGGCGACGGTCAGCGCGGCGGCCGGCACGCGCAGGGCGAGGGTCAGGTCGCTCCACGGGCCGGTCACGAGCGGTCGCACCAGCCAGTGCGCGATGAGCAGGAGCGGCCCGAGCGCGGTGAGGCCGGCCCAGGCGGCCGTGCCCCACGGATGCGCCGCCAGGGCCGCGCCCCGGGCGCGCAGCGAGTCGAAGTTCGCCGCGAGCAGCGTGCCGAGCGCGAACGCCGGGAGGTACATCAGCGGCTCGATCTGCGCGAGGTAGCCAACCCCGGAGAGCGCCACGAAGAGCGCCGCCCAGACGGCGGTCCAGCGCCGGGTGGCCGCGGCCAGCACAACCGCGGCCGGGAGCAGCAGCGAGAACCACATCTCCCAGGCCAGCGACCACAGGGGCGGGTTGACATCCGGCCGGGCGCTCTCGCCGATGACGCTGGCCTCGCGCAGCAGATTACCGAGGCCCAGGCTCGGATCGTCCTGCCGAGCCAGCCAGACCCCGCCGGCATCGCCGCCGGTGCGCGGGACGAGTGCGATCCAGGCGGCGGCCAGGGCGACCGAGACCACGACCGGAACCGCGAGCCGGATGATCCGGCGCGGGAAGTAGGCGAGCCAGTCGTAGGCCGACGCCGCCAGGGGCGACCGCACGAGCACGAAGCCGCTCAGCACGAAGAAGACCAGCACGAACTCCGGTCCGGCGAAGAGGATCTTGAGCGGGGACAGCGTCGCCCACCAGCCCGCCGACCAGAGGGCGACGCCCGCGCTGGACTCATAGGCCGCCGAGACGGACGGCGCCGTCATCGACACGTGGTGCACCAGCACGATCAGCGCCGCGAGGCCGCGGAGAGCGTCGAGGGCGAGCAGGCGGCCGTGCGGGGCTGGGCTAGGAGCAGGCATCGCCCACCACGCTAGGCAGCCCGCATGGGAGTTCGCCCGGCGCCGGCGGAACCGGTCCGCTCGGGGCGGCCGCGGCATCCGTGCCGATCGCGGCGGTGCCTGGGCCGTGGCCCCGTCCCGCACACGAACGCCCCCGCGAACGAATTCGACGGAGATTTTGGCTCAGACAGGCCCAGGCGGGCTGAAAACCTGTTCTGAGAGCAAAATCTCCGTCGAATTGGTTAGGGGCGGGCGCCTCGCTACTTCAGGGTGGACATGATGGCCGTCATCACCGAGGTGTCGGCGAGGGTGGTCGTGTCGCCGACCTCGCGGCCCTCCGCGACGTCCTGCAGCAGCCGCCGGATGATCTTGCCCGAGCGCGTCTTCGGCAGCTCGTTCACGATGAAGATCTGGCGGGGGCGCGCGATCGCCCCGATCTGCTGGGCCACGTGCGCTCGCAGCACGGCCGTGAGGTCCGCGTGCGAGGACTCCTCCAGGTGGCTGTACTTGATGATGACGAAGGCCACGACGGCCTGGCCGGTCGTGTCGTCGTGCGCGCCGACCACGGCCGCCTCGGCGGTCATCGGATGCGCGACCAGCGACGACTCGATCTCGGCCGTCGACAGACGGTGCCCCGACACGTTCATCACGTCGTCGACCCGGCCGAGCAGCCAGATCTCGCCGTCCCGGTCGAGCCGGGCGCCGTCTCCGGCGAAGTACCGGGGGTTCTCCGAACCGAACTTCTCCCAGTAGGTCTCCTTAAACCGTTCGGGGTCACCCCAGATTCCGCGCAGCATCGACGGCCACGGCTCGGTCACCACCAGCAGCCCGCCGTTGTCCCGGCCGACATGGTTGCCCTCGTCGTCGAGCACGTCGATCACGACGCCCGGGATCGGTACCTGGGCGGAGCCGGGCTTGGTCGTGGTCACCCCGGGCAGGGCGGAGATCATGATCGCGCCGGTCTCGGTCTGCCACCAGGTGTCGACCACGGGGGCGACGTTTCCGCCGATCACCTCGCGGTACCACATCCAGGCCTCGGGGTTGATCGGCTCGCCGACCGACCCGAGCAGCCGCAGGCTGGTCAGGTCGAAGCCCTGCGGGATCTGCCGGCCGAGCTTCATGAACGTGCGGATGGCGGTGGGCGCCGTGTAGAGGATGCTCACCTTGTACTTCTCGACGATCTCCCACCACCGGCCGGGGTGCGGGGTGTCGGGGGTCCCCTCGAACAGCACCTGGGTGGCGCCGTTGGCGAGAGGCCCGTAGACGACGTAGCTGTGGCCGGTGATCCAGCCGACGTCGGCGGTGCACCAGTAGACATCCGTCTCGGGGTGCAGGTCGAACACGTTCTTGTGGGAGACGACCACCTGGGTGAGGTGCCCGCCGCTGGTGTGCAGGATGCCCTTGGGCTTTCCCGTCGTGCCGGAGGTGTACAGGATGAACAGCGGGTTCTCCGCGGGGAAGCCCACTGCCTCGTGCTCG
>JACMQV010000018.1 GCA_014376815.1 Cryobacterium sp.
GGCCGCCCGCGACAGACTGGTCAGTCATCCCTCCGCACGCCGGCCCTGTACTCACGCCGACCCTTGAACTCACTCTGGAGCATCCATGACCATCACCGCGCATCTCGACCTTCGACTGAAGCCCGACGCCCTCGCCATCGCTCCGGCCACGCTGCGGGAGGTTCTCGCCGACACGCGGGCCTTCGACGGATGCGTGGGCGTCGACGTGATCGTCGACCGTGCCGACCCGGCACACCTGATCCTGGTCGAGCGCTGGGCATCGGCAGCAGCCGACGCGCGCTATCGCGAGTGGCGCGCCGGGCCTGGAGCGAGTGGCCTCGCTTCGATCCTGGCCGGTCCGCCCCAACTCACCCTGTTCGACACCGCTGAGGACATCTGAGCGTCAGCGGCACCGGCGACGGCCTGGGACGGTACTCGACTGCAATCAGTACCAGTTATTGGCTTCGGAATGCGCCCACGCCGAACACGGCGTGCTGTAGCCGGCGCTGATGTAGCCGAGACCCCAGGCGATCTGAGTCGTGGCGTTGGTGGCCCAGTCGGAGCCGGCCGTCGCCATCTTGCTCCCGGGAAGGGCCTGCGGAATGCCGGTTGCGCCGCTGGGGTTGTACGCCGTGTAGGACCAGCCGGACTCACGCTCCCAGAGCTGGTTCAGGCAGGAGAACTCCGAGTCGCCCCAGCCGTAGTTCGAGGCGGCCATCGCTCGGGCGGTGGCGCGGGCGGCGTCGGGCGAGTTTCCCCCGCCGGACGACGGCGCGGGCGCGACAACGGCCTGGCTGGCCTGCGCGGCCGCGGCGTCAGCCGCCTGCGCCGCTGCCGCTCGGGCCTGCTCGGCCGCGGCGGCTTCCGCCGCGGCCGCGGCCGCGGCAGGTGCTTCTGCTGATGCTGGAGCTGTTGCGCGGTCGACCTCGGCCACGGCGGACTGGGCGGCGGCCGTCTCCGACCTGGTCTGCACGGTCAGCGAGATCACGGCGTCCGTGTCCAACTCCTCGTAGTTCCCGAGAGAAGCCACGGATGAGGCCAGCGGCGTCGCGTCAACCTTGTTCGCCATGGTGGCGATCACACCGGTGGCCTCGCTGATCGTGGATTCGGCGCGGTGGTCCGCGGTCGACTTGGCGATCGCCGAATAGACGGAGAGCTGCGCGTGACGCGCCCCTTTGCTCTGGGAGAGCTCCTTTGTTGCCGAAATGCCTTCGGCCCTGGCCGATGAAGCCTGTGCGGCTGCGGTGGCACCGATACCCGACACCAGGCCGACGACGCCCAGCACGGAGCCGGCAACGATCAAGCGGGTCTTCGTACGGTTGCGCTTTCGAGACGCGCTGGTTGCTGTGCGGCGGGACACGGGCTGAAACGGGGGGAGGGTAAGCATGAATTCCTGTGATGCGCCCCGGCACGGTAGTACCTGCAGCATCTGGATCGGCGGAACCGCGACCAGATACAGCCGGGCGAACGAAGGTGCAAGCATGTCCGGGGTTTCTGGACAAAACCTCACTTTTACCTGTCAAACCCCTCCGAGGGCCGCTTCTAAGAGCAGCTCGGATGCGTGGGAATAACCCTGCTGGGACTGTCAGCGGCGCCCCGAACCCGACTATCCTGCGTCGAGAAGCCCGACGACGAATCGATGGGGCGACCAGTGCTTTGGCTGAAGCCTCAGTGAGGTTTCGCCGACGTATGCCTCGGCGACGATGACGGCGGGCCGCTAATCCAATACACCGGGTTGCATTGCTTGTCTAGGACTTGACCGAGAATCTGTGGATCCGTCTTGATCGGGCCTGCGGTACGCACCGCACCGCGCCCGAGGGGTTGTCAGGGCGGTGATCCCTTCCCGGCCGTCCTTGACCAGGACCAGCCCGCCATTGACGACGCTGGTGTCCTCGTCCGCGTGGAAGGCAATACCGTCCTGGTCGAGATGCGTCAAGCCACCTCGTACGGTCCCTCGAGAGCGCTCGTGATCGAGTCGAAGCTGCCGATCGGCTGCGTCTGGTCATTCCGAACCAGGAACCCTCGCGGCGTGCGTTGGATGATGCCGGCCAATTCATCGGTCACCTCATGACGGACTTCCCAGACCGCAGGACCAGCCTTGATGACTGAGAACAGTTGACCGTAGTTCATCGAATTCCCTTACGTTTCCAAGCGTCCCAGAAGATGTTTGCCGCGTTTGCCGCACGCCAAGCATGACTCCGTATCAGGGTGTTAAAGGGTGTCCGGTTGACGAATAAGAAATGAAAGGTGCCCACGCTGTGATGTTGGCAGTGACGCCACCATCGTCTCTGCGGGCACCGGATTCTTAGGGCTGTTCGGCTTGCTGGATGGCCCAGGCTGCGTTCACCAGGCCGACGTGGCTGAAAGCCTGTGGAAAGTTGCCGAGTTGCTCACCGGTGACGGAATCGATCTCCTCGGCGAGCAGCCCAACATCGTTGACGTGGCTCACGGCGTTCTCGAACACCGTGCGGGCTTCAGCGGTCCGGCCCGCGTCGGCCAGGACATGGGCCAGCCAGAAAGTGCACAGCAGGAAGGTGCCCTCGTTGCCGGTGATTCCGTCGACACCGGACTCGGTTTTGTAGCGGTAGACGAGTCCGCGTGCGTCGGTTAGCCGGTGAATGATGGCGTCCACCGTGGACACCATCCGCGGATCGGAGGCAGGCAGGAAGCCGACGATGGGCATCATCAGCGCCGCGGCGTCGAGGTCGGGCGAATCGAAGGCTTGCGTGTACGCACCAGCCTCCTCGTTCCATCCTCTCGTGAGGATGGCGGCGCGGATTGTGGCGGCCATCGACGACCACGCGTCAACGCGGTGGGTGGCGTGCAACTGCTCAGCGAGGCTGATCGCCCGGTCGAGCGCGACCCAGCACATCAGTTTCGAGTAGAGGAAGTGCTGCGGCTCGCCGCGGACCTCCCAGATGCCATTGTCCGGCTGCTCCCACTGACGCGCGGCAGCATCGGCCAGGGCGATCAGGAACTTTCGCGTGGCCGGTTCTATTTCGCCGAGCTGCTCGCGAAGCCGGAAGGCGGCGTCGAGGAGCTCGCCGTACACGTCCAGCTGCGGCTGGTCCCAGGCTCCGTTGCCGACCCGGACCGGCCCGCTCTCGCGCCACCCGGACAGCTGCGGGAGGAGGCGCTCGGACAAATCGTGTTCACCACAGATGCCGAACATGATCTGCAGATGACGGTCGGGGCGAGAGTGCGCGGCCGCCGCGGTCATGAAGCCAAAGAATTCATGGGCCTCGTCGGGGCAGGCCGCCACCCACAGGGCCTTCATCGTGAAACTTGCGTCACGCACCCAGGAATACCGATAGTCCCAGTTCCGATCACCGCCGATCTCCTCGGGCAGGGATGTTGTGGCTGCGGCCACGATCGCGCCGGTGGGTTGATAGCTCAGCGCCTGCAATACCCGCCCCGAGTGACGTACCAGGTCGCGCCAGGGACCGTCGTAGTTCTGATGTAGTGCGGACCAGCCCCGCCAGCTCGCAATTGTTGCGTCCAGCGCGGACTTGATCTCGCCCTGGGTGTACGCCGGAGGAAGGGGCTCGCCGAGCCGGGTGCGCTGCAGGGCGAAATACCGGTCTTCCCCGGCCTCAAGAGTGAACTGGACCCGGATCTCCCCGTTGGCGTCGACGATCGTCTCCGGCATCGACAGGGTGAGCCGGCCCGACCCGCCCGTGGCAACAGAACCGGAAACGATCTCGCTGAAGATGGGCACCACCAGACCGTATTCCGGGCGCGGCCGATATGTCATCTCAACCACGACTCGTCCGGTGGTGCAGCGCACGCCACGGAGCAGGGTGTGCGGGGCGTGCTCGCCGAGGCGGTGCGGATCGGATGAGTCCCCCAGCTCCATGGCGTCGAGGAGTTCAAGGACGCCCGTCGCCGTCTGGAACGTGGTGCGCAGGGCCATCGTTTCGTCCACGTACTGCCGCGTTGACGTTGCTTTTTCGGTCGGCTGGATCGACCAGTGCCCGGCATCATCGTCCAGGATTGCGGCGAAGACGGATTCGCTGTCGAATCGGGGGAAGCAGAGCCAGACCACGGACCCGTTCCGGGTCACCAGGGCAGCGGAATGCCGGTCCGACAAGAGGGCGTGGTCGGCGATCGGGAGCGCGCTCATGCCTGCAATCCGACATCCAGATCGCCTCTGATGGCCGTGGACGCCGTCAGGTCAAGACGCGCCGCCACCGCTGCCCCCTGGGACGTGGGAAATTCGAGCCTCTCGCTCTGCCCGCTCATGTCATGTCCGTTCTGTGCGGTTATCCACTCTGCAACTGATCGCTGATCCTGGCCTGGATCTCGCCCCTGACGAATTCGACGGAGATATTCCGATTCTCGGCCCGTTTGAGGCGAAAATCCGGATCCACGGGCAAAATTTCCGTCGAATGCGTCAGGGCAGTCGCGCTAGAAGCGGTTCGCCCGGTCGAACCTGGCTGGCGCGATCTTCTCGACGGATGGCTGGTCGTTCACCGCGAGCTGGCCTCGTCGGAGAGCGTACGCTGCGCCCGCTGACCGGCTTCCCTCCAGTTGGGGCAGTCCGCGATGTGCGGGATCTCAATTTTCATGGGTGGTCCTGACCCGGTCGGCCTCGAGTTGGGTGGCCAGTCCGCCGAGGGCGGTGATGGTGTAGTCCGGTGCCCCGAAAAAGCTGGGGTAGACCTCGTCGTTGCGATTCAGCCACGCGGTGCGGAGGCCGGCCTGGGCTGCTCCATGGATGTCCCAGGGGTGCACTGCCACGAGGAGAAGGTCGGACGGCTGGACCCCGCAGGCATCCGCGGCGTAGCCGTAGGCGGCCCGAACCGGCTTCCAGGCCGGGGCGTCCTCCACCGTGAGCAGGGCCTCGAATTCGCCTCGGAGACCCGACCTGGCCAGGAGGGCCTCGGCCACCTGCACGGATCCGTTGGAGAAGGTCACCAGGCGCACCCCCGCTCTCTTCAGTGCACGGACGCCGTCGGCAATGTCCGGGTGCAGACTCAACGTGGCGAAGCCGTCCATCACGTGGCGCACCGCGTCGTCGACGCTGCGGGTCAGGGCCACCTCGCGGAGCATTCCCCGCAGGGTCTCGGAACCAATCGCCGAGAATTTCGCCGTTCCACCCGCAGCGGCGAGGGCGAACCCATCCCGTAACAGCGTGGCGAACCAGACCCGCGCCAGGTAGGCCGGAGCGCCGATCTCGACGAACCGGGCGCTCAGCGGGGACATGTCGGAGAGGGTCTCATTGACGTCGAAAACGATCACTGAGGGCGTGCTATTCATAGCGGGTTCCTTAATCTGGAGTGCGATGACCATGGGGGTCGGAACCCGACCGGGGTTGCCCTCTCGCCTCCAGAATACGACTCGCGAGCCTGGCCGAGAGGGCAGCGGGCTCTCTCGAGCATCCTCGGGCTGCGATCGAGCCCGATGACGATGCCCGCCGGCCCGACGGCACACTCGCAAGCATGAGCGAACCGAGCGCCTGGACCTGGCCGGACTCGCGACACTGACTCGGCCCCGCGAGCGGCCCAAACACGCCCACGCACGACTCAAAAAAACGGCCCACCCGACTCGCGGGGCCCACGGCAGCCATCTGATTCAGCAGGCCCCGAGTCGAGATTCGCGACCGGTAGAGCGCCGATCAGGAGGTCACTATCGTGCCGGAGACAGCCCCGTGTTGAACGCGTTTAGTAAACGTAGGGCTGAGCGGGCTGCTCGGTGGGGGTGACCGTGGTGGGTACGAGGGCGATGAACTCCTCGCTGTTGATGCTGGGGTTGGTGGCGAAGCCGCTTTCAATGGCCACCCAACTGTCGACCGGGTACTCGTCCTGCCAGCCGGGGTAGTAGACGGGGATGCCGACCGGCTGCGCGTCGACCGCGCAGCAGGAGACGACGAAGCGGGCCACGAAGAACACGTTCTCGGGGTCACTCGTGTCAGGCGTGACGAAACCCGTCACGGTCGCGGTCTTGTCGGCGAAGAAATCCTCGCCGGCACCCTGGCGCAGCAGCGAGGACCAGTCCCGCACGGTGAAGGTTGAATAGTCGCCGCCGACGAGACTGCTGGCCTCTTTCTGCGTGATGATCGAGGTCGAGCCGTTGAGGTCGCGCTTGGCGACAGTGGCCGTGGTCAGGGTCGCCGGCGGCAGCACCAGCAGGCCCACGGTGGCCGAGACGATGATCAGGATGCTGCCGGCCGACCAGAGCCACGCCCAGCGTGCTCCGTCGTCACCCGGCAGCTCATGCTCATCTTCGGCGGCGGGCACGAGGGCGAACGCGACCACGACGAGTGCGGCGGCGATCACTGCCATGACCATGGTGAACACGAAGTACCGCGGGTGGATGTAGAGGCCGAGCTGCCCACTGACCCCCAGCCAGACCGTGGCCACGATGCCCACGATGCTGAGGAGCGCGCCCTGCCAGAGCCGCAGGAGTCGTCTAAACGACATAGTTGATCGCCAATCCGAGCACCGCGGAACACAGCGCCACAATCAGGGTGAGATGCACCAGGGTCTTGGCCGTGAAAGTCGTGCGCAGCAGGGCGAGCATCTTGATGTCGATCATCGGGCCGAAGACCAGGAAGGCCACGATGGCACCCGGCATGAAGGTCGCACCGAACGAGAGGATGAAGAAGGCGTCGACGTTCGAGCAGATCGAAACCACGAAGGCCAGGGCCATCAGCGCCAGCACGGACCAGACCGGGTGGCTGCCGAGGGTCACGAGCACCTCGCGGGAGACGGCGGTCTGGATCAGCCCGGCCAGGCCGGCGCCGATGAAGAGGGCCGGCAGCATCGCGCTGGTCTCCTTCGTGAACAGGTCGGCGCTGCGTTTGATCTTCCCGTCGGCCGTGTCGTGGTGGTCGCCGAGCGCGCAGGCATCCTGGAACCGGGGCGTGAGCAAGGACTCGGGTTTCGGATGCCGGCTGTAGATATAGCCGATCAGGTTGGCGATCAGGAAACCGCCGGCGATTCGCCAGACCAGGATGCCGCTGTCCCAGCCGAAGGCCTGCTGGGTCGTGATGATGGTCACCGGGTTGAGGATCGGAGCAGCGAAGAGGAACGTCATCGATTCGCCGACCGTGAGGCCCTTGGCGATCAAGCCGCGCGCGAGGGGCACATTGCCGCACTCGCAGACCGGCAGCAGCATGCCCAACAGCGAGAGCACGACCCGTCGTGCGGCCGGGTTCGTCGGCAGACGGCGCAGCAGGAACCCCTCCGGCAGCCAGGTCTGCACCACGATCGACAGCACGATGCCGAGGAAGACGAACGGCAACGACTCGATCACCACGCTGATCGACAGGGTGACGAAGTCGCGGAAGGTGTCGGCCAGAGTGTCGGCCGAGGCCTCCGGCGCGAACGCGCGCAGCAGAATGACCAGGCCGATGATGACGAGGCCGACGACCAGGCCCCGACCGGGCCTCCGGCGCGCCGTGGTGGGCCGCGCTGCGGTGGTCTGACTCATATGCATATCGTAGTGTTCCGGATCGGTCGCGATGAGGTCAGCGGCCGGCTGATGGAGTGAGGGTTACACGCACCAGTCCGGGAGAAAACCGGACACACTGCGGCTGCTGGTACCCCGGTCGAGGTCGACCAGGGTGGTCGTCATGCCGGAGAACGCGGGCATGGTCGGATAGGTGTCGCCGAGTCCGGCCTCCGGGATCGTCTCCACCGCGAGGTACTGGCCGTTCGGCGAGACGCAGAAGTCGCGCACGCGCGACGAATCGGACGCGGGCGTGAAGGCGACGCTCGAGTCGGCGGCATCGGTGAGGGCGATCAGGGAGACCAGCTGGTTACTGTCGCCGGTCTCCTGCAGGAACAGGCGGGCATAGCGCCCCTGCTCGCTGAGCAGAACGAGCTTGCCGGGGTAGGCGCTCTCGTCGAGCAGGCTGGGCGCGAGGTCGAGGGTGGTCACGGCCCCGTCGGCGAGATCGATCGTAGAGCCCCGGTCGGGGTCGGCGACGACGAGCGCGCGGGTGCCGGGCACGAACCCGCGCATCTCGTCATGCTCCCCCAGCGGGGTTAGCGCAGCGTCGCCGAGCATGTCGATCAGGAACAGGGTCTGCCCGGCGTTCTGCACGACGAGGGAGGTGCTGTCGGGCACGAACCCCAGGTCCTTCACCGTCATCGGCAGGCCGTCCACCCCGGTGACCTCGACCGGGAGGCCCGAGTACTCGGTCAGGTCGTAGACGAAGGGGGTGCGGTCGTAGAGTCGCCCCGCCGCCTCCGCCGGGGCGCTGGTGAAGGTGTAAGCGATCAGGTTTTTTGACGGGGAGGCCGCCAGGTTCTCAATCACCCCTGCGCCCGGCACGGGGACCTGCACGTTGTCCCCGCCCGCGAACGAGACCACCTCGAGGGTGGCCGTGTCATCCTCGGCGAGCGTGACGGCGGCAAGGTGGTCCTCCAGGGCGACATACTGCTGGATGCGCGGGGCGCTGAACACGATGTCGCCGTCGCCCCGGCCCTGCAGGGTCGTGCGGCGCACGGTGTCGGGACGCTTCGCGCCAGCGTCGTCCACCCGGCTGTCGCGCTGCAGCGCGTAGATGTCGATGTCCGGGGTCGTGAACTCGTATTCCAGGGTGGAGGTGGCGTCCTGGGTGGTGCTGGCGACATCCGTCACCCTGACCGTATAAACGGTGTTGTAGCGCAGGATGCCGGCGAACTGCACGGTGAGGGCGCGGTCGGTGACGCTCGTGGAGACCTCTGTCGCCGGGGACACCGTCACCTGGCCGGCCACGACCTCAGTCAGCGGCTGATTCGCGGTGAGCAGGAGGCGGGGATTGCCGCGCACGATGGAGGCGTCGAGGTTGATCTCGGCGGAAGCCAGCCGGGGACCCTGGCCGAAGTTGGCCACCGCAAGGCCAGCCACCAGCAGAAAGAGCACCGCGATCGTGACCGAAAACAGCCGCCGAAAACGGCGAACGGCCAGCCGAACCGAGCACGCGGGCGCGGCGGCGGCCGGGTGTGCTGCGCTGGATTCGTGGTTCATCTGGTCTATCGTACTGTGGCGCATCCGCGAGCGAGCTTGTCGCGATCGGAGTCGGAAACGGTGGTGGCCCCGCGCAGTCACGTCGGGCCACAGCCACCGGTTTGTTCAACCGTGTGCAATAATTTGCGTATGAATGCAGATACGGACGGTTGCACCCTGGATACCGACAGTGAGTATGTCGAGTTGGCCGTGGAGGTCTTCACGATGCTCGCCGACGCCACCCGGATTCGCATCATTCTCGCGTTGCGCGATTCGGAACTGTCGGTGAACCAGCTGGCGGAGACCGTCAACAAGTCCCAGGCTGCCGTGTCACAGCATTTGGCGAAGTTGCGCCTGGCTCGCATCGTGATCACCCGGCGCGAGGGCACCCGGGTGTTCTATCGCCTCGCGAACGAGCACGCCCGCCAGCTCGTCGCCGCCGCCATCTTCCAGGCCGAGCACGCCCTCGATGGCATCCCTGCCCACCACCTCCACCCGCACAACACCGCCATCCCCAGCACGGAGCGCAAGGTTGACGCGCATGCTTGAGGTGCTGCGGAATACCGCGTACCGAAAACTGTTCAGCGCTCAAGTCGTGGCGCTGATCGGCACCGGCCTGCTCACCGTCGCACTCGGGTTGCTGGCCTTCGATCTGGCCGGCGGGGACGCCGGCATCGTCCTGGGCATCGCGTTGACGATCAAGATGCTCGCCTATGTGGGCGTCGCCCCGGTCGTGTCCGCGCTCACCAGCCACGTCCCCCGCAAGGTGCTGCTGGTGTCCTCAGATGTCCTCCGGGCCGGGGTTGCGATTTCGCTCCCCTTCGTCACGGAGGCGTGGCAGATCTACATTCTCATCTTCGTGCTGCAGGCCGCCTCAGCGACCTTCACGCCCGCGTTCCAAGCTCTGATCCCGGATGTCCTGCCCAAGGAAAGCGAATACACACGGGCCCTGTCGCTGTCCCGACTGGCCTACGACCTGGAGTCCCTGCTCAGCCCCATCCTGGCAGCGGCACTGCTGACCGTGATCAGCTACCATTCCTTGTTCGTGGGAACCGCGCTCGGCTTCGTCGGCTCGGCCGCACTAGTGCTGTCCACCACCCTCCCGGCGATGAAATCCCCAGCGGCCGCACCGTTCCTCGACCGGCTCACCCGGGGCATGCGCGTGTTCTGGCGCACCCCGCCGCTCCGGGCGCTGCTCGCGATGAACCTCGTCGTCGCCGCGTCCACCGCGATGGTGATCGTCAACACAGTCATCCTCGTGCAGAACAGCCTTGGACGAACCCAGATCGACTTCGCGATCACCCTCGCCGGCTACGGGCTGGGCTCGATGCTCGTCGCCCTCGCCCTGCCACGGGTGCTGGATCGCTATCCCGATCGACGCGTGATGCTGACCGGTTGCGCCATCCTCCCCGTCGGGCTCGTCGCCGTCGCACTGCTGCTGCTGGCTCCGGACTCCGCGTTGGCATGGCCTGGCGTTCTCACGGTCTGGTTCGTCCTCGGCGCCGCGACGGCACTGATCCTGACGCCGTCGGCGCGACTCCTCCGACGTTATTCCGACGAGACGAACCGGCCTGCGGTCTTCGCCGCCCAGTTTTCGCTCTCGCACGCCTGCTTCATCATCACCTACCCGCTGGCCGGGATCCTCGGGGCAACGCTCGGGCTTACCCCGACTGCCCTCATCCTGGCTGCGCTCGCCGTGGTCGCCGGGATCGTTGCCGTCCGGTCATGGCAGACACCAGTGTCAACGAAACCTCGGGAGACCTCCTCGCTTGCCTCGACCGGTCGCTGACGGTAGAGGCTGGCCGGTGGCGGCGCATGTGACCGTCACCCGGGGCTCGGCGGCTGTTTAGACGGTGGTGACGTCTTCGATCTCTCCGATGAGTTCCTCGATGATGTCCTCGAGGAACAGAACGCCCGTGGCGACCCCGTCCGCGTCGAACGACGTCGCGACGTGGGCGCCGAGGCGCCGCATCGACGCCAGGGCGTCCTCGAGATCGCTCTCTCGGAATAACGACGCCAGCCGGCGGATGCGCTTGGCCGGCACCGGCTCCGTGAACCTGCTCCCGGAGGTGACGTCCATCACGTCTTTCAGGTGGAGGTATCCCGTGGGATGCCCGTCGCCGTCGGTGAGGACGTACCGGGAGTAGCCGTGCCGGGCGACGGCCTGCTGGATGTCGGCGGGCGACGCGGATGCCGGAAGATGAACCATCGACCCAATCGGCACCTCCACGTCGGAGACTCGCTTCGAGGTGAATTCGAACGCGGCGGAGAGGGTGCCCGACGCGTCCTTCAGTAGGCCCTCGCGGGTGGACTGCTCCACGATGCCGGCCACCTCGTCGAGGGTGAATGCGCTGGTGGCCTCGTTCTTCGGCTGGACCTTGAACAGGCGCAGCACTCCGTTCGCGAGCCAGTTCAGGCTGACGATCACGGGGCTGAAGGTGCGGGCCACGAGCACGAGCGGCGGCGCCAGAATGAGCGCGGCGCGGTCGGGAACGGAGAAGGAGATGTTCTTGGGCACCATCTCGCCGAACACCACGTGCAGGAAGGTCACAAGCGCCAGCGCGATTCCGAACGCGATCACGCTGATCGCACCCTCGGAGAGCCCGGTCAGGCCCAGCGGAATCTCGAGAAGGTGGTGGATAGCCGGTTCGGAGACGTTCAGGATGAGCAGCGAGCACACGGTGATGCCCAGCTGGCTGGTCGCCAGCATCAGGGTCGCGTGTTCCATCGCCCAGAGGGTGGTCTTCGCGGCTTTGTTGCCGCGTTCGGCGAGCGGCTCGATCTGCGACCGGCGGGCCGAGATCACGGCAAATTCGGCGCCGACGAAGAACGCGTTGACGATCAGCAGCACGACGAGCCAGATCAGGCCCGGCCAGTACTCACTCATGGATCAGGTTCTTCTGCAGTTGATTGACGATTCGGTCGTGCCTGGTGGCCAGGCTCGGATCATGCTCGGGGTCGGACGGGGTGTAGCGCACGCGCTGAACTTGCACGCCATCGACCCGGTCGATCCGCAGGATGCCCCCGTCGACGGGGACCTCGTCGCCGAGCTCGGGAATCCGATCGAGCTGATCGGCGATGAAGCCCGCAACGGTCTCGTAGTCGCCGTCCTCGGGCACGGTGACGCCCGTCCGATCGAACAGCTCGTCCGGTCGCCAGCCGGCGTCGAACGACACCGAACGCCCCGAACGGATGACGCCGGCCCTGGCCCGGTCGTGCTCGTCTTCCAGCTCACCCACGAGTTCCTCGACGAGGTCCTCGAGCGTGACGATGCCGGCCGTTCCGCCGTATTCGTCCGCGACGACCGCGATCTGGTAGCCCTGCTTGCGCAGCAGGCCGAGGAGCGTATCGACGGCCATCGACTCGGGCACGCGCAGTGCCTCCACCTTCAACTCGTCCGCGGTGACCTGGTCGCGTTGGTTCAGGGCGACCGCGAAGGCCTGCTTGACGTGCAGAACGCCGACGATGTCGTCGGAATCCTTATCGATCACCGGGAAACGGGAATAGCCCGTGGATGCGGACAGGGCCACGATGCTCTCGGCGGTGTCTGTGACTCTAACCGACGACATCCGCATCCGGGGGGTCATCACGTCGTCGACCGTGTGGTCCGCGAACCGGAGCGTGCGGTGAATCATGGCCGCATGGTCGTTGTCGAGCACACCCTCAAGCGCCGACCGTCGCACAAGGAAGCTGAGTTCCTCGGCGCTGCGGGCGCCCGAGAGCTCCTCCTTCGGTTCGATGCCGACCAGCCGGATCAGGGCGTTGGCGGTGTTGTTGAAGAGCAGGATGACGGGTTTGAACACCGCGGTGAATAGGGCCTGCGGGGGCACGACGAGTTTGGCTGTGGCCAGGGGAACGGCCAGCGCGAAGTTCTTCGGCACGAGCTCACCGATCACCATGGAGAACAGTGTCGCCACCGAAATCGCGATGATGGCACCGAGCACGGGCACGAGGCCCTCGGGCACGCCAGCGCCCGTGAGCGGCCCGGTCAGCAGGGAGGTGATGGCGGGCTCGAAGGTGAACCCGGTCAGCAACGTGGTCAGCGTGATGCCGAGCTGCGCGCTGGACAGGTGTGTCGAGGTGATCTTCAGCGCCTTGATGGTCGGGCCGAGGCTTTTCTCACCGCGTTCCTGCCGCGCCTCGAGCTCGTTGCGGTCAAGGGTGACCAGAGAGAACTCGGCGGCGACGAAGATGCCCGTACCGATGGTGAGGAGAAGCCCGACGCCCACCATCGCCCACTCAAACAGCATGTGGCCCTCTCAGATTCGGGGGCACGATGTTGCGGTGTGGCTGGATGGGCGAAGGTTTATCAGGGTCCATTGTGAACCCCAGACTATCGGGCGGCGTCCGGCCGAGGCTGGGAAATTGCCCGCTGGCCTCAGTCTGAGAGGACCTCGATTCTGGTGATGCGGAGTCGATCCATGGCGGCGACCCTGAGCCGATACGCACCGACGGGGACGGTGTCGCCGACGAGGGGCAGTCGCCCCAACCGATCTGTGATGAACCCGGCCACGGTCTCATACGGGCCGTCCTCAAGCTCGATCCCCGTGTCCTCTGCGAAGTCCTCGATGTTCGCGCTGCCGTCCACCACCCGTGCCGCACCGGGCTGAGAGTCGCGCCTGGCCTCGGGGACCTCGGGGGCCTCACGCTCATCCCGCATCTCACCGACGAGTTCTTCGACGAGGTCCTCCAATGTCACGATGCCATCCGTCCCCCCGTATTCGTCGATCACAACGGCCATGTGTATCCCCTCGCGTCGAAGCCGCGTCATGGCAGGCAGGATGCGACTCGTTCCCGGAAGAAAGAGGATCAACCGTTCGATGTCGGCGACCGTCGCGGCATCCGAGCGCACCTCCGGGTCAAGAAGATCACGCACGTGGACAAAGCCGGTCACCTCGTCAACGGAACCTCCGATGACGGGATACCGCGTGTAGGGCATCGCACGAACCTGGGCGACCGCATCTCCAAGCGATTGGGATCGTGACAGGAACACGACATCCGCCCGGTGGCGCATGACCTCCTTGACGGTTCGATTGGTCGCTCTGAGGACTTCACTCAGGATGCGACGTTCCTCGGCTGCGAGCCCCGGGTGAGCGCCGAGAAGGTCGCGAAGCTCCTCGTCAGACATCTGTTCTTTCCTCGCGTGCGGGTCGCCGCCCAGAACCCTCACGACGGCGTTCGTCGACATAGAGAGCAGCCAGATCACCGGTCGCATGAGTGTGGAAAAGATCAGAAGCGGCGGGGCTAGAACGAGCGAAAAACTGGACGCCCTCTGAAGCGCAAACCGCTTCGGCACAAGTTCACCAAGCACAAGCGAAAGATACGCGATCAGGAGCGTCATCCCGATCAAGGCCAACACGTCCGCGGACTCCGGGGACAACCCGAGCGATTCCAACAGCGGAACAACATCCGGGGCCAGCGTAGAAGCCCCATATGCAGCGGAGAGGAAACCCGCGACGGTCACACCGATCTGGACCGCCGCCAGGAACTTGTTGGGATCACGCGCCAGCGACGCGACCTTGGCACCGCGACTTCCTTGCTGCCGCAACCTGTGCAACTGACTCTCCCGCAAGGACACCAGGGCCATCTCCGTCGCGGCAAAAATACCGCCGATGATCACGAAAAGCAGCACGAGTCCGAGATTGATCCATGTGTAGACGTCCACTACTTGGCGACCTTCAGGAGAAACGACACGTGACGATCGATGCGACTGGAACTTCGGAAGTCATCCACAATCTCATTCTACGAATTCCGGCCTCCTGCGCCGTTGCGTCGATCCGCGGGTCGGCGTAGTTGGCCGGGGACGTCATCGTTTCATCTGGCTCCTTCTTCGCCGTGAGTATCGCCAGTCCAGGTGACGGACCAAGCCCTTGGGCACCGCCGCGACCGACAGCATCCGTGCGGTTCGCCGACGGCTGGTCCCTCAGGACCAAAACCACAGCACCTCGCCGACGATCGACCGGAACGGACGAGTGCGAACTAAACACCCTGATCAAGATTTGTTTTACAGTAGGGCGGCTGGGACTTGAACCCAGGACCGACGGATTATGAGTCCGCTGCTCTAACCAGCTGAGCTACCGCCCCGATGACCGCGACCACTCGGGAGTGGATTACTCGGGAGTGCGCGCGGACGCTTCAGAGGTGACCCGGTCGGTCACCGGCTCCCCACGATACAGGCACTCGAAAGTGTTGAGGGTGCGATTGATATCGTGGGCCCCGATGAGTCTCAGCGACTCGTTCTTGAGGGCGTCCAGTTTCTCCGGCGGCGCGGTCAGAACGGCCGTCAGCTTGTCGGCGAGGTCCTGGGCGCTGCCGGGCTCGAACAGGTAGCCGTTCTCCCCGTCGTGCACCAGGTGTGGGAGGGCCATGGCGTTCGCGGCCACGACCGGAAGGCCTGAGGCCATGGCCTCCATCGTCGCGATGCTCTGCAGCTCGGCAATCGACGGCATGGCGAACACGGTCGACCGGGTGTACGCGCTGCGCAGCTGGGCATCCGTCACATAGCCCGTGAAGGCGACCCTGCCCCGGATGCCCAGCGTCTGGGCCAGGTGCTCCAGGTTGCGTTTCTGATCTCCTCCGCCGACGATCTCGACCTTCACGTTCAGGTCGGGCGCCAGTAGGGCGACGGCGTGCAGCAGCACGTCGATCTGCTTCTCACCGGTCACGCGACCGACGAAGAGAATGCGGTTCCCGGTGCGGGGCGCGAAGCTGGGCGCATAGTTGTGGGCGTCGATGCCGCAGGAGATCGCCAGCACCCCCTCAAGGCCGGTGTAGCGCTCCAGGAACTGGGCCGCCCGCTGAGTCGGAGTCGTGACGGCTTCGGCGCGGCCGAAGGTTCGCCGGGCCGCCCGCCAGGCCCCCTTGACCAGGCGTTCGTGCAGTCCCTTGGGCATGAGGGTGAACTCAAGCATGTTCTCGGGCATGAAGTGGTTCGTGCCGACGATGCGGATTCCGCGCTTCTCCGCCTCGATCGTGACCCCGCGGCCCACGTTGATGTGCGACTGGAAGTGCACGACGTCGGGCTTGAACGTGTCGAGGATGCGGCGGCTGTCGCGCCGGACGAACCAGGGCAGGGCGAATCGCAGCCAGTCGTGCGGGTACCAACGCCAGCTTTGCAGGCGGTGCACCACCATCTGCTGCCCTTCGTGCGTCTCGGTCCAGGTTCCGTACTTGCGCGACGGGGCCGGCGCCATGATCTGCACCTCGTGCCCGCGGGCCACCAGGCCGGCAGCGAGGCGTTCGGCGAACTTGGCTGCGCCGTTCACGTCGGGGGCGAAGGTGTCCGCGGCGATCAGCACCCGAATCGGCTTCTTCGACACCGGGGCGACCCGGTGCGACTCACTCGAAAAATCGGTCGATTCTGGCAAAAGACACTGTCCCAACGTATGTGTGCCGGAGGTCATCATCCGGCGAAGAGTTCCTGTTTTCGACGGCGCGCACGCTGACGAGGTCTTGTAGCACCCTATTCTAAACCGCCTCAGTCCGTGGCGAGAGGGTGATAGCGAGCGAGCAGGAATACCCCGCCGATGGCGATGGCGCCCGCGACGATGAAGGCAACGGATGCCCAGGCCGGGGCCTGCTCCACCTCACCGAGCACGATGATGCCGATTCCCACGGCGATCAGCGGATCTATCACCGTCAGCCCGGCGATGACCAGGTCCGGGGGCCCGGACGCGTAGGCATTCTGCACGAAATAGGCTCCAAGGGAAGCGGCCAGCAGCAGCCCGGCCACGCAGGTGAGCGTCAGCCATTCGAAGTTGCCGTTCTGGGTGCGGTTGATGATCACCTTCGCCAGGGTGGCGACGAAACCGTAGAGCACCCCGGCGCCGATGATGTAGAAAATGGCCTTGAACCGGGTGCGCAGAAAGAAGAACGCGAGGCCGAACAGCGCCAGCACCACCGCGAGCACGATCAGAATCGTGAGCAGGTTTGCGTCGGTGACGGGCTTGTCCACCGCGGTGAAGGCCGCCACGGTGACGAACAGTCCCACCCCGCCCACGCACATCGCGATGGCGATTTTCGACGCCCGGTTGACCAGAACACGCGTGACGCGGGCGTTGAGGACCGACGTGATCACCAGGGCAACGGCGCCCAGCGGCTGCACCACGATGATCGGGGCGAAGGCCAGGCTGGACAGCTGGAAAACGATGGCAAGGCCCAGCATGACCGTGCCGAACACCCAGGACGGCCGGCTGAGAAGGAGCATCAGCTGCCGAGGATTCAGCCCGCCCGTGACGTCGGCGGGCTTCGCCTCGACCTTGGTGACGCCGCGGTGCTGGAACTGCGCCCCGAGGGAAAGGAACACCGCGCCCACGAGGGCGAGCGGGATTCCGATGGCCTGACGCGGGTCGATGGTGACAGCCAAGTCGGTCAGGTCGGGGGGCACTCAATGACTTTATCCAGAACGAGGCCGATATCCTTGCTGAATGGCCGTACGCTCAATAGTTATTTCAGGAGATTCCGTTCTCCACTCCCCCGCACGTCCCGTCGTTGATTTCGGGGATGATCTGCATGAACTGGTGCGGGACATGTTCGAGACGATGGACGCCGCACCCGGTGTCGGCCTCGCCGCACCCCAGGTCGGAGTGCCCCTGCGGCTCTTCACCTACAGCTACCTCGACGACGATGACCGGCTCTGGCGCGGCGTGGCCATCAACCCCGAATTGTGGATCACGCCCGTCCCTGCCGACGAGGCCGACGAAGAAGAGGACGTCGAGGGGTGCCTGTCCTTCCCGGGCGAACGCTTCCCGCTGCGCCGCTCCCCCGCCGCCATTCTCAGGGCCGTCGACCTCGAACAGGAGGCGTTCGAGATCCGGGCCGACGGTTGGCTGGCCCGAATCTTCCAGCACGAATACGACCACCTCGACGGCACGCTCTACGTGGACCGGCTCGAGCACTTCTATGCCAAGATCGCGATCAAGGTGGAACGCAAACGCGGGTGGGGCATCCCCGGGCTCGCCTGGCTGCCCGGCGTGGACAACCTCGAGGACTGATCCGGAAACCACCGTCCCGAGAAGGTGGTCAGCGGGCCAGGTTCACGCCGTGGATTCCGTTGTGGAACCGCAGCGACGGGAACACCGCCGACACGGTGAAGCCGACCCCGGGCACGGTCCCCGCGTTGAAGACGCCGCCGAATAGCTCGGCGCGTTCGCGCATCTGGGTGATGCCCGCCCCGGAGAAGCTGCCGCTCAGCGCCTTCAGGTCGTCATCGATCGTGTACGCGGTGCGCGCCGCGAAGTCGGCTTCATCGGCGCTCTCCCGCCGGGCCGCCGCCCGGATGCCGTCATCCGCCACCACGAGTTGCAGTCCGTCCCGGGTCCAGGTAAAGGTGATGCGGGCTTCCGTTCCGCGGCCGCCGTGGGTGAGGGTGTTGGCCAGTGCCGCCTGCAGGATGCGGAAGATGGCCAGTTCGGCGCCCGGCTTGAGCGGGAAACGTTCCCCGGTCTCGGTGAAGACCACGGAGAGGCCGGCATCGCGCATGACCCGGAACAGGTCGCGTGTGGACTGCAGGCCGGGCTGCGTCGTGGCGCTGGCTTCGCCGTCCCGCACGATCGTGAGGACCCGTCGCATGTCGGCCAGCGCCACGCGGCCGTCCTCCGCCAGGGCTGCGGCTACCCGGACGGCGCTCGTCGGGTCGCTCTCCGCCGTGTACCGGGCCGCCTCGGCGCGCGTGATCAGGCGGGAGACCGAGAGAACGGCGACGTCCTGCAGCTCGCGGATGATGCCCAGCCGGCCCTGCTGCTCGGCGAGGGAGAGCTCCAGGTCGATGCGCATCCGCTCCGCCGCCGACCGGTCGAACACGACACGCCGGGCATTACGCCGGGCGAGCAGCCACAGGCCGAGAAGCACAGCCGAGAGCACCGCCAGCACGATGTCCACACTGAAGGAGATGTTCACGGATGCCGCCATTTCTGCTGAAAAGGCCACCAGGGGTGGAGCCCTTGGTGGCCTTTAGCTCCCCGACTTGGACTCGAACCAAGAACCTGCGCATTAACAGTGCGCTGCTCTGCCAATTGAGCTATCGAGGAATGCTTGAACAACTCTGTTACTTTATCAAAAGTTCGCCATCTGCAAAATCGAGGCTGGCCTTCAGTAGCCGGCGCGAGGGTCCACGACCCCGACAAACCGCCCGTCTTCAAGGAATGCGCGCACATTCAGACGAATCCGTTCGGCCAGCAGCGGTGCCGTCATCTCGGGCGTGTCCGCCGTGTGTGGGGTGATCAGGCACCGCGGTTCGGACCATAACGGGTGCCCGTCCGGCAACGGCTCCGGGTCGGTGACGTCGAGGGCCGCCCCGGCGATGCTCCCGGCGGCGAGAGCGGCCACCAGCGCCTGCGTGTGAACGAGTGGCCCCCGCGCGATGTTCACCAGGACCGCCTGCGACCGCATCAGCCCGAGTTCACGCTCCCCGATCAGGTGCCGGGTGCCGTCGGTGAGCGCCGCGGCCACGAACACGACGTCGGCGGTCTGCAGCACGTCCTGCAGCGCCTCAACGGGCACCGTCCGGGACGCGCCGGGCACCGGTTGCGGGCTGCGGCGCACGACCGTGATCGAGGCGTCGAAGGGCGCGAGCAGGCGAATCAGCTCCAGGGCGATCCCGCCGGCGCCGATGATGACCACGGTGCGTCCGTAGAGCGACCGCCCTTCCGGCACCGTGCTCCAGCTCGATGCCCGGGCGCGTTTCGGCAGCACCCGCAGCAGGGCCAGAGCGAGGGCGAGGGCGTGCTCGGCGACGGGCTGCGCGTAGGCACCCTTTGCGCTGGTCCAGACCAGGCCGGGCCGGTCCAGCCCGGCCAGGACTCCGCTGAATGCGTCCACGCCCGCCCAGGGCAGCTGAACCCAGCCGATCTGCGGGTGGGCGTCCAGGGTGGCGCGCAGTTCGTCCGCCCGCCCGTAATCCAGCCAGATCAGTCCCCGGGTGCTCGGGGAGAGTCCCGTGACCGTTCCCCCCGCCGCCCGCACGGCGGCCGTGAAGCTACCCTCGGACTCCGGCAGGACCGTGATCGGGCCGCGGACCGGCCACCGGGATTCCGGCAGGGGCGTCACGGGTGCCGTGAGCACGGCCTGGTGCTGCCCGGGCTCAGCGCTGCGTGACATGGGCACCGGCCTCGTCCGCGCCGGGTTCGTTCCGGTGGGTTTCGTCAGGGCTGGGCGGGTCGAGCGCCCGGAGCGCGTCGGCCAGGCCGGCGACATACGGATGCCACGGGTCGTCGAACACCTCGTCGATGGTGCCGAGCCCGACCAGGACTCCCTGGTGGAGCACGCCGATCCGGTTCGCCACCCGGCGCAGCACCTTGAGGTCCGAGCTGATCACCAGGGCGGAGAAGGCCCGTTCCCGCTGCAGTTCCCCGATCAGGTCGATCACCGCGTCCCGCACCGTCACGTCGACGCCCGCTGTCGGCTCGTCGGCGATCAGGAGTGACGGCCCGAACACGAGCGCCCGGGCGAGGGCCACCCGCTGGCGCTGCCCGTTGCTCAGCTCGTACGGGTACTGGGTGAGCACGGTCAGGGGCAGGCGGACGGCGTCGACCATGGTGGCGACCCGGGCCTCGAGCGCGCGACGGTTGTAGCGCCGGTCCCGGTCGAGCACCGGCTCGGCCACGATCTCCCCGACGGTCAGCGTGGGGGCAAGCGTGTCCGCGGCGTCCTGGGCGAGGTAGCCGACCCCGAAGGTCAGGCGGGCCAGTTTGCGACGACGGATGCGGCGCAGCCGCAAGCCCAGAACGTCGGCCTCTCCCCCGGTGATCTGCGGCCTCACCTCGCCATCCCCCGAACCGAACGCGGCCCCCGACAGCACCCGGGCGAGGGTACTCTTGCCTGAACCGCTCTCGCCCAGAAGCCCGAGCACCTCGCCGGGGTCGATCCGCAGGGTGAGGCCGTGCACGGCCACGAAGGCGCCGCTGGCGCCGTGTGGCGGGTATTCGATGGTCAGGTCACTCGTCGTGATCGGGAATTTCGGTGGGGCGCCGCGAGTCATGATGTCAATCCTGCCGCACGTAGCTTGCGGAGACCCTCCCGTCGCACGGCCTGTTCGGCCGGGTCCGGCACGGGCAGCGAGGCGAGGAGCCGCTGGGTGTACGGGTCTTTCGGTGCACCCAACACCTCGGCGCTGGTTCCCTCCTCGACCAGCTTGCCCTGGTAAAGCACGGCATTCCGGTCGGCGACGAGGTCGACAACGGCGAGGTCGTGGCTGATGAAGAGCGACGCGAATCCGAATTCCCGCTGGAGTTCCGCGAAGAGCTCCAGCACCCGGGCCTGCACGGACACGTCGAGGGCGCTGGTGGGCTCGTCGGCGATGAGCAGGGCCGGCTCCAGGGCCAGGGCCCGGGCGAGGCTCGCCCGCTGCCGCTGGCCACCGCTGAGCTCGTGCGGGTAGCGGTCTCCGTAGGCCCGGGGCAGCTGCACGGCCTCGAGGAGTTCGTTCACCCTGGCCCGGGCTGCCGCGGGCGTCTTCGCCCGGCCGTGCACGACCAGCGGTTCCGCGACGCATTCGGCGATCGTGAGCAACGGGTTGAAGCTGGACGCCGGGTCCTGGAAGACGAATCCGATGTCGCTGCGGAACTTCTTGAACGCCCGCTCCCTGAACCCGTTCATCTCGTGGCCCAGCACCGTGAGCGAGCCGCCGGTCACCCGGGTGAGGCCGGCGATGGCCCGTCCCGTCGTGGTCTTGCCGGAGCCGCTCTCGCCCACCAGGCCGAGTACTTCGCCCGGTCTGATCAGGAAGCTCACCCCGTCGACGGCGGTGAAGCCGCCCCGGCCGAGCCGCCCGGGGTATTCGATCCGCAGATTGTCGGCGACGACGACCGGGGCCTGCTCGGCCCATCCGCTCTCCCGCGCCGTGGCCCGGGCAGCGGCGTGGGCGACGCCCTGGCCGACGTGGGGCACGGCGGCGAGCAGCTTCTTCGTGTACTCGTCCTGCGGCGAGGTGAACAGGGTCTGGGCATCCGCCTCCTCCACCACCTTGCCCTGGTACATCACCGCGACGCGGTCCGCCAGGTCGGCGACGACACCCATGTTGTGCGTGATCAGCACGATCGCGGTGCCGAACTCGTCGCGGCAGCGCCGCAGCAGGTCGAGGATCTCCGCCTGTACGGTGACGTCGAGGGCCGTCGTGGGCTCGTCGGCGACGATCAGGCCGGGGTCGAGCACCAGGGCCATGGCGATGACGACGCGCTGCTTCTGCCCGCCGGAGAACTGGTGCGGGAAGTAGTTCACGCGGATCTCCGGATCGGGGATGCCGACCCGGCTGAGAATCTCAATCGCCTTCTGCTTCGCCTCTTTGCGGCTGAACTCCCCGTGGGCCCGGATGCCCTCGGCGATCTGCCAGCCGACGGTGTACACCGGATTCAGTGCGGTGGAGGGCTCCTGGAAGACCATCGACACGTCCGTGCCGCGAACCTGCCGCAGCTGCGACGTGCTGAGGGAGATGACGTCGTTCTCGCTCGAGCCGTCCTTGCTGCTGAGGATGACGGCCCCGGAGGCCGTCGCCGTTTCCGGCAGCAGCCCGAGAATCGTCTTGGCCGTGACGGTCTTGCCGCTGCCGCTCTCGCCGACGATGGCGAGGACCTCGCCCGGCGCCACCCGCAGGCTCACCCCGTCGACGGCCCTGACGGCCCCGGCGTCGGTCGCGAAGGAGATACCCAGGTTGGTGATGGTGAGCACGTCGGTCATGATCTGGTCTCGAGTCCGTCGGAGGGATGGGTGGCTTGGTCCTCGAGGCCGTCGAGCCCGCCGGGCCCGGCGGTCAGGACGCCGCCGGGAACGACGGAGGTCTCCGCCACGACGCCCGCCGTCTGCGCGACCGCGCGCCGTCCGCGGAGCCGGGGATCGGCCAGGTCGTTGAGGCTTTCGCCCACCAGGGTGATGCCGAGCACGACGAGCACGATGGCGAGGCCGGGGAAGAGCGCCGTCCACCAGATCCCGCTGGTGACGTCGGAGAGCGCCTTGTTGAGGTCGTAGCCCCATTCGGACGCGGCCGTCGGTTCGATCCCGAAGCCGAGGAAACCCAGGCCGGCGAGGGTCAGGATGGCCTCCGACGAGTTCAGGGTGAAGATCAGCGGGAGGGTGCGGGTGGCGTTGCGCAGCACGTGCCGGAACATGATCCGGCTGTTGCTGGCGCCGAGCACCCGGGCGGACTCGACATAGGCTTCCGCCTTGATCCGAACCGTCTCGGCCCGGATCACCCGGAAGTACTGCGGGATGAACACCACGGTGATCGAGATCGCGGCCGCCAGGATGCCGCCGATGAGGTTCGACTTGCCGCCGGAGATGACGATCGACATCACGATGGCGAGCAGGAGGGACGGGAACGCGTAGACCGCATCGGAGACGACGACCAGGATGCGGTCGAGCCAGCCGCCGAAGTAGCCGGAGAGCAGTCCGAGCAGCACCCCGGCGAAGATGGACAGGATCACGGCGACGATGATCACGAACAGGGCCGTCTGTGCCCCCCAGATCACCCGGGACAGCACGTCGTAGCCGCCCACCGTGGTGCCGAGGAGATGTGCGCCGCCCGGAGGCTGCTGGGCGCCGAACGCGCCGTCGGCGTCGCGAAGCTGGCTGTAGCCGTACGGGGCAAGGAAGGGAGCGAAGATGGCCGTCAGCACGAACAACGCGGTGATGACCAGGCCGGCCACGAGCATCCCTCGCTGCAGTCCGACGCTCTGGCGCAGCTGATGCACGACGGGAAGGCGGGTCCACAGGCCGGGCTTGCGCACGGCGGATGGGTTCTGCACAGCGGTCACGGTCAGTACCTCACCCTCGGGTCGATCAGCGCGGCAATAATGTCGACGATGAAGTTGGACAGGGCGACGATCACGGCGAGGAGGGCGACGATTCCCTGCACGGCCACGAAATCGCGGGCCTTGAGGAACTCGGAGAGCATGAATCCCAGGCCCTTCCATTCGAAGGTGGTCTCGGTCAGCACCGCACCGCCGAGCAGCAGGGCGATCTGCAGGCCGATCACGGTGATGATCGGGATCAGCGCCGGCCGGTAGGCGTGCTTGCGCACCAGCCGAAACTCGCTCACGCCCCGCGAGCGGGCGGCGTCGACGTAGTCGGTGCCGAGAGTGCCGATGACGTTGGTGCGAACCAGCCGGAGGAACACGCCGGCCGTGAGGAGCCCGAGCGCGAGCGACGGGAGCACGGCGTGGGCGAGGACGTCCGCGAGCACGGCCGGGTTTCCGGTCATGAGGGCGTCGATCGTGTAGAAGCCGGTCTTATTCGGCAGGAGCTGCATCTGCAGTTCTGCACCGGTCGAGGCTCGACCGGCGACCGGGAGCCACTGGAGCCACACCGAGAACACGAGCTTGAACAAGAGCCCCGAGAAGAACACCGGGGTGGCATAGCAGAGGATGGCGAAGATGCGCAGGAACGCGTCCGACGTCTTGTCGCGATAGTAGGCGGCTACCATGCCCAGCGGGATCCCGACGATGAAGGCGACGACGAGGGCGTACGCCACGAGCTCAAAGGTGGCCAGGCCATAGGTGACCAGGACCTCGGAGACGGGACGGTTGGTGCTGATCGTGGTGCCGAAGTTGCCGGTGAAGATCTGGCCGAGATATTCCACGTACTGCACCAGGATCGGGCGGTCGTAGCCGGCCGCGTGGATGCGTTCGGCGAGCTGCTCCGGCCCGAGGCGACCACCGAGGGCTGCCGTGATCGGGTCTCCCGTCAGCCGCATCAGCCAGAAGACCATCGAGACCAGAATGAAGATCGTGGGGATGATCAGCAGGGCACGGATCAGGATGTACCGGCCGATCCCGCCTCCGGACGGGGCTCGTTTCTTGCGTCCGGTGGCCCGGGGGGCCGTGGAACGCGTGCTCACAGTGGTCATGCCTGCCTAACGCTGGAAATGTGAGAGGGGCACCCAGCGATGAAACTGCTGGGTGCCCCGGATTTCAAATTAGAAGAACTCTAGCCGGTTGGGACTCAGCCCTTTGCCAGCGCAGCGTAGCGGAACTTGAAGGACGCGTCGAGGGTGTCGCTCGTCCCCGTCACGCCGGTGCCGGTGACGGCCACCTGGGCGCCCTGCAGCAGCGGCACGGTCGAGAGCTGGGCGGCGACCTTGTCCTGGATGTCCTCGATCAGCTTGGTGCGCTCCGCGGGGTCGGCCGTGACGGCCTGCTTCAGGATCAAAGCGTCGACCTCCGGGTCGCTGTAGTGGTTTTTCAGGAAGCCACCCTCGAGGAAGAACGGGGTCAGGTAGTTGTCGGCGTCGGAGTAGTCCGGGAACCAGCCGAGCTGGTAGGCGGGGTAGACGTCGCTCGTGCGGTCCTTCGTGTACTGAACCCACTCGGTGGTCTGCAGGTTGACCGTGAACAGGCCGGAGGCCTCCAGCTGGTCCTTGACCAGGGCGTACTCGTCGCCCGAGGAGGGACCGTAGTGGTCGTTGCTGTACTGCAGGTTCAGCACGAGCGGTGCGGTCACGCCGGCGGCCGCGAGAGTCGCCTTCGCCTTGTCGACGTCAGGGCCGCCTTCTCCGTTGCCGTAGAGGCTCTTGAGGGGCTCGGTGGCGCCGGTCAGCCCGGCGGGCACGTAGGAGTACACGGGCGTGTAGGTGCCCTTGTAGACCTGCGTGGCGATTTCCTCACGGTCGACGAGGTCGGCCACCGCCTGGCGCACGGCGAGAGCCTTGGCCGGGTCGGCCTCCGCGGTCTTGGCGCCGAACGGCTGGGTGTCGAAGTTGAAGACGACGTAGCGGAGCTCGCCGCCGGGGCCGTCGACAACCTTGACCTTGTCGTTGCCGCGAAGGTCTTCGATGTCGGTGGCCGACAGGCTGCGGAACGCGACATCGATGTTGCCCTGCTGAATGTCGAGCTTGAGGTTGGAGGCGTCGGCGTAGTACTTGACGTTGACGACATCCGTCTTGGCGGCGCCCAGGAGGCCCTCGTAGTCCTTGTTGGCCTTGTAGCCGACGAGGTTGTTGAAGTCGTAGCTGGTGATGACGTATTGGCCGGCGAACGCGTTGGCCTTGACTATGTCATCGTCCGACGTCAGTTCCGTCGCGGAGAGGGAGTCCTCGTCGACGATCGGGCCGGCCGGACTGGACAGGATCTGCGGGAAGATCTGGTCGTCGGCCTGCTTGAGCGTGAAGACGACGGTGGTGTCATCGGGAGCCGCGACGCTGTCCAGGTTGTAGAGCAGCGACGAGGGGCCGTTGTCGTCGGCGATCGCCAGCTGCCGGTCGAAGCTGAACTTCACGTCGGAGGAGGTCAGGTCGTTGCCGTTGGCCCACTTCAGGCCGGGCTTCAGCGTGACCGTGTACTCCGTCGGGCTGGTGAATTCGGCTTTGGTGGCGATGTCGGGCTCGACGTCGGGGCTGCCGTACGGCGTGTTCATCAGGAACGGGAAGACCTGGTTCTGCACGGCGAACGATCCGTTGTCATACGAACCGGCCGGGTCGAGCGAGGTCACCTTGTCGGTCGTGCCGATCGTGATGGCGCCGCCGGAGGCGTCGTTGGTCGATCCGCCTGCTGAACAGCCCGCCAGAGTCAGCGCGGCGACGGCGACGACCGCCGCGGCGCTGATCCCCTTCGCGCGTGAAGTGGGTGAGAATGCCATAGCCGTGAGCCTCTTCCTCTAGAAAACCGATGCAGGGAGCACGCCGGACACGTGACGCCTGCATTGCTGTAGAAAAAGAAATAGCACAGAATGCCTGATTCCCAGCGACTTCACGGAGCATCTTTACCGAGCTGCAACGTGCCCCGGCCGCCGAACCCCGGCCGCCGGGGTGAGCGCCTCAGTCTTCGCGGAGGTTGCGCTTCTCGGCCTCGACCCGCACCAATTCGCGCTGGATCGCCACGTAGACCTCGCGGTTGGAGGCGTCCGCCCGCTGGAGCCGGCCGAGCAGCTCGGCCTTCTGCCGGAGCAGGTCCCGGTCGACCAGGGCGACCGTGACGTCGCGCACGTACCGGGCCATCTCGCGTTCGGAGCGCTCCGGCAGGGATGCCATGGCCAAATCCTTGACCAGGTTCTCCAGCGGGGCCGGAACCTCGGTGACGACACGTTCCAGCCAGTCGGCGGCCGCATGGTGCGCCAGGCTGGCCGCGATGGCGTCGCGCACGACGGCCAGGGACTGGTTCGAGAACGTCGTCTGCACGGCGCGCTGCAGCAGTTCCAGCCCGACCACGCTCGGGCGCTGGAGCATGGCCATCAGTCCGTCGCGTTCGAGCCGGGTGACCGGATCGGTGGCGAGGTCGACCATGGAGAAGGGCTGCTCCCGCAGCGGACCGTCGTCCCGGCCCGCGTGCCGGTTGGTGTCCTCCGCCGACCCGGCGGAGCGGGAGCGGGACAGGGCCGCGGAGACGGCCTTGCCGACCTCACCGAGCTCCATCCCCAACATGCGGGCCAGCTCATGGGTGTACCCGGGGCGCAGGGCGGGGTCGCGGATGTCGCTGACGATCGGCGCCGCGGACCGGAGCGCGGCCACCCGGCCCTCCACCGTGTCGAGGTTGTACTGGCCGAGCAGCTGCCGGATCATGAACTCGAACATGGGCTTCTTCGAGTCGATCAGGCGGCGCACGGCGTCGTCGCCCCGGTGCAGGCGCAGGTCGCAGGGGTCCAGACCCTCCGGGGCAACCGCCACGAACGTCTGGGCGGTGAAACGCTGCTCCTCGGTGAAGGCGCGCATGGCCGCCTTCTGCCCGGCGGCGTCCGGGTCGAACGTGAACACGACCTCGCCCACCCCGCTGTCGTCGCCGAGCACCCGGCGGAGCACCTTGATGTGGTCGACACCGAAGGAGGTGCCGCAGGTGGCCACCGCCGTGGTGACCCCGGCCAGGTGGCACGCCATCACATCCGTGTACCCCTCGACGACGACGACCTGGTGCCCGCGGGAGATGTCCCGCTTGGCAAGGTCCAGCCCGTAGAGCACCTGGGCCTTGTGGTAGATCGGCGTCTCGGGCGTGTTGAGGTACTTGGGGCCCTTGTCGTCGTCGAGGAGCTTGCGGGCGCCGAAGCCGATGGTCTGCCCGGTGATGTCGCGGATGGGCCAGACCAGGCGACCGCGGAACCGGTCGTACACGCCGCTCGTACCCTCCCGGCTCGAGACCAGCCCGGAGAGCGTGAGCTCCTCCGTGGTGAACCCCTTAGCCCTGAGATGGTTGGTGAGTTCGTCCCAGCTCTTCGGGGCGAAGCCCACGCCGAAGCGGGCGGCGGCCAGGGCGTCGAAGCCGCGTTCGCCGAGGAAGGCGCGTCCGACGGCGGCGCCGGCGCTGCCGAGCCGCTCGACGAAGAAGTCAGCGGCGGCCTGGTTGGCGGCGTACAGCCGGGCCCGGTTGGTGTGGTCGGGGGCGGCGCCCTCGCCGCCCTCGTAGTGGAGTTCGATGCCGACGCGCCCGGCGAGGCGTTCGACGGCCTCGCTGAAGCTGACGTGGTCCATCTTCTGCAGGAAGGAGTAGACGTCCCCGCTCTCGCCACAGCCGAAGCAGTGGTAGAAACCCACCTGGGGACGGACATGGAAGCTGGGGCTGCGCTCGTCGTGGAACGGGCAGAGGCCCTTCAACGACCCGACCCCGGCCGACTTGAGGCTCACATAATCGCCGACGATGTCGGCGATGTTGGTGCGGGCCTTGACCTCTTCGATGTCGTCTTGTCGAATCAGGCCTGCCATAGCTGAATGTTAGTCCTGCCCGTGTGGGTGTTCGGCCCGGTGAACCGGTTTGTGGAGATACGGATGGGCCGGGCTCAGTCCTGCACGAGGCGTTCGTACCAGGCCAGGGCGGACTGGTCGGTGAGGCTGGCCACCTGGTCGACGACCACGCGCTTGCGGGCGGCATCGTCGGCGGCGCCCTGCCAGTCCTCGCGGAATCCGGCGTCGAGGTGCTCGTCGCCCGAGGTGTGCAGGCGCTCGGCGAGCCGGCTGAGCACGGTGCGCTGCTGGGTGTAGATCGGCTGCCGGGTGTTGTTGGACATGACGAAGGCCGCCACGACGCCCTTGAGCACGGCGATTTCCGCCTGGATTTCCCGCGGCACCACGACGTGGGCCCCGAACCGGAGAAGGCTCTCCGCCGGGTAGGACTGCCGGGTGGCGTGCACGGCAGCCCCGGAGAAGCGGCCGATCAACTGGCTGGTGAGGGTCTTGAGGCGCCCCTGGTCACGGCGCCCGGCCGTCCAGGTGCGCAGCCAGGAGTCCAGCGCCCCCAGCCGGTCGTAGGCCTGGGCCAGCTCCTCATGCGACACGGCGCCGCCGATCCAGGCATGCATCGACGAGACGAGTTCGGCGCTGGCCCGGCCGTTGAGCGCGGCGACATCGACGTAGCCGTTGACCACGGCATCCTCGAAGTCGTGCACGGAGTAGGCGATGTCGTCCGACAGGTCCATCACCTCCGCCTCGATGCAGAGGCGTCGGTCTGGGGCGTCCGCGCGCATCCACTCGAAGGCGGTCCGGTCGTCGTGGTAGAAGCCGAATTTCGCACGCCCGCTCGGATCGGCTACCGAGTACTCGTCCGGCCACGGGTACTTGCAGCTGGCGTCGAGGCTTGCCCGGGTGAGGTTGAGCCCATAACTGCGGCCGTCGGGGCCGAATACCTTGGGTTCGAGGCGGGTCAGCAGACGCAGGGTCTGCGCGTTGCCTTCGAAGCCGCCGATGTCGGCCGACCAGTCGTTCAGCGCCCGTTCGCCGTTGTGGCCGAACGGCGGATGTCCGATGTCGTGGGCGAGGCACGCGGTGTCGACGATGTCGGGGTCGAGGCCGAGCCGCAGGGCGAGCTCCCGGCCGACCTGGGCGACCTCCAGGGAATGGGTGAGCCGGTTCCGGGCGAAGTCGAGGCCCGCAGTCGGACTCAGCACCTGGGTCTTGGCCGCGAGGCGCCGCAGCGCGCTGGAATGCAGCAGCCTGGCCCGGTCGCGCGCGAAATCACTACGCCTGGAGCCGTGCTGCTCCGGCAGCCAGCGCTGCTCGTCGTGGGTGCTGTACCCTGTCTCGTTAGCCACCGCTTGTGTCCCCTTCACCCTCGGTCAGGTTGGCGCGCTCCGCGCCTTCGATCTCCTGGGAGTCGAGCCAGTGCTCGGGGAGGGCGGTCTTCTTCGGACTGCCCGCACGCCCGCGCGGCCCCTCGGCGCCAGCTCCCGGGTATTCCTGTTCTCCGTCGAGCGTGCCGAGCAGGTCGTCGAGCTGCGCGAGCGAGACCACCGACGCGAGGCTCGCCCGCAGGTCGCCGCCTACCGGATAACCCTTGAAATACCAGGCCACGTGCTTGCGGATGTCGCGGCAGGCCCGCTCCTCGCTCTCGAAGAACTCGGTGAGCAGTTCGGCGTGACGGCGGAACGTGTCCGCGACCTGCCCCAGGCTGGGCTGGATCCGGGCGGTGGTCAGGTCGCCCCGGAAGGCTGCGGCGAGGTCGCCGAACAGCCACGGACGCCCGAGGCAGCCGCGTCCGACGACGACGCCGTCGCATCCGGTCTCGGCCACCATCCGCAGGGCGTCCTCCGCCGACCAGATGTCGCCGTTGCCGAGGATCGGCACGCCGGTGATGGCGTTCTTGAGCGTCGTGATCGCCGACCAGTCGGCCTGGCCGGAGTAATGCTCGGCCGCCGTGCGGGCGTGCAGGGCGATGGAGGCGACGCCGGCGCCTTCGGCAGCCTTGCCGGCCTCCAGGTAGGTCAGGTGGTCGGAGTCGATTCCCTTGCGCATCTTGATGGTGACCGGCACCGAGCCGCCGGCGTTCACCGCGGCCTCGACGATCTGCCGGAACAGCCCGAGCTTCCAGGGCAGGGCGGCGCCCCCGCCCTTGCGGGTGACCTTGGGCACGGGGCAGCCGAAGTTCAGGTCGATGTGGTCGGCGCGGTCCTCGGCGACGAGCATGGTGACCGCCTCGGAGACGGTCTTCGGGTCCACCCCGTAGAGCTGGATCGAGCGGGTGGTTTCACTCTCGTGGTGCCGGATAAGGCGCATCGACTCCGGGGTGCGCTCGACCAGCGCGCGGGAGGTGATCATCTCGCTGACGTAGAGCCCGGCACCGAACTCGCGGCAGAGCCGGCGGAACGCGGTGTTGGTGATGCCCGCCATCGGGGCAAGCACGACGGGCACGTCCAGCGTGAGCGGGCCGATCTGGAGCGGCTTCGCCGGGCCGATCGTGGTTACAGGTGTCATCCGTTCAATTCTCCCAGACGCCGGGCTCACCCGTGACCGCCCCCAAAACGGCCCTCCCCTGCCGCCGAGGAGGTGAGGGGGGGTCAGGCGCCGCAGCAGCCGCCGCCGCAGCAGCCGCCCGCGTCGGACTGGCCGAGAAGTTCGATTGTGGGGACCGGGGCAACCTCGGTGGGGGCGGCGGCGGTGGGGACGGCCTGGGTGGTGGTCACATCGGTCATGTGTTCTGCTCCTGGGTTTGGTGGGTCTGGGTGGTGTCGGTCTGGGTGGTGTCGGTCTGGGACCTTTCGGCCTGAGCCTGGCTGAGAGCCTGAGCAAAGGTAGCAGGGTCCTGCGCACCGGAGATGCCGTACTTTCCGTCGATCACGAAGAAGGGCACCCCCTGGATGCCGTAGGCGGCGGCCTGGGCGACGTCGGCCTTGACCGCCGCCAGGAACTCGTTCGCGGTCAGGGAACGCACGACGTCCGCGCGGTCGAGACCGATTTCGGCGGCCAGGTCGGCCAGGTCCTCGATCCGGCCCACGTGGCGGCCGTCGATGAAGTAGGCCTTGAGCAGGCGTTCCTTCATGTCGAGCTGGCGGCCGTGGGCCTTGGCGTAGTGCAACAGTTCGTGCGAGATGACCGTATTCGTCTGGTGCACGGAGTCGTAGTCGTAGTGCAGACCGACGCTCTCGGCGATGCCCGTGACCCGCTCGAGCATCTGCTCCACCTCGGCGAGGGGCAGGCCCTTGCGCTGGCTGAGGTAGTCGACGGGGCTGCCGTCGAAGTCGACCGGGGTATCGGGGGCGAGCTCGTAGCTGTGGTACTCGACCTCCACTTCCCCGTCGAACAGGGCCGCCCCGGCCTCGAACTTGCGCTTGCCGATGTAGCACCAGGGGCACTGCACGTCGGACCAGATGTCTACTTTGATGGTTTCGCTCACTGTGGACGCAACCGCCGGGGCCCCATGTTGTATTCCCGTCCTAGGCGGTGGGGGCGTCGACGGCGCCGCCGTAGCGCCGGTTGCGGGACGCGTAGAGCTCCACCGCCCGCCACAGGTCCACGCGGCCGAAGTCCGGCCAAAGCGTGTCCAGGAAGACCATCTCGGCGTACGCGCTCTGCCAGAGCATGAAGTTGCTGGTGCGCTGCTCCCCCGAGCTGCGCACGAACAGGTCCACGTCAGGGAGGTCGGCGGTGTACAGGTGCCTCTGAATCGCCTTCTCGGTGATGCCGGAGGGCTTCAGCCGCCCCGCGGCGACGTCCTCGGCCAGCGCGCGCACGGCATCCGCGATCTCGGTGCGGCCGCCGTAGTTCACGCACATGGTCAGCGTGAGCACGTCGTTGCCGGCGGTGAGGCGCTCGGCATACTGCAGCTCGTTGATGACGGATGCCCAGAGCCGGGGCTTCCGACCGGCCCACCGCACGCGCACGCCCCACTCGTTCAGCTGGTCCCGTCGCCGGTGCAGGACATCCCGGTTGAACCCCATCAGGAAACGCACCTCGTCGGGTGAGCGCTTCCAGTTCTCGGTGGAGAAGGCGTACACGCTCAGGTGCTTGACCCCGATCTGGATTGCGCCGGCGACGACGTCGAGCAGCGCGGCCTCCCCTGCCTTGTGCCCCTCGACGCGCGGAAGGCCGCGGGCGTTGGCCCACCGGCCGTTGCCGTCCATGACGACGGCCACATGGTCGGGCACGGCCTTCGCGGGCAGCTCGGGCGGATACAGGCCGGTCCAGTCGAGGGGCTTGAACGCCACCGCGTCCTTGTGCGTGAACGGCTTCTGGGCGAAGGGGTTGGGGATCATCGACTGACGTGCTCCAAGGATCGGAGGCCGCGCCCGAGATGCCACTGCGTATACGCGGCGACGATCCCGGTGGCCTGGGCTCTGGTCTGGTCTGGGGTTGATTGTGCGTGCTCCCAGTCTCCCGTGAGCAGGGAGCCGAGCAGCGCGATCGTGGCCGGGTCGAGCCTCGGCGAACCCGGGGCGGCGCAGTCGTCGCAGACGATCCCGCCGACCTGCACGACCACGGCGGAGTGGCTGCCCTTGGCGCCGCAGCGGGAGCAGTCCTCGAAGCTGGGCGCCCAACCGGCCATCGACAGGGCGCGCAGCAGGTAGGAGTCGAGGGTCAGGCCGGCGCCGTGCTCCCGGCGGGAGAGTGACCTGAGAGCGCCGACGAGCAACAGGTACTGCTGCAACGAGCCCTCCGCCTCGGTCAGCTTGTCGGCCGTCTCGACCATGGCGCTGGCCGCCGTGTAGCTCGGGTAGTCGGCGGTGATCAGGGCGCCGTAGGAACCCAGCGATTCCGCCTGGGTGATGATGTCGAGGGTGCGCCCCTCGTACAGCTGCACATCGGCGACCATGAACGGCTCGAGCCGGGCCCCGAATTTCGACGCGGTGCGGCGCACGCCCTTGGCGACCGCGCGCACCTTGCCGTGCTGCCTCGTGAGCATGGTGACGATACGGTCGGCTTCACCCAGCTTCTGGGTTCGCAGCACGACGGCTTCATCACGGTATACGGGCACCCGTTGATTCTCCCACCCGCGGGCCCCGGGTGCGTTCGCGCCGGCGCTTCGCCGCGCCGCGCCGTGGCCGGCTGGATCTGGCAATCCCCTCAACGACGGATTCCGCTCTCGCCTTTCACCCGCTCCGGGGTGAAACTAATGAGAAGAACTCACATCGTCTGGAGGATCCTGATGAACAGATTGAAGGGCAACCCGCCCGAATCAATGCCGGACCTTATGCCGGTCCTGTCCCGAGGCAAACACCGGAACCCGCGCTCCGGCGCCTGTTTCATGGAGTTCGCGTCCTATCTCGCGGGCGAGTCCTGGACGGACCATCCGGCCTGCACCCACCCTCTGCTCGCCTCCCTGGCGAGGATGGTCAACGACTGCACGTCGGACACGGCCCGCGCACGCCTCGTGCCCCTGATCCCGTCGGTGATCGGGCTCAACGGCGACAACCCACGGGTTCGCCTGCTGATCGCCCACCGTGCGGCCGCCTCCGCCCTCCCGGTCACCAGCGCCGACCATCAGCGCGCGCTGGCGGTCGGGATCCTCAACTGCGAAAGGCACCTGGCCCGTCCGGACGGCGAACTCGACGAGGACGTCGCCGCCCGGATCCGGACGGCGTTTGACGCCGCACCGGACACCGAACGCTGGGCGCGGGAGTTCATCTCCTCCATGGGCTCCTGGACGCGGAGCAAGTTCACGGACCGCACCGCGGAGACCATCATCCGGGTGTCGGTGCAGGCCATCGCCGAAGCCTGCACTCCCGACCCGGACGGCCAGCTCTACGATCTCCTGGCCGGGGCGATCGAGGATTGCACGGCCCTGCTGGCCCCGCCCGCTGCCGAGACTACCCGCGAGGAGACCACCCGCGAGGAGCAGCCCGTCCGGACACACCCCCTGCAGACGAACCCCGCTCAGACGCGCACCGCACGAGTCTGAGAACGTCCCCGCCGCACCGCGGACGAGAATCGCCGTTACGACCGAGAGGTGGAACGCGATTTTCGTCTGTGGGCGGCGGCGGGGCGCTCGGGTGGGGCGCGCGGGTGGAACGGGTGGGAGTGGAACGGGTGTGACTAGACGCCGGCCTCGGCCAGGGCGCGGTTCGCGGCTTCGGCGCGGATGCCGCGGTTGACCGCCGAGACGACCGACTTCAGCGACGCGGTCGAGATGTCCGCGTCAATGCCGACGCCCCAGAACCGCTTGCCGTTGACGTCCAGTTCGACGTAGGCCGCGGCGAGGGCGTCTCCACCGGCCGACATGGCGTGCTCCACGTAGTCGTAGAGGGTGATCGCGATGCCGCGCGCCGCCATGACGCCGAGGAACGCGGCGATCGGGCCGTTGCCGGAGCCGACGGCGCTGGACACGGTGTCTTTGTCCCGCAGGTCCACCGAGAGGTCGACCGTGCCGGACAGGTCGCTCGCGGTGCGCGTGGAGTGTAGTTCGAAGCGGCCCCACTTGGCGTCGGGGGTGGTGTGACTGGCCGGCAGGTACTCGTCGTTGAAGATCTCCCAGATCTGCTCGCTGGTGACCTCGCCGCCTTCCTGGTCGGTCTTGGACTGCACGACGCCGGAGAACTCGATCTGCAGCTTGCGCGGCAGGTCCAGCGCGTGGTCGGTCTTGAGCAGGTACGCGACCCCGCCCTTGCCGGATTGCGAATTGACCCGGATGACGGCTTCGTAGCTGCGACCGAGGTCCTTCGGGTCGATCGGCAGGTACGGCACGGCCCAGACCAGGTCGTCGACGGAACGGCCCGTGGCTGCGGCATCCACGGCCATGGCCTCGAAACCCTTCTTGATGGCGTCCTGGTGTGACCCGCTGAACGCGGTGAAGACGAGGTCGCCCGCCCAGGGGCTGCGCTCGGGCACCGGCAACTGGTTGCAGTACTCGGCGGTGCGCTTGACCTCGTCGATGTTGCTGAAGTCGATCTGCGGGTCGATTCCCTGGGTGAACAGGTTCACGCCGAGGGCGACCAGGTCGACGTTTCCGGTGCGCTCCCCATTGCCGAACAGGCAGCCTTCGATGCGGTCGGCGCCGGCCAGGTAGCCCAACTCGGCCGCGGCGATCGCGGTGCCGCGGTCGTTGTGCGGGTGCAGGGAGATGAGGACGTTCTCGCGGTGGGCGAGGTGGCGGCCCATCCACTCGATCGAGTCGGCGTAGACGTTGGGCGTGGCCATCTCCACCGTGGCGGGCAGGTTGATGATGACCTTGCGCTCGGGCGTGGGCTCGAGGATTTCGAGCACCTGGTTGCAGACCTCGACGGCGAACTCGAGTTCAGTGCCGGTGTAGCTCTCCGGGGAGTACTCGTAGTAGACGGTGGTGCCGGGGACGGTGGCCTCGGCGGCGCGGCAGAGACGCGCACCCGTCAAGGCGATATCGATGATGCCCTGTTTGTCTTCGCGGAACACGACTTCGCGCTGCAGGATGCTGGTGGAGTTGTAGAGGTGGACGATGGCCTGTTTGGCGCCCGCGATCGACTCGTAGGTGCGGTTGATCAGGTGCTCGCGGGCCTGGGTGAGCACCTGGATGGTGACGTCGTCCGGGATGGCGTTCTCGTCGATCAGGCTGCGCACGAAGTCGAAGTCGGTCTGGCTCGCCGACGGGAAGCCGACCTCGATCTCCTTGTAACCCATGCGCACGAGCATGTCGAACATGATGCGCTTGCGCTCGGGGCTCATCGGGTCGATCAGGGCCTGGTTGCCGTCGCGCAGGTCGACGGCGCACCAGCGCGGCGCCTGCTTGATGTGCTGGCCCGGCCAGGTCCGGTCGGGCAGTTCGACCCGGAACTGTTCCTGGTACGGACGGTACTTGTGGATCGGCATCGTCGATGCGGTCTGGTTGTTCTTCATGGTCTGTGATCTCCTCGCGAATGTTGGGTAGCCAACGACGAACTCCGCGACGAGGGAGGCCTCAGATTAGGACTCGTCGCGGCAGCGAAGAAGGAGCACACCGGAAAACATATGAGCAGGCTACCACCCTCTATCGGCCGCTCCCCCGTGAATTTGGTCACAATCCGGTCCCCGACCGGACCGGACCGGCCGGCTTCGGGTCGCCGAGACCGCGAGCGAACGCCACCGCCTCACGCACGGACAGCGACGGCAGGTAGCAGCGGGACAGGGCGAGCCCGATCGTCGGCAACGCCACCGGATCGGGGTAGGCCATGAACAGTGAGTGGAATTCCGGCTGGAACTTGCGTTTGAAGGCCAACAGCGACCGGAACCCGTAGACCGGTTCGAGGGTGCGGCCCAGGAAGGTCACCACGCGCGCCGCGAGGCTGCCGGACCGGTCCGCATCCGAATCGGTCCCGGTCTGGGCGAGGGGTGCCGCGGAGAGGCTGAGGAATTCGATCTCGGGCCGCTCGCTCATCAGCTGGGCGGTCCGGGCGATCAGGAATTCCATCACGCCGTTCATACCATCGGGGCGGCGGCGCATGAAGTCGAGCGTCCAGCCGATGACGACGCCATCGCGCAGGCTGGGGAGCCAACTGGTCACGGCGTGCACCCGGCCGTCTGCATCGACCGCCAGCATGAGGCGCACGGCCGGGTCGCGAAGTTCATCGAGTCCGCCCAGGGTGAAGCCGAGTTCCGGCAGCTCCTTCTCCTGCACCCACTGCTCGGAGATCTCGGTGATCTGCACCGACTGGAGCACCGGCAGCGACCGGAAGTCCGTCCACTCGGCGCGAACTCCGGCGCGTTCGGCCCGGTTGATCGACGAACGGATGTCCTGCCACTTCTTGCCGGTGGTGTCCCAGGTTCCCGGTCGCAGGACGGTTTCCTCGCCGATGCCCATGGTGTGCCAGCCCATGGCCGTGAAGGTGGCCCGCCACCGGTCGTGGAGGCTGTAGAAGACGGGCACCCAGCCGTTGTCGTCACACATCGTGGCGAAGTCGGCGACGGCGGCCGCTCCCTCGGCGGCCGGACCGATGGGCTCCGTCGTCGTGATGGCGATGCCGTTCCGGACCCGGTAGGCGATGGCTGTCGTGCCCGTGGCCGTGAACCAGAGCGAGTTCCCCTCCCACGTGGCCATGTAGGCCAGTGACCCGCCTCCACCGCGACTCAGGATCGTGCGCAGCCGAGCCTGACCGTCGGCGCCGGTCCCTGCAACGCCGCCGCGGATCGCCCGAATGGCGCCGGCAATGAGGATGATCCAGAAGAGCGGGCCGACCCACTGGTAGAGAGCGGTGGAGACCCAGTCCATGGGGAGGAAGGCGATCCGTTCCAGCCGCAGGAAGCCGACCGGGATGAAGCGTTCGGGAACATCCGTCACGAGATCAAGCAGGGTGACCGAGGGCCGGAAGTGGTCGCGCAGGAGCCAGCCGCCGGCCACGTACACCAGTGCCAGGCCGAGGAAGCTGAGCACGGTCGTGAGGTAGAAACGCCGGCGTTGGCCCGGGCGGCCGCGAACCGGGAAGCACCGCAGGTTCGCCGCGATCAGCGTCGCCACGACGAGCGGACCGAGCACGGAGGCGAGCAGCACAAGCGCGATCTCCCAGTACTGACCGTGGTGCCACTGCCACACATAGGGCTGGCCGCTGACCGGGAGCATCCCGTAGTACCAGGCGCCGAGCACGGCCAGCGCGCCGTTGACGACGATGGCGAGCCAGGCCGCGAAGCGGCGGCCACGGGCGAGGCCTGCGGCAGCCACGATCAGCGTGACCAGCGGGAGCAGGCTGACCAGCACCGGTCCGATGCCCCCGACCCGCGCCAGGGTGAGCTCATGAACGCACTGCCTGGTGATGTTGCCGAGCAGGCACCGGTCGAGCAGGTCGGAGGGGGCCGACACTTCCTGGGTGAGCAACACCCCCAACGGCGCGAGCACGCCGTACCGGGCGCCGGAGAAGATCGAGATGATGGGCCCGACGGCGAGCACGCCCACGATGGCCGCGAGCAGGGTTCTGGTCTCGTGGTCTGAACTGCGGCGCCAGGTCAGGTCGATCGGGGTCGGCCGGAAGGCCACACCGAGGCCGAGTCCGATCAGGGCGGCCGCGAGCCGGTACGCGTCGGAGGGCTGGCCGGAGTAGAGCAGGAGGACCAGCGCGGTGGAGGTCGTGAGCACCCGGATCCGCCGCCGCCAGAGCGGGCCGGCGAAGCAACTCGCGGCCATGATGGTGCCGAAGATCGGTGCGAACGGGTCGATCGACCAGAGCTCGCTCACTCCGCGCGACCAGAGTTCGCCGCTGGCGACGCCGATGCTCTCGAAGAGGATGCCCAGGCCTGCGCCGAGCACGGCCGTTCCCAGGAAGACGAGGAGCGTGCGCCCGCTGCCCATCAGCCTTTCCGCGTAGCCGAGGACCACGACGGCCGCGACCACGGCCGCGAGCAGGATCACCGCGTTGTCGGCGAAGAAGACCGAGGTGAGGGGCGACCAGAGATGGCGGTTCTCGACGACCGACTCGTAGCCGGTGCCGAGGAGGCTCCGCAGACGGCGGGACGGCCCGTGGATCGGTCCGGTGGCCAGGGCGACCAGCACCAGAAGGGTCGCGTAGCCCACCATAACGGGTTGTCGGGCGAGCTGGCGCCTGATGCCCGTCATCGGGTGCCCGCCAGACCCAGCCGGTCCGCGAGCAGCGGCAGGGCCTTCGTCAGGGCGTAGACGACGGTGTGCCAGTCGTGCGCCGTGCCCGGGGAGACGATGACGTGGCTGGTCACCCCGGCGGCGGTGGCGGCGGCGCTGACGGTGGTCATCCAGGAGCGGTACCGGGCGTCATTGCTGCCGACCGCGGAGATCGCGTGAAGTGACTGGTACGGCGCGTGCGCGGCGAGGAGCGCCGTGGGCGCGGCCGCCGCGTACGCCGCCCAGCTGCCACCGAAACCCGTGGCCACAGTCTGCTGCGGGGTGCCGGCGTGTGGCGTGAGCTCGCCGGAGATGTCCAGGATGGTGCCGAAGAGGTCGGGGTGGGCGGCCCCCAATTGGATGGAGCAGGTTCCCCCCTGCGAGAAACCGCCGATGGCCCAGCCGCCGGGGGCCGCCGCGACGGTGAAGTGGCTGCGAATCCAGTTCGGCACGTCCCGGGTCAGGTACGTGGCGGAGTTGCCGAGGCCCGAATCGACGCACATGGGGTTGCGGTCCGCGGCCCCCAGCTGGTCGGGAACGACGACGATGGGCGCCAGCCCGTGGTGTGCGGCGGCGAAGGCGTCGAGGATCTCCCCGAACCGGCCGGACGTGAAGAGGTCGGCGGGGCCGCCCGGCTGCCCGGACATCATCTCGAGCACCGGCAGCGCCGGCGGCCGGGCGCGGCGGGCCACGGCCGGCAAGTAGACCACGGCCGTGCGGGCGGCGAACCCCGACTCCGGGGCCGGAATCGTGACCGTCCCCACCGAACCGCGCTCGGATCCCGGCAAGCCGGGCCCGGCCGCGGAGAGCGGGTCGATGAGCCCGAGCCCGAGCGCGGTCCGCAGGGTGTCGAACTGTCCGACCTGCGCGTTCACTCCCGCTGCCGCGGTGAGCAGGACGAGCGGCAGGGCCACCGCCGCCAGCAGCCGCATCCGCCACCGGGTGCGGACCAGGCTGAAGCCGGCCAGAACCACGGCGGCGCCGAAGGCGCACACCCACAGGCGCGTGACCAGGTCAGCGGAGAGTCCGATCAGGTCCCAGACGTCGCAGACCAGCCAGGTGGCCACCCAGCCGAGAACGGTCCCGGCCAGGATCCCCCCGAGCGTCACGCCCACCCGGCGGCGGCCCATCCTCCGCAGGGAGAGCGCCAGCACGATCACGGCGATGCCGCTCACCGAGTAGAGGCCGAGGAGGAACGGGACTCCGGCGATGCGGGTGTCCAGCAGCAGGTTTGTCATTCGGGCCCTCCGAGACAACTCTCACACCGGCCGGACCGGCGCCGGCGCCTGCTGAAGGCTTATTCAGGCAAGGAGGAATGGAGTCACAGCCGACGCACAGCGATCAGCCGCTCCCGACCCGTCTGTCCTAGAAACCGAGGCGGCCCAGCTGCTTCGGGTCCCGCTGCCATTCCTTGGCGACCTTGACCCGCAGCGACAGGAAGACCCGCTTGCCGACGAGAGGCTCGATCTGCTTGCGGGCACGCATGCCGACGTCCTTCAACCGGCTGCCCGACTTGCCGATGATGATGCCCTTCTGGCTGTCCCGTTCGACGAACAGGTTCGCGTAGACCTCGACCAGTTCCTGGTCGTCGCGCTCGATGATGTCGTCGATGGTCACGGCGATCGAGTGGGGCAGCTCGTCGGTGACGCCCTCGAGCGCCGCCTCGCGGATGTATTCGGAGATGCGCGACTCGAGGCTCTCGTCGGTGACCGCGTCGGCCGGGTACAGCGGCGCATCCGAGAGCGGAAGCAGCCGCAGCAGCTCGGCGCTGAGGATGTCGAGCTGGATCAGGCTGGTTGCCGAGATCGGCACGATCGCCTCCCAGTCGCGCAGCTCGGAGACGGCGAGCAGCTGGTTGGCAACGCTGGTCTTCGAGGAGGCGTCGATCTTGGTCACGATGGCCACCTTGCGGGCCCGGGGGAAGTTGTCGAGCTGCTCGTTGATGAAACGGTCGCCCGGCCCGATCGGCTCGTTCGCCGGGATGCACAGGCCCACCACGTCCACGCCGGCCAGGGTCGACTGCACCAGGCTGTTCAGGCGCTCGCCCAGCAGGGTGCGCGGCTTGTGGATGCCCGGGGTGTCGACCAGGATCAGCTGGCCGTTCTTCTGGTGCACGATCCCCCGGATCGCCCGTCTGGTGGTCTGCGGCTTGGAGGAGGTGATGGCGACCTTCTCCCCCACCAGCGCATTCGTCAGGGTGGACTTTCCCACGTTCGGGCGGCCCACGAACGACACGAAGCCCGCTCGGAATCCATCTTCTTCAGTCATGACCATTCACTCTCTCATCGTCCGACACCCCGAGGAATGCGGTCTGTACATCAATCAACGCTTGGTCTCGTTCCACCAGCACGGTGCTGATGCGCTTGCGGCGGCCCTCGGTGCGTTCCGCGGTGAGGACCAGCCCGCTCGTGGCCGCGACCGACCCGGCCACGGGCAACCGCCCGAGCGCCTTGGCCAGGAGTCCGCCCACCGAGTCGACCTCGTCGTCGTCCAGTTCCAGGTCGAAGAGCTCACCGAGCTCGTCGACCGGCAGTCGGGCACTCACGCGGAACCGGCCGTGGCCCAGATCTTCGACCTCGACGACGTCGCGGTCGTACTCGTCGGAGATGTCCCCCACGAGTTCCTCGATCAGGTCCTCGAGGGTGACCAGACCGGCGATCCCACCATACTCGTCGACCACCATCGCGAGGTGGTTCGACTCGAGCTGCATCTGCCGCAGCAGGGCGTCCGCCTTCTTCGACTCCGGCACGAAGACCGCGGGCCGTTCCAGTTCCCGAACGGTCAGGCTCTCCACGTTCGGCGGGCGTTCGTAGACCAGCCGGGCCACGTCACGAAGGTAGAGGATGCCCGTGACGTCGTCGACCTCCCCGTCGATGACCGGCACGCGCGAGAAGCCCTTGCTCAGGAACAGGCCCATGGCCGCGCCGAGCGCCGAATCCGCATCGATGGTGACCATGTCGGTGCGCGGAATCATGACCTCACGCACCACCGTTTCGTTGAACTCGAAGATGGAGTGGATCAGTTCGCGGTCGTCCTCCTCGAGCACGTCCAGCTCGGTGGCCTCATCGACCATGCTGAGCAGCTGGTCCTCGGAGGTGAACGTGGCGAGCCGGGTGCGGCCGGGCGTGACCCGGTTTCCGAGGGCCACGAGCGCGTTCGCGATCGGCCCGAGCAGCACCCGGAGGAAGTGCACCAGCGGAGCGGTCGCCTTCAGCAGCCCGGTGGGATGGGCCCGTCCCACGCTGCGGGGGCTCGCCCCGACCAGCACGAACGAGACCGCCGTCATCAGCAGGGACGAGAGCAGCAGAGCGAGCCACAGCTGCTCGATCGTGGTCGCGAACACGAGGGTCACGAGCACGGCCGCGGTCGTCTCGGCGATGATCCGCACGAAGCTGATCGTATTCAGGTGCGCCCCGGTGTCGGCGGCGATGGCCGCCAGGGGCCCCTGCGCCCCTGTTTTCTCCGCCAGTTCGGCGAGGGGGGCCCTGGACGGGGCCGTGCCGGGGGAGCCCACGCCGGCCATCAGGCCGCCGAAGGCGACCAGGATGATCGCCGCCGCAAGAAACCACCCCACGATCATCGGTTGCGGAGGCGTTCCTGCAGGGCGAAGCCGATCAGGATGTCGCGCTGGATGCCGAACATTTCCTTCTCCTCGGCCGGCTCGGCGTGGTCGAACCCGAGCAGGTGCAGGGTGCCGTGGGTCGTCAGCAGGAGTAGTTCCTCGAGCGTGCTGTGACCGGCGGTCTCGGCCTGCGCCTGGGCGACCTGCGGGCAGAGCACGATATCCCCGAGCAGCCCCGGTGGGGTTTCGGCGTCTTCGGTGCCCGGGCGCAGTTCGTCCATCGGGAAGCTGAGCACGTCGGTCGGCCCCGGTTCGTCCATCCACTGCACGTGCAGCTGTTCCATGGCGCCCTCGTCGACGAGCACGATCGCCAGCTCGGCGTCGGGGTGCACGTGCATGGAGTCCAGCGCGTACGCCGCCAGGCGGAGGATGGCGGCCTCATCGACCGGGATGGTCGATTCGTTGTTGACTTCAATGCTCAAGAGGGTCTCCGTTTCGGAAGGCGGTCACGCGGGGTGCTGGGGCGGCCCGGCCCGCGGTTGGCGAACTCGTGCGCCTGCTCGGTCTCGTAGCGCAGGGCCTGCTTCTGGGCGTCGTACTCGGTCCAGGCGTCGACGATGCGGCCGACCAGGGAATGGCGTACCACGTCGTCGCTGGTGAGGCGCACGAAAGCGATCTCGTCGACGCCTTCGAGCACGCGGCTGACCAGCCGGAGGCCGCTCGAGCCGGCCGGCAGGTCGATCTGGGTGATGTCGCCGGTGACCACCATCTTGGAGCCGAAGCCCAGGCGGGTCAGGAACATCTTCATCTGCTCCGGCGTGGTGTTCTGGGCCTCGTCGAGAACCACGAACGAGGAGTTGAGCGTGCGGCCGCGCATGTACGCGAGCGGGGCCACCTCGATGGTGCCGGCCGCCAGCAGCTTGGGGACGAGCTCCGGGTCCATCATCTCGTTCAGTGCATCGTAGAGGGGACGCAGGTAGGGGTCGATCTTCTCGGTCAGGCTGCCGGGCAGGAAGCCGAGGCGTTCCCCGGCTTCGACGGCCGGGCGGGTGAGGATGATCCGGTCGACCTCCTTGCGTTGCAGCGCCTGCACCGCTTTGGCCATCGCCAGGTAGGTCTTCCCGGTTCCGGCCGGCCCGATGCCGAACACGATCGTGTCGGTGTCGATCGCGTCGACGTAGTGCTTCTGCCCGATCGTCTTGGGGCGGATGCTGCGGCCCCGGGAAGCCAGGATCGCCGGGCCGAGACGCTCGGACGGGCTGGTGGTGCTGTCTTCTCCGAGCATCCGCGCCGACGTGCTCACCTCGGACTCGGCCAGGTCCCGGCCGGAGCGGATCATGACCAGGAGTTCCTCGATCAGCAGGCGCGCGGCCTCGACCGAGGCGGCCTCTCCGGACAGGGTGATCTCATTGCCGCGCACGTGGACGCTGACGCCCGGGTGCTCCTTCTCGATCGTGGCGAGGAGGCGATCCTGCGCGCCCAGCAACCGCACCATGGCGATGCCGTCAACGTGCACGCGGACCTCGGTCGGCCCTGGCAGGTTCGAGTCAGCGGAACCCAAGCGAACCCTCCCCGAGTGCTGAGTCTCCGGGCCGCTGGGCCAGGAGGTGGGCGTGCACGTGGAAGACGGTCTGCCCGGCCGCCGGCCCGGTGTTGAAGACCAGGCGGAACTGCCCGTCGGCGAGGTCGGCCGCAAGGCCGTCGGCCACAGCCACGAGTTCGGCCAGCAGGCCGGGGTCGCCGGCCGCCAGCTCGACCACGTTGTGGTACTCGCCCGTCTTCGTCGTGATGACGACGTGCACCGGCGCCTGCGGCGCGATGTCGTTGAAGGCGATGATCCGGTCGGTTTCCGCGACGATCGTCGCCGGAACCTCGCGCGCGGCGATGCGGCTGAAAATGGACGGTTCTGCGCCGGTGGAAGACATGTCTCTATCTTAAGCGGCTTGGCTACCAACGGCCGAGCGTCGCGTTCAGGATCGCGAGGGCGGCCGGTCCCGCCGTGGAGGTGCGCAACACGGTCTCGCCCAGTCGCACCCGGGTGGCCCCCGCCTGCTCGAGGGCGGTGAGCTCGGCCGGGGCGATCCCGCCCTCGGGACCGACGACGAGCACGATGTCGCGGTCGTCGGTGGGGACCGGGACCTCGGTCAGGCGGAAGGTCGCGCCGGGTTCCAGCAGCAGCATCCGGGTGGAACCGGCCAGCGCGGCCAGAGATTTCGTGGACGCCAGGGCGGCCACCTCGGGAAGCCACGGCCGGATCGACTGCTTGGACGCCTCTCGCACGATGTTCGACCAGCGTTCCTGGCCCTTGGCGATCTTCGGGCCCTCCCAGCGGGTCACGGACCGGGCGGCGGCCCACGGGATCACACCATCGATCCCGAGTTCCGTGGCCGCCTGCACCGCGAGTTCGTCCCGGTCTCCCTTGGCGAGGGCCTGGACCAGCCGGATGCGCGGGGTCAGCCGGGCCGACACGGTCACCGTGTCCACCCGAAGACTGAGCCGGGCGGCATCCGCGCCGACCACGCTCACGCCCAGCATCAGCCCGGCCCCGTCGCCGACGAGGAGTTTCTCGCCCGGACGCACCCGGCTCACGGTGACCGCGTGCCTGGCCTCGGCGCCGCCGATCGTGACCACGGCCCCCGGAACGCAGTCGGCGGCCCGGAGCGTTTCGTCGAGGAAGAAATGTGCCATCGCGCTTAGCCGCGGAACCGATCGCGAAGCTTCGCGAACAGGCCCTGCTGGAAGGCGCTGAGGGCCGGTGCGGGGGCCTTGTGCCGGGCCGCGAACGCCTCGATCAGTTCGCGTTCCTTGTGGTCCAGGCGCGTCGGAGTGGCCACATGCACGCCGATCTTCAGGTCGCCACGCCCGTTCCCGCGCAGGCGTGTCACACCGCGCTCCTTGACCGTGATGACCTCGGCGCTCTGCGTGCCGGCCTTGATCTCGACCTCGATGTCTCCGTCGAGGGCCTTGACCTTGGCGGTGGTGCCCAGGATCGCATCCGTCATCGGCACCTCGAGGGTGGCGAGCAGGTCGTCGCCGTCGCGGCTGAAGACATCATGGTGGCGCACCTTCATCTCGAGGTACAGGTCGCCGTTGGGGCCGCCGGCCGGGCCGGCCTCGCCGCTGCCGGGCATCTGCAGGCGCAGTCCGGTGTCGACGCCGGCGGGGACGTCGACGGGCACCGTGCGGCGTGCTCGCACGCGGCCCTGGCCCTGGCAGGTGACGCAGGGCGTGGCGATGATCGTGCCGTAGCCGCGGCAGGAGCCGCAGGGGCTGCTCGTCATGACGTTGCCCAGAAGCGACCGGACGGCGCGCTGGATGTTGCCGGTGCCGTGGCAGATGTCGCAGGTGACGGGAGACGTGCCCGGCTGGCAGCAGGTGCCATTGCAGGTGGCGCAGACGATGGCCGTGTCCACCTCGAGGTCGCGGTGGGTGCCGAAGATGATCTCGTCGAGGTCGAGTTCGACCCGGATCAAGGCGTCCTGGCCGCGCTCTCGGCGGGACCGGGGGCCGCGGGTGCCGCCACCGCCGCCGAAGAAGGTCTCGAAGATGTCGCCGAAGTTGCCGAAGTTGCCGTCGGAGAAGCCGTTGCCGCCACCGCCGGAGCGGCCGTTGCCGCCGCGGTCGTAGTTGTCGCGCTGTTTCGCGTCGCTCAGCACGTCGTAGGCATGCGTCACCGACTTGAACCGCTCCGACGCATCCGCGCCGGGGTTGACGTCGGGGTGCAGCTGCCGGGCAAGTTTCCGGTAGGCCTTCTTGATCTCGTCCGTTGTGGCGTCGCGTGCAACGCCGAGTACTTCGTAATGGTCAGCCAAAGCTGGCTCTCCTCGGTCTGTTCTGATACGTGGTGCTCCCCCGGTCTTTCAACCCGGGGAACTGGTCAATTCTCGCCGAGTAGGCGTGAAAGGTAGCGGGCGACGGCGCGCACGGCCGCCATGTTGTTGGAGTAATCCATCCGGGTCGGACCGAGCACGCCGAGGCGGGCCAGGTTGCCGCCCTGCGACGAGTAGCCGCTGGTGAGAACGGATGTCTCGGCCAGGCCGAACGGGGCGTTCTCCCGACCGATGCTGACGGACACGCCGTGCTGGTCGGTGGCCATCTCGCCGAACAGGCGCAGCAGGACGACCTGCTCCTCGATGGCTTCGAGCACCGGGTAGATGCTGCCGGTGAAGTCTTCCTCGGTGCGGACGAGGTTGGCGGCCCCGGCCATCACGAGCCGGTCCTGCCGGTTGGCCCCGACCTGGTCGTGCAGGGTTCCGGTGATCAGGTCGACGGCCTCCTGCTGTTCGAAGGGCCCGAGCACCCCCGCTCCGGTCAATGCGGCGGCGGCCTCGCTCATGCGGAGGCCGACCAGGGCTGCGTTCAGGCGGGACCGGAGCTCGACCAGGACGGGTTCGTCGAGCTGGCGGGGCAGGTCGACCACGCGCTGCTCGACCCGGCCGGCATCCGTGATCAGCACCGACAGCAGGCGCGTCTCGGACAGGGGCACCAGCTCCACGTGGCGCACCTTCGCCCGGGACAGCGACGGGTATTGCACCAGGGCCACCTGATGGGTCAGCTGGGAGAGCAGGCGCACGCTGCGCGCCAGGACCTCATCCAGGTCGGCCGACTGGCCGAGGAAGGTTTCGATCGCCTGGCGCTGGGCCGCGGACAGCGGGCGCAGGTCGGCCAGATGGTCGACGAAGAGGCGGTATCCCTTGTCGGTCGGGATGCGCCCGGACGAGGTGTGCGGCGCCGCGATCAGCTCCTCCTCCTCGAGGAGGGCCATGTCGTTGCGGATCGTGGCCGCCGAGACGCCGAAGGAATGCCGGTCAACAATGGATTTCGAGCCGACGGGCTCGCGGGAAGCGACGTAGTCTTGAACGATCACGCGCAGAACTTCGAGACTGCGGTCAGACACCATATTGTCGCCTCCTCCCGTTCGTCATGAGTGCAGGACACTGGCACTCTTCGTATGAGACTGCCAATCATACCGCGACCGGCCGTGGTTCCCCATTGCTCCCGGATGATTCACCGCAGTACCTTAGGCATGTAATGCACCTCCACCTGTGCACCGAAAGGCACGATCATGAGCAATTCCACTGGCCCGAACGCCACTGGGCCGAACCCCGACGATTCGAACCGGGGACAGCGGCCGCCGCAAGCGCCGTACCAGCCCGCGGTCCCCGTGGCCGCGGCACCCCTGACGGAGGCCGAAGACCGGCAGTGGGCGTCCCTGGCGCACCTCGGCGGCATCCTCAGCTTTGGGCCGTCACTCATTATCTGGCTCGTCTTCAAGGACCGCGGCCGCTTCACCAACGTCGAGGCGAAGGAAGCCCTCAACTTTCAGATCACGCTTCTGATCGGTTATTTCGCGATCAATTTCCTCGCGAGCGTTATCGGCTTCCTGACGTTCGGCATCGGTGGCGTGATCGGCGTTCTCGCCTGGGCGCTGTACATCGTCGGAGTGGTCTTCTCCGTCCTCGGCTTCCAGAAGGCCCGGGAGGGACAGCACTACCAGTACCCGTTCGCCCTCCGCCTGATCAAGTAGCCGTCAAACACCAAGAGTCAGAAGGAGCACGAGATGTCCGATTCCACCCCGCCACCGCCGCCCGCCGGCCAGTACCAGGCCGCGAGCCAGATGAACCCCGCCGACGAGAAGCTGTGGGCGACCCTGATCCATATCGGCGGGATCCTGTTCAATTTCCTGCCGGCCCTGATCGGCTATATCGTGCTCAAGGACCGCGGCCCCTTCATCCGTGAGCACACCGCGACGGCGCTGAACTTCCAGATCACCCTGCTGATCGCGTACACGGTCGGGGGGATCCTGACCATCATCCTGGTCGGTTTCCTGATCATCATCGCCGCGGCCATCCTGAACATCGTGTTCGGCATCATGGCTGCCCTCGCCGCCAACAAGGGCCAGTCCTACACGTACCCGTTGTCGATCAAGTTCGTCAACTAGCCTCCGTTCCTCTGGTCCCGCGACTGTTGCCGTTTCGGACAAGTGTTGCCGGCACACCGGCGACTCTTGTCCGGGACGGCAACAGTTGTTTGGCGGCGGGCCGGCGGGGGGACCGGGCCGGCGGGACCGGCTAGTCGGTGAGCAGGCGGCGCACGACCGCATCCGCTAAGAGGCGTCCCCTCAAGGTCAACTCCACCGTTCCCGACAGGGCGGCCCGCGCGTCGATGAGCTCGTCGGCGATCAGCCCGGCCACCTCACGGCGCCCGAGCGGGGTGAGCGAGTCGATAAGGATGCCCTCGCGGATGCGGGTGAGCAGCAGAACCCGTTCCACCTCACGGGTTGCCGCGTCCAGGGTCTCGCGCCCGGCCGCCGGAGAGTCCCCGGCCCGGATCCGGTCGGCATACGCCGACGGATGCTTGACGTTCCACCAGCGCACCCCGCCGATGTGGCTGTGGGCGCCCGGCCCGACGCCCCACCAGTCCTGGCTGCGCCAGTAGGCGAGGTTGTGACGGGAGCGGTGCGCGTCATCCGTGGCCCAGTTGCTCACCTCGTACCAGCCGAAGCCGGCGGCGGCAAGCAGTTCGTCGGCCAGTTCGTAGAACTCGGCCTGCACGTCTTCGTCGACCGGAACCAGTTCGCCGCGCTTGATCTGTCGGGCCAGTTTGGTGCCCTCCTCGACGATGAGCGAATAGGCGCTGATGTGAGTGGGGGCCTGGATGATGGCATGCTCGAGGCTGGTCCGCCAGTCGGCGAGGGTCTCCCCCGGCGTGCCGTAGATCAGGTCCAGGGACACGTCAAGGCCGGCTTCGCGGGCCCACTGGACGACCAGCGGCACCCGCTCGGGGTCATGGGTGCGTTCCAGGGTGGCGAGCACCCGCGGCACGGCGGACTGCATGCCGAACGACACCCGGGTGAACCCGGCGTCGGCGAGGCTGCCGAGGTACGCGGCGTCGACGGAATCGGGGTTGGCCTCGGTGGTCACCTCGGCGCCGGGCGCGAGGCCCCAGGTGGAGCGCACGGACTGCAGCATCCGCACCAGGTCGTCGGCGGGGAGCAGGGTCGGGGTGCCGCCTCCGAAGAAGACGGTGGCCGCCGGGCGAGCGGGCACGCCCGACTCGTCGAGGATGCGACCGGCCGCCTCGACCTCGCTGATCGCCTGGCCGGCGTAGTCGTTCTGGGATGCGCCGCGCAGTTCGGTGGCGGTGTAGGTGTTGAAGTCGCAGTAGCCGCAGCGCACCCGGCAGAAGGGCACGTGCAGGTAGACGCCGAAGTCGCGCTCAGCGGCGTCGACCGCGGTCGTGGCCGGCAGCAGGCCGTCGCGGGGCGCGGGGTCGCCGAGGGGAAGGGCACTGCCCACGGGTTACGCCCCGCCGATCGGGTGCAGCGCCCGCAGGTACCGTTTGGTGAACTTTTCCTGCTGCAGCCGCACCAGCGGCCAGCCCAGGCGGTAGCGCCAGGTGCTCGGGCGGGAGAAGGCCCGAATGGTGAGCCAGACGGAGTCGTCCTCCCGATGGTCGACGATGAAGGACTCCTCACCGCTTGCCGGGTGCCCGGTCATGGTGCCGTAGGCGAAGCCGACCTGGTCGGGCTCGTCGACGACGTAGACCACGCGCACCGGGGCATCCATGGTGAAGGGGCCGACCTGGACCGTGAGGTGCGCGGACATGCCGTTGACGATGTACGGGGTCCCGTCCTCGGTGAAGGTGGCCTCGTCGCCGGGCTGCTTCTGGTCGCGGACGGCCTGCCCGTCGGCGCCGAAGACGAGCCCGGTGTACTGCACGCCCGTGCCGCTTTGCAGGTCGGTCACGGTCATGCCGCTGCCGCGCTGCACGCCCCAGGTCATCAGCGATTTGGAGGCCAGTTGGAAGCGCTCCGCGCCGCTGCCGAGCCGCACGCTGCGCACGACCGGCCGGTAGCCCCTGGGCGGGTACCGGAGGAGGTCGGGCGCGAGCGTGCCGCCGATGGCCGCGTAGGTGACGGCGGTGTCGGTGAAGGTGCTGCGGCGCATCCGGTTACTTCTTCTCTTTCTTGGCGGGTTCGTCGCCGGACAGTGCGGCGATGAAGGCCTCCTGCGGCACCTCGACCCGGCCGACCATCTTCATGCGCTTCTTACCCTCTTTCTGCTTCTCGAGCAGCTTGCGCTTGCGCGAGATGTCGCCGCCGTAGCACTTGGCCAGGACGTCCTTGCGGATGGCGCTGATGGACTCGCGGGCGATGATGCGGGCGCCGATAGCCGCCTGGATGGGCACGTCGAACTGCTGCCTGGGGATGAGCTTGCGGAGCCGGCCGGTCATCAGCACGCCGTAGTCATAGGCCTTGTCGCGGTGCACGATGGCGCTGAACGCGTCGACCTGTTCGCCCTGCAGCAGGATGTCGACCTTGACCAGGTCGGCCTCCTGCGAGCCGATCGGCTCGTAGTCCAGGGAGCCGTAGCCGGCGGTGCGGCTCTTGAGGTTGTCGAAGAAGTCGAACACGATTTCGCCGAGGGGCATCGTGTAGCGGATCTCGACCCGGTCCTCGCCGAGGTAGTCCATGCCGAGCAGGGTGCCGCGGCGGCTCTGGCAGAGCTCCATGATCACGCCGACGTAGTCCTTGGGGGGCGAGGATGGCGGCCTTGACGATCGGCTCCTCGACCTTGGCGATCTTGCCGTTGGGGAACTCGCTCGGGTTGGTGACCGTGACCGTCTTCTTGTCATCGGTGGTGACCTCGTAGATCACGCTGGGCGCGGTGGTGATCAGGTCGAGCCCGAATTCCCGGTCGAGCCGCTCGGTGATGATCTCGAGGTGGAGCAGGCCGAGGAAGCCGCAGCGGAACCCGAAGCCGAGGGCGACGGATGTCTCGGGCTCGTAGACCAGGGACGCGTCGGAGAGCTTGAGCTTGTCGAGGGCCTCCCGCAGGGCCGGGTAGTCGCTGCCGTCGATCGGGTACAGGCCCGAGTACACCATGGGCTTGGGCTCGGTATAGCCGGGCAGCGCCACGGTGGCGGGGCGGAGGGCCGTGGTGACCGTGTCGCCGACCTTCGACTGGCGCACGTCCTTGACGCCGGTGATCAGGTAGCCGACCTCGCCGACGCCCAGGCCCTTGCTGACCGTCGGCTCGGGCGAGGTGACGCCGATCTCGAGGATCTCGTGGGTCGCACGGGTCGACATCATCTGGATCTTCTCGCGCGGGTTCAGCTTGCCGTCGATCATGCGCACGTAGGTGACGACGCCGCGGTAGCTGTCGTAGACGGAGTCGAAGATCATCGCCCTGGCCGCGGCGTTGGGGTCGCCGACCGGGGCGGGGATGAGGCTGGTGGCCCGGTCGAGCAGCTCTGCGACGCCCACGCCGGTCTTGCCGGAGACCCGGAGCACGTCGTCGGGGCTGCCGCCGATCAGGCTGGCGAGCTCCTTCGCGTATTTGTCGGGGTCGGCCGCCGGCAGGTCGATCTTGTTCAACACCGGGATGATCGTGAGGTCGTTCTCCAGCGCCAGGTACAGGTTGGCGAGGGTCTGGGCCTCGATCCCCTGGGCCGCGTCGACGAGCAGGATGGCACCCTCGCACGCGGCCAGGCTGCGGGACACCTCATAGGTGAAGTCGACGTGGCCGGGGGTGTCGATCATGTTCAGGGCGTAGGTCTGGCCGTCCAGTTCCCACGGCATCCGCACGGCCTGACTCTTGATGGTGATGCCGCGCTCGCGCTCGATATCCATCCGGTCCAGGTACTGGGCGCGCATCGACCGGTCGTCGACGACGCCGGTGATCTGCAGCATCCGGTCGGCCAGGGTGGACTTGCCGTGGTCGATGTGGGCAATGATGCAGAAGTTGCGGATGAACTCGGGCGGGGTGGCGGCCGGCTCAAGCGCCGTGAGGGGTCTCGGTGACATGGTCTGGCAATTCTCCCATAGCTGGCTGGTTCCCGGTTTCGCCGCAGCTGTTCATCGGTGCAGGTGGTCTGGGCCGCACGGCGCCTCGCGCTGAACCAATTCGACGGAGATTCTCTCGTAACGGAGCTTTCCCGACGTGTTTCTGACCGTTTCAGCCAGAATCTCCGTCGAATTCGTTCAGGGCGGAGCTGCCGGAAGCCGGTATCCGGCTCGCGGGACCGGCGGGTGCCGACCCGGCCGGAGGGAGTGTCGGTGGCTGCCCGTAGCCTCTGGATATGTCCACTTCGGTCGGCACCACCCAGGAGCAGCTCGGTCGCCTCTTCGACGCCGTCGTGGCCGCCGAGCGGGTGATTGCGCGCGGCCACGCCGTGCGGGCGGCCGCGGTCGACGAGGTCCGCCGGTTCAGCGAGGACCACGCCGCTGAGATACTGCTGAGCCCGAACTCCCGGTGGGACCGCGACGAGATCGCGCGCCGTGAGTTGTCCAGCGAGCTCGCCGCGACTCTGCACCTGCCCGAACCCACCGCGGAGAACCTGATCGCCGAGAGCCGCGCCCTGGCCGACGACCTCCCCGCCACCCGGGCTGCACTGCAGGCCGGGCTGATCAGCTACCGGCACGCCCAAACCCTGATCGGACAGGCCTGGTCGATCCCCCTCACCGCTCTGCCCGCCTTTGAGCAGGTGCTGCTGCCGATCGCAGAGAGCCAGACCGTGGCCAAGCCCAAGCACACGGCCCGAGTGCTGCGGGAACGTCTGCACCCCGAGACCATCGCCAGCCGCCGTGCCCGGTCCATCCAGGACCGCACCTCCTGGCTGCAGGCCGAGCCCGACGGCCTGGCCACACTGCATCTGACGACAGGGGCCGAGCTGGTGCAGTCGATCTTCAACCGCGCCAATGACCTCGCCGCGAGCATGAATGGCGCGAATGAGCCGCGCTCCCTCACGCAGGTGCGCACCGACGTACTCAGCGACCTGCTCATCAACGGTGTCACCCCGGCTGGGTTGGGCGAGGGCGTCCGGGCCAGCGTGCAGGTCACCGTGCCCGTCCTGACCCTTCTCGGGCACAGCGAGGAACCCGGCCACCTCGAGGGCTACGGGCCGATCGACCCCGAAACGGCCCGTGATCTGGCCTCTCGGGCGCCGAGTTTCACCCGGCTGCTCACCCACCCGGAGACCGGCGTCGTGCTGTCCGTCGGGCGGGACCGATACAAGGTGCCCAAACGGATGCGCCGATTCCTGCGCCTCCGAGACGAGACCTGCCGGTTCCCCGGCTGCAACAGGTCTGCACGCGGATCCGAGGTCGACCACACCCACGACTGGCACCTGCTCGGCCAGACCGCGCATGACAACCTCGCCCACCTCTGCAAGGCCAGCCACGACCTGAAATCCGAGACCCGATGGCGGGTGGTCCAGACGCCGGGCGGCATCCTGACCTGGACCTCGCCGACGGGCCGAGACTTCGTGACCCAACCGGCCACCGTGCTGCCCACCGGTCCACCCGGGGCCCCACCGCTGCAAACATCGGAGCCCGCGCCGTTCTAGGGGGACGGGGAGGGTCGACGTCAGACGGGAAAGGGCGACGTCATTCGGTGTACTCCGCACACGACCGTCGAGTTCCTGTCCAATTGGTTACCAGGTTGGTTCTAAACGGGTACTAAATGGGTAGATGACCCCAGCCACCGCGGTTCTGTTCGTGCACGGGATCCGTACCTCGGCGACCATGTGGCGCCGGCAACTGTCGGCGCTGGGCGAGGCGGGGCATCCGGCCCTCGCGATCGATCTGCCCGGGCACGGCTCGCGCATGGACGAGTCCTTCACCGTGGAGGGCGCCCTGGCAGCCATCGACGAGGGCGTCGAGACCCTCGGCGGCCGGGTACTGCTGGTCGGGCTCTCCCTGGGCGGCTACTACGCCATCGAGTACGCCGCGCGGCACCCGCAGAAGGTGGTCGGTCTGGTCGCCGCGGGAAGCTGCGCGCTTCCGGCCGGCTGGCCACTCGACGCCTATCGGGGTCTGGCCCGGTTGGTCCGCCGACTGCCCGACCAGGGATTGTGGCTGCACACCGCACTGGTGCGGGTGCTCCTTCCGGCGGACGGTGCCGCCGACACGCTCGCCGGCGGGGTTCCGCTCACTGTGATGGATGCCGGGCTCCGGGCCACCGGGACCCTCCGCCCGCTCGTGAGCCTGTCCCGCTATCCGGGCCCCGTCTGGCTGGTCAACGGCTCCTTCGATCAGTTCCGGCTGCATGAGCGCCGCTTCCTCGCCGCGTGCCGGAACGGCCGCCTCGTGATCGTCCCCCGGGCCTCGCACCTGGTCAGCCTGGCCCAGCCGGAACGGTTCGCCGAGGTGCTCGGCGGCATCCTCGTGGAGGTCGGGGCCACCCGGCCGGGCCGATTGTCGACCTGAGCGAATAACTGGTATCGTTTCCTGTTGGCTTGCGTGTTGGGTCCCACCCCACACGATTATTGCCGTACGGCGCCCTCTACCGCCACGCGGCCCATCCGAACAAGAACCTAACGAAAGCGTATAAACGTGGCAAATATCAAGTCGCAGATCAAGCGTATCGGCACCAACAAGAAGGCCCAGGAGCGCAACAAGGCCGTCAAGAGCGAGTTCAAGCGTGCCATCCGCGCGACGCGCCTCGCCGTCACCGCTGGTGACAAGGACAAGGCCGTCGCCGGCCTCGCCCTGGCCTCGAAGAAGCTCGACAAGGCCGTCAGCAAGGGTGTCATCCACAAGAACCAGGCTGCGAACAAGAAGTCCGCCATCGCGAAGTCGGTCGGCGCACTGGTCTAGTCTCCACCTGACCTGGTTCCGGGCCGCCTGTCGGTCCTGACCTCGTGCTCGAAAAGCCCCCGCCGATTCGGCGGGGGCTTTCGTGTGTCCGGGGGCACCTCTGCACGCCAGATCGCGCGGACGATCAACGTCGTGGCTCGGTAAACGTCGTGGCTCGGTAAACCCTGCCGACGGCCACGCCGACAACCGGACTACCGCTCGACGTCGACCCATTCGTGGCCGCGGGCCTTGAGTTCCGCGCCTCCGCCCGTTACGTGGGCGACGATCGCGGCGAGCCGCGCAGCGTCATCGTAGGGCACTCCGCGCTGGCGCAACTCGGCCTCGATGCGACCGGCGTCCGCGTGCGGCAGTGCGAGAGTGAACAGTTCACGGCGTTCGAGCTCCACAACCAACCCGAGGGCCTGAGCTTCATCGATCGCGGTCAGAACGGGCTTCGAGCAGGCAAGTACAGGCCGCCGGCACCGAGCGTGTGCCGCCGAAGTAGCGGGTGACGACGGCTGCCCGGTTCGGCCAGCGCCCGACGCCGCGCTACGCGTTGCGCATCGCCCGGGGCAGGTTCTGAATTGCGGCCGCCTCCGCGGCCACTTGCGCTTCAATCATCCCTCGCACAAATTTCATCACACCTTGTAGCTCAAGCTCTATCGTAAACAGGACCCGGCATGAGGCAGATGAGACAGGGGTGATCGTGAACGACCCTCGAGGCCGGGCCGGTCCGGCGGTGACCTCGAACTCAAGCAGGGTCGGTTGCGTCGACGCGACCACGCGGTAGTTCGCACGCATTGTTCTTCCACCCGGGCCGGTGAGAAGCTGCTCGAACTCCGCGCCCACTCCCCGTCCACGAATGTGACGGATCGCGTGCACGCCGCTGCGCCACTTGACGTTATTGGTGCCGTCTGCCAGAAAAGCGAAGACATCCTCTGCCGAACGCGGCACCTCAACGCTGGACTCTGATCGAATCATCGAGTTCCTTCCTCAAGCTGATCGCACGAGCCGCGGCCCCACCGACGCGAGTCGCGGAGATGAACTGAGCACTCTCGAGCCAGGCATCCTCAGCTCCCGGCTGTTTTCGTCTTCGACGAAGCGGCCCTGACAAAAATACGCCGGGGAGACGCTGGTCGCACGCAGCCAACCTCCTCGTGTGATCGGGGCAAATGCCCAGCAACGCGAGCTAACGTCGCCCAGAGATCCACGGTCAGTATGGCTCCGTTGTATTTCCCCGGGAAGGCCTCCTCATGTCAGACGACACCCTCACGGGTCGCCGAATTTCTACCTCCGTGCTCGTCATCGGCACCGGCGGTTCGGGCCTGCGGGCCGCGATCGAGCTGTCAGAGCGCGGAGTTGACGTTCTCGCCGTCGGCAAACGCCCCAAAAACGACGCGCACACCTCGCTGGCGGCCGGCGGAATCAACGCGGCCCTGGCAACGATGGACTCCGAGGACAGCTGGCAGCAGCACGCAGCAGACACCATCCAGGAGAGCTACTTTCTCGCCAATCCGTACACGGCCGAGATTGTGACGAAGAACGCGGGCCGCGGCATCCAGGACCTCGAGCGCTGGGGCATGCCCTTCGCGCGGGAGAGTGACGGGCGTATCAGTCAGCGTTACTTCGGCGCCCATAAATACCGTCGCACCGCCTTCGCAGGCGACTATACCGGGCTTGAAATCCAACGGACCCTGGTGGCCCGTGCCTCCCAACTTGAGGTACCCATCTTGGATTCGGTGTACATCACCCGCATCCTCGTGCGTGACAACGTGGTGTTCGGCGCCTATGGCTTCGACCTGCGCGACGGCAGTCGGGTGACGGTCATCGCCGACGCAGTCATCATTGCTGCGGGCGGACACAACCGCATCTGGCGCCGCACATCCAGCCGCCGGGACGAGAACACCGGCGATTCCTTCAAATTGGCAGTGGATGCCGGCGGTCGGCTGCGTGACGCCGAGCTGGTTCAGTTCCACCCAAGTGGCATCCTTGAACCAGAGAATGCCGCCGGCACCCTGATCAGCGAGGCCGCCAGAGGCGAGGGCGGGGTTCTACGGAACGCACTCGGCGAGCGGTTCATGGCCAACTACGACCCCGAGCGCATGGAACTGTCCACCCGCGACAGGGTCGCTCTCGCCGCGTACACCGAGATCAAGGAGGGACGCGGCACTGCGAAGGGCGGAGTGCTGCTCGACATTTCCCACCTGCCCCGCGAGACAATCATGACGCGCCTGCCCCGCGTGTATCAGACCATGCTCGAATTGCAGGTACTCGACGTCACCACCACGGCTATCGAGATCGCTCCGACCGCGCACTACTCCATGGGCGGAGTGTGGGTGCGACCGGATGACCATTCCACCGATGTTGTCGGGATGTACGCTATCGGCGAGGCGTCCAGCGGGCTGCACGGAGCCAATCGGCTCGGAGGCAATTCGCTCATAGAGCTGCTCGTGTTCGGCAGGATTGTCGGCCAGGCTGCGGCCGAGTACAGCGCAGGTATCACCTCCCAGAATCGATCACAGGACGCGGTCCAGGCAGCCGAGCAGGAGGTGACCGACATTCTTGCCTCGGACGGACAGGAGAATGTGCGCGCCTTGCAGCGCGACATCCGCAATACCATGACCGATTTCGGCGGAGTGGTGCGCCACGAAGCGGGGCTACTGGAAGGACTGCGCCAGTTGGACGACCTCGACGATCGCCAGAGCCGAATCGGAGTGCATCCGGATGTCGCGGGCTTCTCAGGCCTTGCGCACGCATTCGACCTGCGCGCCTCCCTCATGGCCGCGCGCGCAACCCTCGCCTGTGCTCTGGAACGTCGGGAAAGTCGCGGCGCCCACAACCGAAGTGACTACCCGCA
>JACMQV010000154.1 GCA_014376815.1 Cryobacterium sp.
GAAGTCGATGATCGTGGTCGTGCCGCCCCAGGCCGCGGCCCGGGTGCCGGTCTCGAAGGTGTCGCTGGCCGCGGTGCCGCCGAACGGCAGCTGCATATGCGTGTGCGCGTCGACGCCGCCGGGGATCACGTACTTGCCGGTGGCGTCGATGAACCGGTCGACGGATGCGGCCAGGTCGACCGCGAGCATCCGTGACCCGGGCGCCAGCACGGCGGCGATGGTCTCGCCGTCGATGAGCACGTCCGCGAGTACCCGGCCGGTCGCGCTGACCACGGTGCCGTTCTGGATCAGGGTCCTCATTTCCCCCTCCGCCCTACGGTTCCACGATCGGGCCGTAGGAATCCGGGCGGCGATCGCGGTAGAACTGCCAGGCGTTGCGCACCTCGCGGATGACGCCCAGGTCGAGGTCTCGGATGACGATCTCCTCGGTGTCGGTGGAGGCCACCTCGCCGACGTAGTTGCCGCGCGGGTCGACGAAGTAGGAGCTGCCGTAGAACGTGACGGCGTCGTCGCCGAACTCTTCGGTCTCGGTGCCGATGCGGTTGTTGGCGCCGATGTAGTACTGGTTGGCGACCGCGGCGGCCGGCTGCTCGAGTTCCCAGAGCCGGTTGGAGAGGCCCGGCTTGGTGGCCGAGGGGTTGAAGACGATCTCGGCGCCGTTCAGGCCCAGCACGCGCCAGCCCTCCGGGAAGTGCCGGTCGTAGCAGATGTAGACGCCGATCTTGCCGACCTTGGTGTCGAAAACGGGGTAGTCGGCGTTGCCGGGGCGGAAGTAGAACTTCTCCCAGAACTGAGGCAGGTGGGGCAAGTGGTGCTTGCGGTACTTGCCGAGGTACGTGCCGTCGGCGTCGATCACGGCGGCCGTGTTGTAAAGCACGCCGGGCTGCTCCTCCTCATACAGGGGGAGCACGATGACCATCTTGTGTTCGGCGGCGAGCTTCTGGAACCGTTCCACCAGCGGGCCCGGCACGCTCTGCGCGTAGTCGTAGTACTTGGAGTCCTGCACGATGCCGAAGTACGGGCCATGGAACAACTCCTGGAAGCAGATCACCTGTACTCCCGCCTCGGCGGCCGTACGCACGAACCCCTCGTGCTTTCGGACCATCGACTCCTGGTCACCGGTCCACTCCGTCTGGGTGATTGCGGCCCGCACGATGTCGCGCCGATCGGTGCTGGTGCCCCTGTTGCTGGAATCCCCGGTCATCTCACTTGCCTCCACATCGCGCTCGGCGCTGAGCTGGCCGACAGGCCGGGAAGTGCAGCGTCGAATCAGGTGAGTCGAATCGGGCCGTTTCGCCCGTTTGTGCTGTTCGACGTCTATTTTGCAGATCTGTTTCCGTGTGACTTACGCGTAATCATCCTGTCGTCCGAACCGGCCGGTGGCAAGAGTTCCGGCCAACGCGTTCTGGCCTAGGCTTGTCGGAGACCGCCGGTTGGCTCTGACCGGTTCCGCCGGCCCCGACTTGGGCAGCAGGTCGCCGACATTCCCTCGGTTCTCTCCCAATTCATTTCGCCTCCCTGCCTCCAGCCCGCGAAAGCGCACAATCCGCCCCTTCCGTGACGCCAGGAGGGCGTATTCTGCGCTCTCGCGGAAGGAGTGGGGCCGAATCTAGGTGGTTCTGTGAAACTTCAGCCGATTTCTTCCGTCGTGATGGGCGTAGCCGCGACGGCCCTGCTTCTGAGCGGATGCGCCGCGGCGGCTCCGAACGCCGCGCCGAGCACCACCCCTGAGGCGAAATCCGGCTACCCGGTCACCGTCTCGAATTGCGGCACCGATGTGACCGTGACCGCCGCGCCCCAGCGGATCGTGACGATCAAGTCCTCCACCACCGAGTTACTGCTGGCCCTCGGCCTCGGCGACCGCGTCGTCGGCTCGGCGTTCCTCGACGGCCCGCTGCCGGCATCCCTCGCGAAGGCCGGCGCCGACCTCAACGTGATCAGCGACTTCGTGCCTGGCCAGGAGGCCGTGCTGGGCCTCTCGCCCGACTTCATCTATGGCGGGTGGGAGTCCAACTTCTCCGCCGACGGGGTGGGCGAACGCGCCGGCCTGGCCGGCCTGAACGTGGGCAGCTACGTCTCGCCCGCCGCCTGCAAGGGCGAGGCCATGCCCGACCCGCTCACCTTCGACTCCGTCTTCACCGAGATCGATGAGGCCGGCGCCCTGTTCGGGGCCCCGGCTGCCGCGGCCGAGCTGGTGTCGAGCCAGAAGGCCGACCTCGCCGCCCTCACACCGGCCGCGGCGGACACCACCGCCCTCTGGTACTCGAGCGGCACCGACGCCCCGTACGTGGGCGCCGGCATCGGCTCCCCCGCGATGATCATGGCTGCCGCCGGGCTGACCAACATCTTCGCCGACGTGCACGACACCTGGACCTCGGTCGGCTGGGAATCGGTGATCGAGGCGAATCCGAGCGTGATCGTGCTCGTCGACGCCACCTGGAACACGGCCGACTCGAAGATCGCGACCCTCGAGTCGAACCCGGCCACCGCACAGCTCGACGCGGTGACGAACAAGCGCTACATCGTGCTGCCGTTCGCGGCGACCGAGGCCGGCATCCGCAACGTGGAGGCCGCCTCGTCGTCCATCGACCAGCTGGCCGCCCTCGACAAGCAGCTCAAGAAGTAGCCGAGACCAGACGGCCGACGGCGACGGATTGGTGGAGGCGGGCATGACGCGGCGCGGGAACGGCGCGGGTCGCTACCTCGGCTGGCTCGTCCTGTCGGTCGTGGCCCTCGTGCTGACTGCCGCCCTGGCCGTGACGATCGGCCCGGCCGACGTGAGCCTGACGGATGTGGCCTCGAGCCTGGGCGGGCACCTCGGCCTGCCCGGGCTGCGCGAGGTTCCTCCGCTGACCGACTCCATCGTCTGGCAGCTGCGCCTGCCGCGGGTGCTGACCGCGGCGATGGTGGGCGCCGGGCTCGCCCTCTGCGGCGCGGTCATGCAGAGCGTCACCCGCAACCCGCTCGCCGACCCGTACCTGCTCGGCCTGTCCTCGGGTGCGTCGCTCGGCGCGGTGTGCGTGGTCATCCTCGGCGTCGGGTTCGCGCTTCCGGCGGCGGCCTTCCTCGGCGCCCTGGCCGCCCTGGTCGCGACCCTGAGCACCGCCCGGGTCGGCGGAACGATCACGCCGGGACGGGCGGTCCTGTCGGGCCTGGCCATTGCGCAACTCGGAGCGTCCGGCACCTCCTTCGTCATCTTCTGGGCCGCCAAGGGGGACTCCTACCGGGAGATCCTGAACTGGCTGCTGGGCTCCCTGGCGGGCAGTTCGTGGACGACCGTGGCCATCTCGGCCGGCGCCCTGCTGGTGGTCGGCACCGGGATCGTGCTCTCGGCCACCCGCCTGGACGCCTTCACCTTCGGGGACACGGCAGCGGCATCCCTCGGCATCAACGTGAACCGCACCCGCTGGGCCCTGCTCGGGGCGGTCGCCCTGCTCACGGGCGCCATGGTGTCGGTGAGCGGCTCGATCGGCTTCGTCGGCCTGATCCTGCCGCACCTCGTGCGCGGCCTGAGCGGGCCGGGCCACCGCCGGCTGCTGCCGCTGGCGGTGGTGCTCGGCGCCCTCTTCCTCGTGATCGCCGACACCGTCGCCCGCACCGTGTTCGACCCGCGCGAGCTGCCGGTGGGCATCATCACCGCGTTCATCGGCGTGCCCGTCTTCATCGCGCTGATCAAGAGCCGGAAGGCCGCGGCATGGGCGTGATCCTGGACCGGGTGTCGTTCCGGATCGGCGTCCGCGAGATCCTGACCGACGTGTCGGCGGCCGTACCGACCGGCACGGTCACCGGGCTGCTGGGGCCGAACGGGGGCGGGAAATCCACCCTGCTGCGCCTGATCGCGGGGCTCGAGACACCGGATGCCGGCGGCGTGGAACTGGGCGGGGAACGGGTGGGCGGGCGGGCCGGCCTGTCACGGCGGGAGACCGCCCGGCGGGTGGCGCTGCTCGAGCAGAGCGCCACGCCCAGCGTCGACCTCACGGTGCGCGAGGTCGTGCTGCTCGGCCGGATCCCGCACCGCAGCCGGGTGCTCGGCAGTTTCGGCGGCGACGACCACCACCGGGTGGCCGAGGAGTCGCTGGCCATGGTCGGCGGCAGCGACCTCGCCGAGCGGTCCTGGCACACCCTCAGCGGCGGCGAGCAGCAGCGGGCGCAGATCGCCCGGGCGCTGGCGCAGCGACCGAGCCTGCTGCTGCTGGACGAGCCGAACAACCACCTCGACGTCAGCGCGCAGCTCGGGCTGCTCGGGCAGGTGCGCGGGCTGTGCACGGGAGCCGGCCCGGGCCTGACCGCGGTGATGGCCCTGCACGACCTGAACCTCGCGGCCGCGTTCTGCGACCAGATCCTGCTGCTGCACCGCGGGCGGCTCGTCGCGTCCGGCACCCCGGACGAGGTGCTGCGGCCGTCGACCATCGCGCAGGTCTACGGCGTGGACTGCGATGTGATCCCGCATCCGCGGGGCGGGCATCCGGTGATCGTGTTCTCCCCGCCCGCCGGGGTTGCGGCGGTCCCGCCCGCGCTCGAACCCGAAGTCACCCGGCACGAAAGAGGCACCCCATGACGAACATCACGGTTCTGGCCGGAGGCATCGGCGGCGCCCGGTTCACCCGCGGCCTGCTGCAGCACCTCGCGGAGACCGAACCGGAGACGGCGGTGACCGTGGTCGTGAACACCGGGGATGACATGTGGCTGGACGGCCTGCGCATCTGCCCTGACCTCGACACCGTGATGTACACCCTCGGCGGCGGCATCAACGAGGAACAGGGCTGGGGGCGGCCGGAGGAGAGTCGGCGCACCTCGGCCGAGATCGCCGCCTACGGCCGCGGCTGGTCCTGGTTCACGCTCGGCGACCTCGACCTCGCCACCCACATCGTGCGCAGCGACCTGCTGCGGAGCGGGTCGACGTTGAGCGAGGCGACCGAGTTCCTCTGCCGCCGCTGGCAGCCCGGGGCCCGCCTGCTGCCGATGAGCGACGACCCCGTCGAAACTCATGCCCGACTGGCTATGGATGCCGACGAGCACCGGGCGGGCGAGCTGATCCACTTCGAGGAGTGGTGGGTGCGCTACCGGGCCGGCGTGCCGGTGACCGAATTCGTGCAGGTCGGACTCGAGTCCGCCTCTGCGGCGCCGGGCGTCGTCGACGCCATCCTGACGGCCGACCTGGTGATCCTGCCGCCGTCGAACCCGGTCGTCTCGGTGGGCACGATCCTCGCCGTCCCCGGCATCCGGGAGGCGCTGCGGTCCACCGCCGCCGCGGTCGTCGGTGTCTCGCCGATCATCGCCGGCGCGGCCGTGCGCGGCATGGCCGACGCCTGCCTCCACACCATCGGAGTGCAGACCTCGGCCGAGGCCGTGGGCCTGCACTACGGCTCCCGGGCCGCCGGCGGCGTGCTCGACGCGTGGCTGGTGGACGAGACGGATGCCGCCGCGCTGCCCGCGCTGGCGGCCGCGGGCATCCGTGCGGTCGCCGTGCCGCTCTGGATGCGGGATGCACCCACGACGATGCGGCTCGCGGCGGACGCGCTCCACCTCACCCGCGGCACCCTCGCCACCGTCTGACCGGCACCCCTCGTTCGGGGCGGGGTCGCCGAAGGACCCGTGATACCGTTAGCAACGCTTATGAAATCTGCCCCCGGGTATTAGCGAGGATTCCGGTCGGTCTCACCCGGAAGGACTCCTACGTCATGCCCGAATCCCAGGCGGCACCGCCCGCAATCCTGATCCTGGGCATCACTGCCTGTCCCACCGGCATCGCGCACACCTACATGGCGGCGGAGAAGCTCGAAGCCGCCGCCGGAGAACTCGGCTACGACGTGAGAATCGAGACCCACGGCTCCGTCGGAGTCGAGGGCACCTTCAGCCCGGACGAGATCAGGCGCGCGGATGCGGTCGTCATCGCGGCCGACACCCAGATCGATCTGTCCCGCTTTGCCGGCAAGCGACTCATCTCGGTGCGGGTCGCCGATGGGATCCACCACCCGCAGCAGCTGATCGCGCAGGCCCTCGCCGCCGAGCCCCGCACCGCGGGTGCCCCCGCCGCGGCCGGCAGCCCGGCCGCCGCCCGCAAGGCCGACTTCGGCGGCACCCTGTACCGAGCGCTGATGAACGGTGTCTCCTACATGATCCCGTTCGTCGTGGTCGGCGGGCTCCTGATCGCTATCTCGCTCTCGCTCGGCGGAGAGGCAACCCCGCAGGGTCTGGTCATTCCGGAGGGCAGCTTCTGGCTGACGATCAACCAGATCGGCGTTCTCGGCTTCACCCTGATGGTGCCCATCCTCTCCGGCTTCATCGCCTACGCGATCGCGGACCGCCCCGGGCTCGCGCCCGGCATGATCTGCGGCTGGATCGCCACGACCGGTTCCTTCTACAACTCCGAATCAGGAGCCGGCTTCATCGGCGGCATCGTCACCGGTTTCCTGGTGGGCTTCGTCGCCCTCGGCATCAAGAAGATCCCGGTGCACCGCTTCATCCGTCCGATCATGCCGATCCTCGTGATCCCGGTCGTCACCACGCTCGTCGTCGGCGGACTGTTCGTGCTCGCCCTCGGCCAGCCGATCGCCTGGGTCTTCTCCTCGATGACCGGGTTCCTCACCGGCCTCGACGGCGGCAGCGTAGTCCTGCTCGGCCTGATCCTCGGCGCCATGGTCGGGTTCGACATGGGCGGCCCGATCAACAAGACCGCGTTCCTGTTCGGCAGCGCCCTGATCGCCTCCGGCAACCCTGCCCCGATGGGCATGGTCGCCGCGGCCATCGCGGTGCCACCGCTGGGGATGGGCCTGGCCACCCTCATCCGCCGACGCTTCTTCACCCCGGTGGAACGCGAGGCCGGCATCGCCGCGCTCTTCATGGGGTTCTTCGGCATCACCGAGGGCGCCATCCCGCTGGCCGCCGCCAAACCTCTGCAGGTCATCCCCGCCAATATGATCGGCGGCGCAGTCGCCGGCGGGATCGCCGCCCTCTTCGGTGTGGCCGACTCGGTCCCGCACGGCGGACCGATCGTCGCCGTTTTCGGCGCGGTCTCCGGCGTGCCGATGTACTTCCTCGCCCTCATCGTCGGCTCGCTGGTGACCGCACTCGTCGCCGTGCTGTTGCTCGGCATCTCCGGGCGGCGGATCCGACGCCACGCCACGGCCGCCGAGCCGCAGGACGGCGGGAGTGCCGCCGCGGGATCCGTGCCGGCAGTCGGTGCGACCTCGACAGCACCCGTTCCGCCCGTTCTGCCCGCACTGCCCGTGAGGAAGACCGTGCTCGACTACATCGACGAGCGCACGATCGTACTCGACGTGGACGAGACCGACCGTGACTCGATGATCCGCACCCTGGCCGGGCTGATGAGCGCCACCGGGCGCGTGCAGGACGAGGCCGCGGTCGCCCAGGCCGCCTTCGACCGTGAGGAACACGGCACCACGGGCATCGGCGACGGCATTGCCATCCCGCACGCCAAGTCCGACGGGGTCACCTCCCCCGTGATCGCCTTCGCCCGCAGTCGCGCCGGCGTCGACTGGAGCTCGGCCGACGGCTCGAAGGCGACGCTCATCTTCCTGATCGCCGTTCCGGCGGACGCGGCCGGCAACGAGCACCTCAAGGTACTGGCCCAGCTCTCCCGCGCGCTGATGAAGCCGGCCTTCCGGGCCGCGATCCGGGCGGCCGAGACCCCGGCGGACGTGCTCGAGGCGCTGGCAGTGCAGGTCGGCGCCCGGACGACCGAGCCGACGCCGGTCTAGCGCCGCGACGCCTGCCCCTCCCCACGACGGATGCCGTCGCGCTGGTCAGCACACAGGTCAGTGCCCGGGTCAGTGCGGCGCGGCCGGCGCGGGGGCTCCGTCGACGAGCCGGCGCGTGTGCGGCCCGAGACCGAGGTGCTGCGCCACCGCGAGGTCGACGGCGGTGTCCACGTCGTACTGGATCGAAACGGATGCCGGCAGCGCGAGCGGCACATGGCCGGCAGCCTCGTGGGCGGCTCGCGACCCTACCCCGAACCGCGGCTCGATCGGGATTCCGGCGAGCGCGAGCAGGGTCGTGGTGCCGGTTCCCGCGGCATCGGGTACCAGGCTGCGCCCGTGGGCGGCGGCGAGGTGCAGGGTGCGTTCGACATCCGCCGGGGTCAGCGCCGGCAGGTCACCGGTCAGCACGGCCAGGTTCGCCTGCGGAAACGTCGCGCGGGCCACGCTGAGTCCCTGCCGGATCGCCGCATTCAGCGGATCCGCCGGCCGAACCGGGCCCGGGGGTGCGGCGCCGACTCCGGGGTCGGTGGCGGGAGCTCGGACCTCGCGCACGATATCGGCCCCGAGTTCGGCCAGCCGGCCCGCGAGTTCGCCGTCGCCGGTGACCACCAGCACCCGGTCGACGCCACGCGCCGCGAGCAGGGCGGCAACCGTGTCGAGGGCGAAGGCGTCTGCCAGCCCGGCGCGATCGGGCCGCTCGCCCAACCGGCTCTTGGCGCCGGGGTTGCCCTTCACCGGCACGATCGCCACCCAGCTCATTCGGTCACGGATGCGGCGGCCCGCGCCGCCGCGTGGCCCTCCGCATACCCCTCGGCGTGCGCCTCGGCGCTCCCGATCCGGAACATGTCGTTCTCGCTCGGGCGCTGCAGCCGGGTCGCGCCGCGCGCATCCGCCGAATCGAGCTCGCCGACGAGTCGCCCCAGCCCTCGCACCACGGCCACGGGGTTGCCGCTGGTCTTGCCCTTGACGAGGTCGGCTGCGCCGGCGATCTCGTCGGCGACGGCGGCGACGGTGACGCCGAGGCGGCGCCCGGAGGCGTCACCCGTGCCCCGCAGGTCGTCGAGCCCGGCCACCCCGGCCGCGCCGATCGCGATGTCGGTCTGGCCTTCCCGCCAGGGGCGGCCGGCCGTGTCCGTGATGATCACTCCGAGTCGCAGGCCGGTACGCTCGCGCAAGGCGACGCAGAGCGCGTGGGCGGAGGCGTCCGGGTCGACGGGCAGCAGCAGCACCGTTCCGTCGGGGGTGTTGCTGGCGTCGACGCCGGCGGCGGCCATGATCAGGCCCTGCCGGTTCTCGACGATGCGGGTGACCCCGCCCGGGTAGGCGCGGCTCGCGACCACGCGCACCGTCTCGTCCGTGATCGCCTGCTCGCGGTCGCCGGCCGCGACCTGGCGGCCCTCGGCCTTGGACACGATCTTGCTCGTCACCGCGAGGATGTCCCCGTGCCGCAGCCGGGCTCCTGCCGCGCCCGCGATGAGGGCGGCGAGGTCGGCGCCGGCCGCGACCTCGCCGATCCCCTCGAGCGCGAACACCCGCAGGGCAGGGGCGGGAGGGGTGCCCGGCGCGGCGGCACTCGCCGAGGCGGACGACAGGGCGGGGTCACTCACGGCTAGCGCGTGAGCTTCGGCAGCACGTCGCGGCCGAACACGTCGATCCACTGGCGCTGGTTGCGGCCCACGTTGTGCAGGTAGATGCGGTCGAAGCCGAGGTCGACGAACTTCTGGATGTACGCGCGGTGGTCGTCGGGGTCGGCGGAGATGATCATGCGCCCCTCGAAGTCCTCGGGCCGCACGAGCTTGGCGATCTGCTCGAATTCGAACGGTGAACGGATGTCCGCCTTCGGGAATTTCATCCCGCCGTTCGGCCACTCGACCAGGGCGCTGCGCATCGCCTCTTCGTCGGTCTCGGCCCAGCTCATGTGCAGCTGCAGCACCTTGGGCATGGTCGACGGGTCCTTCCCGGCATCCCGGGCGCCGTCGTCGAACTTGCCGAACAGCATCGAGATCTTCTCCAGCGGGGCGCCGACCGTGATCAGGCCGTCGGCGTGGCGCCCGGCGCGCTTGGCGGTGACCGGTCCGGCCGTGGCGACGAGGATCTCCGGGGCCACCTCTGGCATGGTCCAGAGCCGGGTCGACTCGAGCTTGTAGAACTGGCCTGAGTGCTTGACGTCCTTGCCGGCGATCGACGCGGTGAACAGCTTCGAGATGATCTCAATGGCCTCGAACATGCGGTTGATCCGTTCCGGGGCTTCCGGCCAGTACTGGCCGACGATGTGCTCGTTGAGCGCTTCCCCGGAGCCCAGGCCGAGCCAGTGCCGGCCGGGATACATGGCGGCGAGCGTCGCTGAGGCCTGGGCGACCATGGCCGGGTGCCAGCGGAACGTGGGCGCGGTGACGCCGGGGCCGAGGTCGCCCTTCGTACGCTCACCGATGGCCGCGAGCACGCTCCACACGAAGGACGACTCGCCCTGGGCAGGCACCCAAGGCTGGAAGTGGTCGGCCGCCATCACGCCGGTGAACCCGTGTTCCTCGGCGTAGGCCGACAGGGCCACCGCCTCTGTGGGGGCGAACTGCTCCAGCATTGCCGCGTAGCCGATCTGCAATTCCGTCATGGGTAACCGCCCGCCTTGTCGTCGTATGTGTCAATCCTGTCACTTCAGCCTCCGAGAACGCCCTCACCCCGGCCCGGAAGCCCGGCACCAGCGTGGCCGGGGCATCCGTCAAATAGGCTGGGAGGCATGCGTATTGCCACCTGGAACGTGAATTCCATCCGAGCCCGCTCCGGCCGCGTCGTGGACTGGATGGTGCGGGAGGACATCGACGTTCTCGCCATGCAGGAGATCAAGTGCAAGCCGGAGCAGTTCCCGGCGCAGGCGTTCGAGGACGCCGGGTACGACCTGGCCATCCACGGCCTCAGCCAGTGGAACGGCGTGGCGTTCGCCAGCCGCCACGAGATGACGGATGTCGCCACGGCCTTCCCCGACATGCCCGGCTTCCTCAAGGGCGAAGAGGGCCCCGGCCTGCCGCTGGAGGCCCGCGCGCTCGGCGTCACCGTGGAGGGCCTGCGCCTGTGGAGCCTGTACGTGCCGAACGGCCGCGCGATCGACGACCCGCACTTCGCCTACAAGCTGGACTGGCTGGAGCGGCTGCGCGCCCACGCCGGCGACGAGCTCCGCCGCAACCCGCAGCTGGCCCTGGCCCTGATGGGCGACTGGAACGTGGCCCCCTTCGACAGCGACATGGGCGATCCCAGTTTCGTGCCCGGGCAGTCCACGCACATTTCCGCGCCGGAGCGGGCCGCATTCAACGCGTTCGAGGCCGAGGGCCTGCACGACGTGGTGCGCCCGCTGGTTCCCGAGGGATTCACGTTCTGGGACTACAAGCAGCTGCGGTTCCCGCGCAACGAGGGCATGCGGATCGACTTCATCCTGGGTTCCCCGGCCTTTGCCGACCTGGTGACGGGCGCCAGCATCCACCGCAACGAGCGCAAGGGCGACGCTCCGAGCGACCACGTGCCCGTCGTCGTCGACGTGGCCCTCGAGGGCGAGGACGACGACCGCCCGATGATCTTCTGAGAGTCTCCCGGCTGGGAGTCCGGCTCCCGGCCAACCGCAACGAGCCGGAAACGTAACGGCAACGGCAGGTGCGAACGCACCGGTGATACTGGAACCATGTCTTCCGTGCCCCCGGGGAACGCAGCCGGAGCGCCACAAGCGCGGGCCGCGTCATCCGTCACCGTGTCCGTCACCCGCCGCGTCGAGCCGACCCGTATCCAGGAGGCCACGCACTGGGCGCAGCAGGGGATGGACCTGGCTAGCAGTTTCCCGGGATTCCTCGGCTCGGGCTGGGTGCGCGCCAGCGCCGACTCGCTGAGCTGGCACATGCTGTACCGGTTCGCCAACTCCGACCTTCTGGATGCCTGGGAAGGCTCCGAGGAGCGGGCCCACTGGCTGATTGACGGCCACGACCTCATCCTCGACGCCCGGGTCGAGAAGCGCACCGGCATCGAGGGCTGGTTCGACGCGCCCCGCGACGAGGACCCGGAAGGCGCCCCGTCGTTCCAGCCGCCGCGCTGGAAGCAGGCCGTGAGCATCGGGATGGGCTTCCTGCCCACGAATCTGGCCTTCACCCTGGTCGCGACCGGGGTCATCCCCGGCTGGCACGACGTGGCCATGCTGCCCAAGCTCCTCCTGACCACCCTCGTGATGGCCCCGACCATGACCTTCCTGGTCATGCCCCCGGTCACCCGGCTGCTGCGGCCCTGGCTGATACGTCGGCCCGCCAGGGCTGGGTAGCGACGCCCAAGGGAAGAGCGCCCATCACGGCGTTCCGGCACACCGTTTCTTAGAGAGTCCTGTGCCGGTGCGGGCGATTCTGGGGGGATGCACTCAGACATCCGATCAGGAAAGCGTCTCGCGAGCACCGCGGTCCCGGCCGCCTTGGTCATTGTCGGGGTCATTGTCACCGGGCTGGCGCTGAAATCGGCGGCCGGGTGGACGTCCACCGAGATGGGCGTGTTGCGCCGGGTGAATCTGGCGCACACACCGGCGCTCGACTGGTTTTCGCTCACCATCGACTGGCTGTTCGACCCTCCCCTCGCCGCCATCCTCGTGCTGCTCGGCGCCGGCTCCATTCTCCTGGCTACCCGGCGGCCCCGGACCGCGATCCAGTTCATGGCCATCGTGGTGGTGCCGTGGCTGGGCACAGAGGTTGTCAAGCTGCTCGTACAGCGTGCGCGTCCCGACATCCCCTCCCTCGCCCACGTCCTGGTGCTCGAGCCGGGCGGTCTCAGCTTCCCGAGCGGACACACGAGTTTCGCCGCATGCTTCCTCCTCGGTTTCTTCGTCGTCGCGCGTGGTCGGCTGTGGCGCCCGCTCCTCGCCGGTGCGGCAACGGTGGTGGTTCTCGGGGTGGCCTGCTCCCGCGTGTACCTGGGGGTGCACTACCCGTCTGACGTGGCGGCGTCGATCGTGTACGCGATCGCCGGCGTGACACTTGCCGATGGCATCTGGTCCATGCTGGTGGTGCCACACTGGAGCGAACGTCGACCACCCGCCGACGCAGTGCCCGGAGATCGAGGAGCCGCGAATGTCAGCTGAGAGTGCTACCCGTGCTCGGCTGCTCCTGATCGAGGACGACCCCCGGCTGGGCCCGATGATTGAACAGGTGCTGGCGGAAACCTACGACGTCACCCGGGTCACCGACGGTGCGGAGGGACTCGCCGTCGGCCTGGCCCGTGAGTTCGAGGTGCTGGTCATCGACCGCCGCCTGCCAACGCTCGACGGATTGGGCGTCGTCGAAGCGCTCCGGCGCAAGCTCGTCACCACTCCGATCCTGCTCCTCACCGCGCTGGGCACCACCCGTGACAAGGTCGACGGGCTCGACATCGGCGCGAACGACTACCTCGTCAAACCGTTCGAGTTCGACGAGTTGCTCGCCCGCCTGCGCGCCATCCGCCGGGTGTTCACCGGAGAGGGGCGAACCCTGTCCGTCGGCGGGTGGGAGTACTACCCGGACAGCCGGACGATCTACTCTCCCTACGACGGGCGCGTCCTCCTGACCGAGAGGGAGAACGAACTACTCAGGCTTCTGGCCGAAGCCCCGCAGCGTACTTTTTCCCGCCAGGAGATCCTGAATTCCGTCTTCAGTGCCGGGGACACGGCCGGGACCGTCGACACCTACGTTCACTACCTCAGACGCAAGACCGACACCGGCATCGTGCTCACCGTGCGCGGTCGGGGCTACCGCCTGGGACAGCCATGACCCGCGCGCACCGCCCCGTCGTCGACAGCGACACGCTCGCGATCCGTCGTGCGTCGCGCATCATCGGCACCCAGATCGCGATCGTGTGCACGGCTGTCGTCGCCATCGTGATCCTCGCTGTTTTCGTCTATACCCTGTCGGAGATATCCGTCGCCGAACTCTTCGAGCCGGTGCCGGACCCCGACAATCTGAAGGTCGGCGCGGTCGGGCTCCTGCGCGCAGCCACGGTGCTCGGCGTCGCTCTGATCGTTCTGGCCGGCGTGATGAGCTGGCTGGTCGCGCGGCGGGCCGTGCAACCGCTCGGGGAGGCGCTGCGGATCCAGCGTGCCTTCATCGCCGATGCGAGCCATGAACTCCGCACGCCGATCGCCGTGCTCGATGCCCGCCTGCAGATCCTGCAGCGCGCGCTTCCCGCACACGACCCATCCTCAGCGGTCGTCGCCGAGCTGCGAAAGGACGCGAAGTCGCTGACCGGCATCGTGAACGACCTGCTCGAATCGGCGGAGATCGGCGGATCGGCGCCGACTGACGACTCCGTCGCCGATGTGACCTCCGCGGTCAGGGTCGCCGTCGAGTCGCTGGCGCTCATCGGCGCGGAGAGGCAGATCACGGTGGAGCTGGACGCCCCGGATGCCGCGACCGCCCGCGTCCCGGCATCCAGCATCACCCGGTGCGTCGTCGCAATGCTGGACAACGCCCTGAGATTCGCCCCGGCAGGCTCCGTCGTCTCCGTGACAGTGGCCGTGACGAAGAAGACGGTCTCGGTCACGGTGCGCGACCGCGGTCCTGGCATCCAGGGAATCGAGCCTGCCCACGTTTTCGATCGCTTCGCCCACTCCGGATCGGCCGCCCCCGACGCGGGCGACACGCGCACCGGCTTCGGCATCGGCCTGTCTCTCGTGCGCGAGATCGCGGTCCGGCACGGCGGTTCCGTCACGGTCGTGGACAGCTCAGACGAGGGCGCCGCGATCGCGTTCACGGTACCCCGGGCGAAGCATCCCTGACCCCCGGCCGCCGCGGGAGCCGCGGCCAGGCTCACTTCTGTGGAAAGTCTTAGACGGCGTGTAGTTCGCTGCTGTCATGACTTCATCCCTTACCGATGTCCCCGCAACGTCCCGGCGCATGCTGAACAAGGTGCCGGAGGTAACCCTCGTCTTCTGGGTGATCAAGGTTCTCGCCACAACGGTCGGCGAAACGGCGGCGGACTTCCTGAACGTCGATCTCGGGCTGGGTCTCGCCCTCACGTCCATCGTCATGGCCGTGCTGCTCGTCGCGGCCCTGTTGGCACAGTTCCAGCTCCGCAGGTACATCCCGGCCGTCTACTGGTTGTCCGTGGTCCTGATCAGCGTCGTCGGCACGCTCATCACCGACAACCTCACCGACAACCTCGGCGTCTCGCTGTGGGTCACCACCGCGGTCTTCGCCATCGCCCTGGCGGCGACGTTCACGGTTTGGTTCGTGGCGGAGAAGACCCTCTCGATCCATTCCATCGTCACGACCCGAAGGGAGACGTTCTACTGGCTCGCCGTGCTGTTCACCTTCGCCTTGGGCACGGCGGCGGGCGACCTCGTGGCAGAGAGCCTGAACCTCGGGTTCCTCGTCGCTCTCCTGGTCTTCGCGGTGGCGATCGCCCTCGTTGCCGTTGCGTACTTCGTCTTCCGCCGGGGCGCCGTGCTCGCATTCTGGCTCGCTTATATCCTGACCCGCCCTCTCGGAGCATCGACCGGCGACCTGCTCTCCCAGCCCACCGCCGATGGCGGGCTCGCGCTCGGCACGACGGGAACGAGCGCCCTGTTCCTGGCCGTGATCGTGACGCTGGTGATCGTGCTCACTGCGCGGTCACGACGAACGGATTCCCTCGCGGCGGTCGCGGCGGTCGCGGCGGCGGGAGCATGATCCTCGAAGCACTGCCAACCACCGGTGTGCTCGATCCGCAGGCCGTGATAGCGGGAGCCGGCGTCTGGGGGCTCGCCGTCGTATGTGCCATCGTCTTCGCGGAAACCGGCCTGCTCATCGGATTCTTTCTCCCGGGTGACACACTCCTGTTCTTCACCGGCGTCCTGGCGCTCAGCGGCGTGATCAGCCAGCCACTCTGGATCGTCGTCCCCGCCATCGCCCTGTCGGCCGCGCTCGGCGACCAACTCGGCTACGTCATCGGGCACAGGTCCGGCCCCCGGGTTTTCGAACGCCGCGAGTCAGGTCTCTTCAGCAGGAAGAGCGTGACGAGAACCCAGGGATTCTTCGACCGATTCGGCCCGGCGGCCGTGACCGTTGCTCGCTTCGTGCCCGTCGTTCGCACGTTCGCTCCCGTCGCGGCGGGAATCGGCACGATGCCACGGCGCCTGTTCACGATGTTCAACCTCGTCGGCGCCTCGGTGTGGTCGACGGCCATCGTGCTCCTCGGTTACGGGCTGGCACACATCCCGGGCGTGGCCGAGTTCGCGGCCCGGTACATCGACTTCATCCTGATCGGAATCGTGGTCGTTTCGATCTCCCCTGTCCTGGTCAAAGGCCTGATCGGTCACCAGCGGGCCTCGCGCGTGCGATAGCCCTGGACCGTTGCGTTCCCCGACGGGAACAAGGGCTCCCGGCGCTACCGGCGCTACCCGAGCACTACCCCGCGCGCGGCGCGAGCAGCGCCGCGATCACCAGCAGCGCCGGAACCGAGGCCAGGGTGGTGACGAGCACGGTGTCCCGGGTCACCACGACGCCCCGGTCGTAGCGGGCGGCGAAATTGAAGATGTTCTGCGCGGTCGGCAGGGCGGCGATGGTCACCACCGCGAACAGTTCCGCCGAGCCCAGCCCGAACACGAACCGTCCGAACGGGTACGCGACGACCGGCATCACCGCCACCTTGACCACGGATGCCACGGCGACCCGGCCGCGCCCGGAACCCGCCTTCAGCAGGCGCTCCCCGTGCAACGACATGCCGAACGCCAGGAGCACCATCGGGATCGCGGCCCCGCCGAGCAATTCGAGCGGCGCCATCACCGCGGCCGGCACCTCGAGGCCGGCGACGGCCACCAGCACCCCGGCGACCGAGGCGAGGATGATCGGGTTGCGCAGCGGCTGGGTGACGACGCCGGCCAGCGACAACCGGCCCCGGGTCGATACGTCGAGGATGCCCAGGACGAGCGGGGCGAGCACGAGCAGCTGGAGCAGCAGCACGGGGGCCACATAGCGGGCGCTGCCGAGCACGTACAGGGCCACCGGCAGGCCGATGTTGTTGGCGTTCACGTAGCTCGACGAGGCCGCGCCGAGCACGGTCTCGGCCACCGGGGTGCGAAAGAAGACCCGGGCAATCACGAGGTACAGGCCCGCGCCGACCGCGACGCTGCACAGCGTGGTCAGGAGGAACGTGGAGAACAGCACCCGGGCATCCGCGTGGGAGAGCACCGTGAACAGCAGCGCCGGCGACGCCACGAAGAACGCCACCCGGTTGAGCACCCGGCCGCCGCCCGGCCCGGCGATCCCGGCACGCTCGATCAGGTAGCCCACCAGGATCACGAACCCGATGATGGAGAACCCGACCAGAACACCACCCATTCGATGAGCTTAGGGCCGCGGCGAGCCCCTCGGATACCTGCGCTCAAAGCAGGGGCCGGGCTCGCCCAAAACCCTCCGGTCGGCCCCGATCGTCCCTCCACATTCCGGGCGTGATCAGGTTATCCACAGTGTTCACGGATGCTTGGGCGAGTGTCGGTGGGTGCCCGTAACGTGACTCTCATGAAGCCGTCAATCATCGAAGAGCGAGAGGCGCTGGGCCAGCATTTCGACGCGATCAAGGACGCCCACAGCGAGGTTGCCCGGGCCCAGGCCAGAGTGGCCCGCCTGATCGAGGACGCCCGCCGATTCGGGCAGTCCATCGCCCACACTGCGGCCCGGGTGCCGGGTGCCCGCTGGGACGCCCGCGCGGTCGCGGAGC
>JACMQV010000019.1 GCA_014376815.1 Cryobacterium sp.
GATCTCGGATGCCAGCAGCGGCAGCCCCACGGCAGGCCGCGGGCGAAGGGCGGTTCGATCAGCCTGCGACATCGAACCCCTCCCCCGTGGGATCGACGAAACGCTGCTCGAGGCTCGGGCGATCGATGGTGAACGAACGCACCCGCACCCCCGCCTCGACGAGGGTGGCGACCACCGCATCCGGAGCGGGTTCCTGGTCGCCGAAGGCGGCGACAAGCTCGCCGGAATCCCCGCTCGGATGAGCAACGGTCATCCCGAAGCGGGAGAGGACGGCTGCCGCGGCAGCCCGATCCGGAGTCTCCAGCCGTACTCGCGCGCCACCGACCCCACGCAATTCGGAGATCGTTCCCTGTGCGACGAGGCGACCGACGCTCATCACCGCGGCGTCGGTGCACACCTGCTCGATCTCCGCGAGAAGGTGGCTGGAGACGAACACGGTAGTCCCCTCGGCCGCGAGGGACCGGATGAGGCTTCGCACCTCACGAGTGCCCTGCGGATCCAGGCCATTCGTCGGCTCATCCAGCACGAGCAGCCGCCGCGGAGTCAACAGGGCATTGGCGATGCCGAGCCGCTGTTTCATGCCGAGGGAGTACGCCTTCACTTTCTTGCCCGCCGCGTGGGAGAGCCCCACCCGTTCGAGCGCGGTCTGCACCCGGGTGCGTCGGGTGGCGGATGTCGCGTGCCCGTCGGCGCTGTCGAGACGGTGGAGATTGGCTGCACCGGACAGATAGGGATAGAAGCCGGGCCCTTCGACGAGCGCGCCGACCTCGGGGAGCACCGTGCGCAGGTCGTCCGGCATTCGCTTGCCGAGCACCTCGATCTCGCCGCTGGTCGCCGAGGCGAGGCCGAGAAGCAGTCGGATTGTGGTGGTCTTACCCGATCCGTTGGGACCGAGGAAGCCGAACACCGACCCGTCGGGCACGCTCAGGTTCACCCCGTCGACGGCGAACTGCGATCCGAATCGTTTGGTCAGAGCCTCGGTGCGAATCGCGACCCCGGTCGCGACGGGGCTCACTTCGCGACGGCGGCAGCCTGGAGCTTCGCCACCGGCACCGAACCGGCGAACACGCGTCCGTCATCCGTCAGCAACACGTTGACAAGGCTGGTATGGAACAGATGTCCACCCGCCACGGCGGTCGTAAGCTTGCCGAAGAGCGGGGAGGATGTCGCGCTCGCGGTGTCTTTACCGGCCGGCAGTGCCACTATGGAATCCCATCCGGTACCGGTGACCGTCGGCTTGGCGGCATCGCTGGTCGGCGTGCTGGGGCGTGCGGTTTCGGCCTTCGGTGCTTTCTCCGTGACCTTCGCACCGGCCGGCGGGGTGAACGCGAAGAGGCTGGCAGCGGGCGCGCTGAGATCGAGTGTGGAGAAGCCGACGCTGAAGGCCGGAGTCTTCTGCGAACGCGCAAAGACATCGACCGAGAGCGGAAGTCCCGTTTCGGAGTCCACTGCGATCGAGACCGAGCCGACCAGGGTGCCAGAGGCCTTCGGGGTCAGCACGAGGTCGTACGCGGTGCGGCCGGCGACGCGCAGGTCGGAGCCGAGCGACACCGAGGTGCTCGAGTCCACGGAGGCGAGGAGCTTGGCGGCGAGCTGATCAGGGGTGGCGACGTAGTCCTGGGTTGTCGACTTTGCCGCCGGAGCGGTGAGAGTCGAGTGCACCGCGGTCCTCTTCTTCGAGTCGTAGAGCCACACGTCGGAGCCACTGCGCACCAGGTCCCGTTCGGCCATGCTGTCGAGCACCTGGACCCGCTGTTTCGTCGAGCCGTCGATGAAGACACGAGCCGTGTGGGATCCGGTGAGTAGTTCGAGGGCTGAGCCCGCCGAGGCATCCGCTCCGGTGGTGGGCAACTGCGGCAGGCCGAGGCTCGAGGTCTGCGAGATCGTGCCGGACAGAGAGGTGACTTTCTCACCAGCGGCGAGGGCGAGCACCTGGGCGGGGGTCTTCGTCGGGAGGTTCACGGCGGCATTCGCCGAGAGAGGAACGGCGACGGCGGCCGATGCGATCAATACCGGGACCGCGACGGCGGGCATCCACTTCAACCAGGTGCGTGACATGCTGTCAAAAATACTCCGCGATACCTACAGTTCGCTGCATGATCGTGCCCTAGGTTTCGTACTCAGACTTCGGCGAGGCGGGGAAGAACCCGCTCCACCATGCGCTCCGTCCAGGCGACCGGATCGCTCCCGTGCGGGCTCATCGTGATCTGGTCCACACCGATCGCCGCGTACTCCGACATGCTGGAGAGGAATCCATCCACGTCTTCGAGCGGATCGGCACCCCCGATGATCGTCTTCTCGATGCTGGCGAGGTCGCGCTGTTCGGTCTCGCAGTGCCCGGCGAGCACCGCGATCTTGTGCTTCACGACCTCGTGGCTCACCGCGAAGAGGTTGCATGAGTCGGCGTAGCGCGCCACCAGTCGGAGGGTCTTCTGCTCGCCGCTGCCGCCGATCATGATCGGCGGGCGCGGTGCCTGGAGCGGGCGCGGGATGCAGATGGTCTCCGCCAGCTGGAAGTGGCGTCCGTCGTAACGCCCGTCGTCATCGCTCCACATCTGTCGGCAGATCTGGAGAGTCTCCTCGAGCTGCTCGAATCGCTCGCGGAGCGACGGGAACGGCACACCGAGCCCGAGGTGCTCGCGCTCGTACCAGGCCGCGCCGATGCCGAGCACGGCACGCCCCTGCGACAACACGTCGAGAGTGGCGACCGTCTTGGCGAGAAGCCCGGGATGCCGATAGGTGACACCCGTGACCAAGAGGCCGAGTGACATCCTCTCGGTGATCCCGGCGACGAAGCCCAGACCGGTGTAGCCCTCGAGCATCGGTTCTGCGGGTCCGCCCATCTGCTCCATCTGGAACCAGTGGTCCATGAGCGTGAACGCGGAGACCCCTCCCTGGTCAGCGGCTCTGGCGGTCGCGGCCAACACGGAGGCGATCGACTCCGGCTGGCCGGTAACGGTGAAGTTGGAGAAGTGGATGCCGAGTTTCATGGATCGAGCCTACGTTCGAAGCGCGAGGCATGACCGGTTCCGGCCCGATGCAACGCGGGACGGGATCCCCCACCTGCCCGAGGTGGTGAGCTATATTCGCCTCATGGACGAGTTGCGCCGGCTGAATGCGACGTCCGACTCCCTGGACGATCCGCTGGGCAATCCCGTCGATCCCGGTCGGGGAAGTCGACTGCGCGACCGTCGACTCGCCAGCCCCGAAGCCCGAAGTGTCGATCTGGTCGTGTCGGTGATCCTCACGGCGCTGCAGGTCGCAAGCAGCGCCTACCTGATCTTCCTCAACGTCTTCCTCCCCTTCGCGTTCGATGCGTGCGGATACCCACTCCCCAGCTGCGACTACACGCTCGGCACCGTCGCATCGTTCATCGTTCCGCTGGTCTCGGTTGTGGTTCTGCTCGCGACGATCGTCGTGATTGTCAGGAATCGCGCAAAATCTAGACTGTGTTGGTGGGTCCCCCTCGCCGGAATCGCTCTGACAGTCGTAGCGCTCCTGGTAGCCATCGGACTCATCAACATCGCTACCGGAGGGCCACCACTGTGACGGACGCACCCCGACGGATGGCGAATGACGTGCGCTGCCCCTGCCTCAGCGGCGACAACTATGACGAGTGCTGCGCTCGCTTCCACCGTGGTGCCGCCTGGCCACCGACAGCCGAGCGACTCATGCGGTCTCGCTACTCGGCGTTCGCGGTCGGAGACCCCGACTACCTCCTGGCCAGCTGGCATCCGGATACGCGTCCGGCCTCCTTCGAGCTCGATGCGGGACTGCGCTGGTACCGTCTCGATATCGTCGCGCGAACATCGGGCGGGCTCCTCGACACTGCAGGAACCGTGGACTTCCGTGCCTACTGGCGGGCAGCGGATGGCACGGCCGGAGTGCAGTCCGAGAACAGCCGCTTCGTGCGCGCGGACCGCCACTGGGTCTACCTCGGCGAAGCCTGACCGCTGATCCGGCGCGAGAGTTCGGCCGCGACCGTGCCGATCTGGTCGGCGAGCTCTGGCCAGCGTTCCACCGGAATCGCGTCTCGCGGGAACGATACGGCGATACCCGCGGCCGGCCAGCCGGCATGGTCTCGCACGGCCACCGCGACCGAGGCGATGCCCTCCGTCACGTCCCCATCCTCCGCCGCAAATCCACGTTCGCGCACGCCCTCGAGCAGTCGGGAGAGCTCGGAATAGCTGGACGGTCCCGTGTCGGAGTGGTGCGCGAAACTCTCACTCGAGGGGAAGAGAGCGCGAAGTTGAGACTTCGGGAGGGTTGCGAGCAGCGCCCGACCGCTCGCGGTGACGTGGCTCGGCAGCCTCACTCCGACATCCGTCACCAGGTGGGGACGCCGCGGCGCGCGCTCCTCGATGAGGTAGACGACGTCGCGACCATGCAGCACCGCCAGGTGCGCGCTCTCCCCGAGTCGATCGACGAGTGCCGAGAGGATGGGCCGGCCCAGCCGCGTGAGCGGTTCCTGGCGCATGAATCCCGAACTCAGCTCGAAGGCGGCGATGCCGATTCCGTAGCGCCGTGCCTCCGGAAAATGCAGTACGAAGCCATGCTCCTCGAGCACGCCGAGCAGGCGATAGACCGTCGAGCGCGGAAGCTCGAGGGCATGCGCGATGGTCGATGCGGCGACGGGCCCGCGCTGCGCCGACAGCAGACCGAGGATCCGGAGGGTGTGGTGCGCTGCCGGTGCGGACTGTGAGGGCCGGTCATCCATCCCGTCCCCCACCCGGTCGACTGTCCTGTATCTGAGACGGTAGTCAGCCTACCCTCGAGGAGCATCGCGGCCCGAGGAGACCTGGCGGGGGTGACCGTACGGATGCCATCGACCTCCAGATTCGGATGCCGGGCCGCCCGGTCGCACGGTCGGGCGGAATCGCCCCGGGAAACTGCTGCGCGACGGCCATTCATTAATATCTGCTCTGACACCCGAACTGGGGGTAACCCAATGGTCACAACCGGTGCTCGCCGCATGTATAGTGAAGCCAAGCATCCCAACCCTGATAGGGGATGCGAAGCACAGCAGTACTGGTCAGCCCCGACCCAACGACTCCTTGCCCGCGGAGTGCCATGATCCGGATCCTTATTGTCGACGACCATACGACGTTCACCGAGCTTCTGACGGAGGCTCTCGATCGAGAACCGGACCTGTTGACGGTCGGCTCGACCGACAGCGGCCGTCGCGCGATCGGCCTCTGCCAGGAGCTGAATCCGGACCTCGTCGTGCTGGATTACCATTTGCCCGACGTCAATGGCCTGAGTGTCGCTGCATCGATCCTGGCCGAGTCTCCCGGCATCCGAATCGTCATGCTGACGGGCGATCCCACTCCCGAGGCGGTCCAATACGCCGCCACGATCGGAGTCTGCGCGTTCCTGCCGAAGGACGGATCCTTGGCCGGCATGTTGAACACCCTCCGCAATGTCAGGAGTGGCGGGTTCATGGTGCACCCCTCGCTCGTGGCCCAACTGTACGCGCGGTGGAGCCAGCACGAACATCAGAACTCGACTCAGACTTTCACCCCTCGAGAGCTCGAGGTCCTGCGCCTGATGGCGGACGGGAATGACGTGCGGGCCAACGCCGTCATCCTGGGAATCTCCGAGAACACCTGCCGCGGCTACGTGAAGTCCATCCTCGCAAAGCTCGGGGTGCACACCCAGCTCGAGGCTGTCGTCAGCGCTACCCGACTCGGACTCGTCGGGGCACACTGACATGCCTCGCCCGCAGATTCGGGGGGCACCCAAGCCCCCGAATCCTGCGGCCCGCGCGTCCCGCCACGACGAAGACGCGGCCGTCGAGCGCTCCGAAGTGCGCGCCGCCGTCATCAGGTTCCTCCTGATCGGGCTGGTCACACTCGTGGTGATCTCCGTGCCGGTTGCGCTGTGGATCCGTGGCCAGGCCGAACGCTACACCCTGGCGGCGGCTGTCGAGCGAACACACGAAATCGCCGATTACGCGGTCGCCCCCCTCATCACCGACGAACTCCTCGCCGGCGACCCCACCGCCCGGCGCAGGCTCAATGACCGGCTGGCGCGCTGGGCGGCCGGCAACTACATCCAAAGAATGAAGGTCTGGGATCCCAGCGGGCTGATCCTGTATTCCGATCTACCGTCGCTGATCGGTCGAACCTATCCGCTCCCCGACTGGAGCTCGGACCTGATCGCTCGGGGCACGGAAAGAGCGTCGTTCGGCACCGAACAGCGACTCGACAACGAGCAGGATTCCGCTTTGGGAGCGCTTGTCGAGGTGAACGTGAGCGCGATCGGTGCCTCCGGCCAACCCTTCATTTTCGAGACCTATTTCGACGATGAGGCCGTGAGCGCCCAACAGCTCGCACTCGCGCGGGAGATCATCCCCGCGTTCACCCTGTCGTTGCTGGCCCTGCAACTCGCCCAGCTTCTGCCCGCGATCCGTCTGGCCAAGCGTATCCAGGCCGGTCAGGCATCCCGGCGTCGCCTGTTGCAGCATGCGATTGTGGCCTCCGATCTCGAACGCGGGCGGATCGCCAGGGAACTCCATGATGAAGTCATTCAGGATCTCGCCGGACTCTCCTACGCGTTCGAGGCGGAAGAAGCGCACGGGCCACCGCGGGAACGCCCCCTTTTCGGTCGGGCGCGCACAATCCTGCAGCGCAACGTAGGCGCGCTACGGTCGATGACGACGGAACTGTATCCCCCCGACTTCGCGCGGCTGGGTCTCGCCGAAGCGCTGTCGAGGCTGACCGATCCTCTCATCGACCACGGAATCGAGACCTCCGTGTCCCTGCCCGAGCGGATCGACCTCGACCAGGATCGCGCCGCAATCCTCTACCGGGTGGCGAGAGAGTCCCTCGCCAACACGATCAAGCACGCCGAGGCCGGCAGCGTCTCGCTCACCGTGACTCAGGATGGCGAGTTCACCAGGCTGATCGTGCGCGACGACGGTCACGGCTTCGACCCCGAGCGTCCCTCCCCCGACGGTCACCTGGGACTCCGGATCATGCGGGATACCGTTCACGTGGCGGGAGGTACGCTCTCCATCACCTCCCGACCCGGCGAGGGCACCACCGTCGTGGCCGCGCTCGATCGCGCCTAGCGTCGTCAGCACCGTCCAGGCCCGGCTGAGGCGGACCGGTTGCCGTCAGGGGATGTCGAAGGCGTCGATGTTGAGGGCGCTCGAGCTGCCGAGGCCGTGGGCGGTGCCGTCGAAGTAGACGGACCAGGTGCCGGCGTTGTAGTAGAGCACGTCCTCGTCTTGAACCGCTCCCAGTCCCGGGACCGTCGTGGTCGCGGCACTGAAGGACAGGTAGAAGTGAGTCGCGTCGACCCTGACGAAGCCATCGACATTCGCGTTGGCCGGCAGGTTGTAGGGCGCGGCGCTTGCGTCGATCACCCTGCTGTATGCGGTGCCGTTCCAGCTGTAGATGTCAGCGTCATCCGCGCTGCCCGTCACTCCGGGCGGCAGCGCGTTGCCCAGCACGGAGAAATACAGGGTCGAGCCCGAGACGCTGATCGCATCCACGTCCAGGTCGTTGTTCCCGCCAAGGCCGTGGGTGCTCCCGTCGAAGAACATAGACCACGAGGTGCCGTTGAAGAACAGTACGTCCTCATCCTCCACGCTCCCGATGCCGGGGACGTTCACCTGACCGGTGAAGGAGAGGTAGAACTGGTTGGGGCCCACCTGGTCGAAACCGTCGACGTTGGCGGTGCCGGGCAGCTTGTACGGTGCGATGGTCGCGTCGATGGTCCGGCTGAACGCTGTGCGGTTCCAGTTGTAGATATCCGCGTCGTCGGCGGTGCCGCCCACACCCGGCACGACGCTGTTGCCGGATGTCGAAAACAACAATGCCGCCTGCACCTGGAGAAGGACGGAGGCACTCACGCTCCAGTTGCCCGCGGCATCCCGTACCCGCACCATCAGGGTGTAGCCGCCCTCTTGCCAACTCCTGACGTCGATCGACGAGGACACCGTCCACGGGCCCGTCCCGGTCACCGTCATCGGCATCCCGTTGCCCGCGCCGGGATCCGCACCCGTGAACCACTCCGCACGGGTCACCGTGGAGAAGGCATCCGTCGCCTGCGCCGCCACGCTCACGGATGCGGCTCCCGCCGTCGGGTTCGGAGATACCGCGACAGTGCCGAGCACCGGCTTGCTCTTGTCGACGAGCAGCGTCGTCATCTCCGTCACACCCCAGTTTCCCGCCGCATCTCGCGCATGCACAAAGAGCACGTGGTTACCGTCCGCGAGGGCGCTCACGGTAGCCGCGGGGATCGTCGCCTCCAGGCTGGCGGTCGGTGCGCCGGCGGGCGCCGTGGGGACGACAGCCATCGCCGTGCCCGTCCCGTCGGCACCCCGGGTGTCCGTGAAGTACTCGGCCTGCGCGATGTTCGAGCCCCCGCTCGAGACGTCATCACCGAAAGCACGCAGGGTGGCGTCGATCGACGCATTGGTGGGACTCGGTGTGATCGACGCAGACCGGGTAACCGGACCGGTGGTGTCTCCCACGGCGGGCGCTGTGATCGTCAGAGTTCCCGTCGCGGTTCTGCTGATCGCGCCGCTGCTGGCTGTGATGGTGAACGGATGACTGCCGGGGAGAATCGCGGACGTCGTGGTGACCAGCAGCTGCGAGGCGCTCGAGCCCGCAGGCAGGACGACCGGGGTGAACGTCCAGTCCGCCTCCGTCGCGCCCAGCCCGGACAGCGACAGCGAGATGGATCCGCTGAAGCCGAAGGCGCGGGTGACCTGGACCGGAAGGCTCAGGCTTCCTCCGGCGATCGACGTCGCGTCGGGCTGCGTGACAGCTACGCCGAAGTCCTGTTGCGCAAGAAGCCACTGGTACGCGGCCAGGACATTGACTCGTCCGTTGCCGTAGGCGGTATCGGGTCCCGCAACGCCGAGATCGACGGCGGTCGCCGTGAGCGCGGCCTGCGCCTGATCGGTGGAGAGCCCCGGGAGCGCGCCGAGCAGCAGCGCCAGCGCGCCGGACGCGCTCGGAGCCGCCATCGATGTGCCAGATGCCGTCTGGTACATGCCGTAGAGGTCGGCAGTGCGGATGTTGACGCCGGGCGCGACAACGTCAGGGAACACTTTGGTGCGCCCCCCGCACGTGGATGGCCCGCGACTGCTGGACGTGTCGATGACGTCTGCACCGGTGACAGCGCCGACGGCTACGGCCTCGGGGTAGTTGGCCGGACTGACGCTGGAGGAAACCCCCGAGCCGTAGTTTCCGGCCGCGAAGACGGGCAGGATACCGGCCGTGCGCAGCGCTTGGAGGTCGGGTTGGAACGAGAGGTCGCAGCCGGGCCCCGCGCCGATCGACCAGGATCCGTTCACGATCTGGGGCGCGTCTGCGGTAGTCGGATCGTGATCCGGGTCGAGTGCCCACTGGAATGCCTGATGGATCGCGGTGACGGTCGCCGCTCCCCTGTCGTTGAAGATCTTCGCCGCAATCCACGTTGCGCCGGGGGCCACCCCGATCGACGTGCCGCCTGCGTCACCGCCGAGGATCGCACCGGTCGTCGCGGTCCCGTGGCCGGAGAGGTCGGTCGGGGTCACGGGATGCTCGCCGTAGGGGTCGAACCAGCCGCCTGCGCCTCCGCGCCATCTGCCCGCGAGGTCGGGATGAGTGATGTCGACACCGCTGTCCAGGCTCGCGACCACCACGCCCTGCCCGGTGAACCCGAGGTTCCACAGTGCCGGGGCGCTCACCGTGTTGAGGCCGGGTTCCGGCGCTCCGGAGGACGGAACCACCGCGACCGTGTCGGGGGTGATGCTCGCCACCTCTGGGCGGGCCGCCAGCTCCTGGATCACGTCTGCGGTGGCGGTCACCGAGATTCCATTGACGACCCACAGGGGTGTCGTCCCTGCCACCTTTCCCTGGGCGGCCCGGGCGCGTAACAGCGCCCGGAGGGGAACCTGAGTGCTGTTCGCCGTGGCCGTCAACGCCTGGATCGTGCCGTTCAGTCGTGCCGCACGGTTGGCCCCCTTGACGCGTTTCAGATTGGTCTGCTCCCGCAGGGTGACGATCACCGTGGTCATCTCGCCGCGAGGAAGGGTGGCCAGCATCGAGTGGACACCGGCGGACAGCCTGCCGATTCCCGACGGGGTGCTGGTCCGAGCCGACGCGGCCGGGGCGAGCCCTCCTACGAGAAGAGCGACTAACGCGGTCACGGCGAGGGTCTTCCTCATCGTCGGCTCCCTATCTTCTTCCCGTTGGGCTGAACTCGTGGAGCGACGCGGGCTCCACGGCGGGTTCCGGGCGCCGGCGGGCGGTCAGGAGGGCACCGAGGGCCACGGCCAGGAGCAGAACGGCCAGAGCGGACGTCACGAGCTGCAGCGGACGGACGGTTTCGGCATTCTCGGCAGGGACGGTCAGCCGGAGCCTGGTGACCGCCGTGGGCAGGCCGTCGCGTTCCAGCGACACGGAGGCTATCCACGCGCCGGGCCCGGGTTTCACGGTCTCTGCTTCATAGCGTCCCGGCTCGATGCGGTCGAACTGCACCTCGCGTGTGCCGGTCGGGCCGGCGAGGGCGACCGAGACGGCGCTGACGGGCGCCTCCTCCAGCTTCACGATCGAACGGGATCGGACGATCAAACGGCTCTGGCCCTGCCCGGCGGCCACCTCCTCGAGCGTGACGAAGAGCCCGTCGACGGTGGCAGTGTGCAGCTCCGTCTGCCTCGTCGCTATGGCGATCTCCCGAGCCGTGGGAACCGAGGTGAGCACACCGGCGGCACCAACGGCAACAGCAAGCACGAACACCTCGGCGGCGACGACGGTGACGAATCGGCGCCGCGAAAGCGGAACCCATCCCCCCTGACGCCGGAGGACGCGACCCACCCGGGCCGCCAGAGGCGGATTGACGAGCATCGTGTTGATCGCCGCGAGCGCCAGCGCGACGATGACCAGGACGAGCTTCGCGGCGACGGCGCCGCCATAGACGGTCGCGGCCACGAAACTCAGGTCGGGGATGTGCAGACCGGCCTCGTAGATGCCCGTCGCCACCAGGACGGCCGTGGCGATAGCGGCCATCGGGCCGAAGCTTCGCCAGGCCGATCCCAGGATTCGGGCGCGCGCATCCGGGTGGATGCGCATCATGGGGATCAGGCAGAAGGCGAGTATCGCAAGGCCGCCGGCCCACACTCCCGCGGCGACGAGGTGGGAAGCGGATGCGACGACAGCCAACGCGGATCCGCTGGGCAGACTCGAGGCGTGACCGGCCCACGCCTCCAGCCCGACGACAGGCGCGAGCGCCAGGGCTGCGATCATCAGCCGCCCTTCGGCTCGGGAGGTGCGCGTCGCCCAGTACACGGTGCCGGCCGCGATCGCGAGCGCGATCTCCCGGGCAAGCCACAGGTGGCCCCATTCGATACCGGTCAGGGTGGCCCAAGTGGTGCCGAACCACTCCCCGAGAGAGCTGCCTCCGCGTTGAGTGAGGAGAAAGGGGGCGACTGCGCCGGACACGACGGCCACGCCAAGAGCGAGCGCTCCGACGAGGAGAGAACGCCGACGGGGCGAGACGCCCATCTCGCCCATCGAGCCGAACACTCGACCGGAGACGACCACCGCGCCGATCGCGAGCATGATCGCCGACAGGTCGATCCAGCGGAGCAGCAGTCCGGAAGGATCGAAGATCCCTCCGGCGGAGGGAGCGATCACCGCGGGCCGCGTGCCGACGCCGAAGACCACCGAACCTTGGGTCGTGTGACCGTCATCGACTGCGAACACCTTCCAGTCCAGCGCATAGGTCGCCTTCGCGAGCGGTCGTGTGGAGATTCGGACGATGCCCTTGTCATCGGCTTGGGACACGGATACCTCCGTGGCCACCCGCGCACCGTCGGAGGTGTGGAGCTCGAAGCTGCTGGCCTGGGCGGAGACCGCCTCGGTGAACCAGAGGGTGAAGGTGGATCTGCCGACGGCGATCACGCCCTCGTTGGGCGGGTCGGATCGCTCGAGCTCACTGTGTGCCCACGCCGGCGTCGCCCCGAACAGAACCAGGACGAAGACGGCCATCAGGATCGCGGTCAGGCCGCTCGCCCTCCGCAACCAGACGCGGTTCATTGCTGGGCCACGATGTGCTCGATGCGGGAGTCCCCCATCACCAGCGTCAGTTTGGACCCGGCGTGGATGGCGTTGTGTGCGTTGGCGAACAGGAAGAAATAAGTTCCGCCCAGGGTGATTTCCGACGCGTGATGGGGCCGGGAGATGACCATCGTCGCCCCGGTATCCTCGACGACCACGATGGGAAGCAGCTTTTCGTCGTGGATCATCCGATCGGCCTTGTCGGGGTCCACCACCTGATAGCGGAACTCGACGAGTCCCCCTGCCGCTGTCAGGCCGATCAGGTTGACATCGATCCCGTAGCGGGCGGCCATGCCTTCGGCCGTCACCAGCGTGGTCCCCGCGCGAACGTCTGCCTTCTGCCCCGGCCACCAGCCCAAGGCGGCACTCGTGCCGCCCCCGACCAGAAGCACAGCCACGAGGCCGATCGCCAGCAACCGCCAGCGGCGGGGTCGCGTCTGGTCTCCCTCGGCCTCGGGCTCAGCGCTCGACTCGGGCATCGTCTCGGTGATCATGGTGTTTCCCTCTCTTCCGCCCGGAGAACGGGGTTGCCGGCCAGCTGGCGATGTTTGCTAGGGGATGTCGAAGGCGTCGATGTCGAGGTTTCCGGTGGTGAGTCCGTGGGCGGTGCCGTCGAAGTAGACCGACCAGGTTCCCGCGTTGTAGTAGAGGATGTCTTCGTCCTGCACCGCGCCCAGCACCGGCACTGTTGTGGTGTCTGCACTGAAGGACAGGTAGAAGTGGGTCGCGTCGACCCGGACGAATCCATCGACATTCGCGTTGGCCGGCAGGTTGTAGGGCGCGGCGCTCGCGTCGATCACCCGACTGAACGTGGCGCCGTTCCAGCTGTAGATGTCGGCGTCGTCACCAGCTCCAGAGACCCCCGGAGGCACGGCGGCGTTGTCGGTGGAGAAGTACAGCTGACCCCCGACGACGCTGATCGCATCCAGATCCGTTGCCCTGCTCCCGGTGAGACCCCGCACACTGCCGTCGAAGTACAGCGACCAGGTGCCCGCGTTGTAGTAGACGACGTCTTCGTCCTGCACAATCCCGATCCCGGGCACGTTCACCTGGTCGGTGAAGGAGAGGTAGAAGTGCGTGGCATCGACCCGGTCGAAACCATCGACATTGGCGGCGCCCGGCAGGGAGTACGGCGCGAGGCTCACGTCCAAGACCCGGGCGAAGGCGGTGCCGTTCCAACTGTAGATATCGGCATCGTCGGCCGTGCCCCCCACACCGGGCGGGTTGCTGTTGCCGAAGGTGGAGAACGACAGAGCCGCCTGCACCTGCACCACCGTGGAAGCGGTCACGCTCCAGTTGCCGGCCGCATCCCGCACCCGCACTGTGAGGGTGCGGGCACCCTCGGCGAAGCCTCTGACGTCGACCGGCGAAGCCACAGTCCAGGTCGGGCCGGTGCCGGTGACGGTCATCGCTGTGCCGTTGCCGGCCCCCGGGTCGGCGCCGGAGAACCACTCGGCGCGAGTGACCGTCGTGCGGCTGTCCGTCGCCTGCGCGGTGAGGTTCACCGAGGTGGCACCCGCGGTCGGGTTCGGTGTCGCCGTCACAGCGCTGACCACCGGCTTGACCTTGTCGACCACCAGGGTCGTGGTCGCGGTGGCACCCCAGTTGCCCGCGGCATCCTTCGCATGCACGGAGATGCTGTGATCGCCGTCGGCCAGCAGCGCGACAGTCGCGAGCGGGATCTCGAAGTAGCCGGACTCCGACGCGCTGTCGTACACGCTGTCGGTGGCTCTGACCACGATGCCCGTGCCGTTCGCGGTGACCGTGTCGATAAAGGCCTCGGCTGCATTGATGGTGCTGTTGGCGCCGGCGCCGAGGGGATCGGTCATCGTCGCCACCGTCACCCGCACGGCCGAGGGGCTGCCGTTGAAGGCGAGCGTACCGTTATTGGGTGTCGGCGCCACCACGACTCCAGAGGTGGCGGGGGCAGTCTTGTCGACCACCAGGGTGATGGCGACCGGCGCGCCCCAGTTGCCCGCGGCATCCTTGCTGTGGATGGAGACAAGGTGGTTGCCTTCGGCGAGGGAGCCGAGGACTCCCGCGGGGATCACTGCATCCAGGCTGGCCGTCGGTGCGGCGGTATTCACCGTCATGACCGCTCCCGATCCGTCCGTGCCGACAGCGTCGATGAAGTACTCGCCGTCCGTGATGTTCGAGCCGCCCGTTGCGGTGTCATCCCCCGTGGCATGCACAGCGATCAGACGCGACGCCGACCCGTTGGTGAGGCCGGGGGTCAGAGACGGGGACTTCGAGGTTGGGCCGGTCGCGTCGCCGCCGGTGACCAGTACGGAGCTGAGAACGCCGCGGTTGCCGGCAGAGTCCTGCCCCCGGACGTAGAGGACGTGCTGGCCGGTGGGGATGGTCAGCGACGCCGTGACAGACACGCCTCCGGCGCCGCTGCCCTCCATCGAGGTGCCCGTGCCCGTCACGGTGTCGATGAAGTACTCGGCGCCCGCGACGCTCGATCCGCCGGTCGTGGTGTCGTCGATGGTGGCCTTCAGGACGCCCGCCGTGTAGGCGACCGCAGTGGTGACCGGTCCGGTGGTATCGGATCCGCCGGCAGCGCTCGCAGGGACGGTGACGAAGGTGAGCATTCCGCCGGTACCTGCGCTGGTGCTGTTGTGCAGCAGGAGGCTGCCGTCGTAGATCGGCACGCGGGTCACGGCGGTCGTCGCGCCCGGAGCCGTGACGACGGCATCCGCCGTCTGACCCGGGCCGAATGTTTCCGCAACGTAATGACGTGAATATGTCAACGGGCTGCCATCGAGAGCGATGACCCTCTGATCGGTGCCCAGCGATGCCAGTGAGTGGTAGCGACTGCCGGCGTTGACGTAGCGCAGCAGTACCTTGTTGCCCCCGGCCGTCGCCGGGATGGTGTCGGTGTTCGGGTAGGCCTTCCCGTTGATCAGGGAATACCGGGGGGCGTAATTACGCATGTCGAAGGCCGCCGGGTTGGCGGCGTTGTTCAGTGCCGGATCGATCTCGCTGAGCAGCACGACCGCCTCGTCATCGAAGGTGGTGCTCGCGTCGTAGGCCTGGCCGGCTGTCGCCGGGCGCACGATCAGTGCGCCATACAGGCCCATCGACACCTGGTGCTGCGCGCCGGGTACCAGGCCCGCTTCGTAGAGGTAGGTGCCGGGTCGGCTGGCCGTGAAGGTGTACGACCTGGTTGCGCCGGGCGCGGCGCCGGTGCGGTCCGGCACCATTTGCTGGCCCTGGAAGAGCAGCGCGGTGTTCTCGGTCAGCTGGTTGTGCAGCGTGATCGTGACGGTGTCCCCGACGGTGGCACACAGCGTGGGTCCGGCGGGCTGGGACACGGTTCCCGCAGTGGTGCGGTAGCCCCAGACCGTCACGTTCTGGCCGGCAATGGTCGTCGACCCCGACACCGCATACAGGTCGCCCGGTGCGGTGCACGCCGCGGTTGCGGCTTGAGCGGTCGTTGCCGGCCCGAAGAGGGCCACCAGTACGGCAAGTCCTCCGGCCGACACCAGCGCGGTGACGAGAGACGAGATCACTTTTTTCATGCTCTTCGGGTGAGACATTGTTCTCCACACCTTCCTGGTCAGCCGCAGCTGTTGGGCGTCGGCGGGTCGATCCGCATGTAGGTGATCGGTCCGGTCATATTCGTGCCCCAGGACGTGATCTGGAACAGGGCGTGATTGTGGGAAATGATGTAGTACTCCCCGCACTGGTTCACGCTCTGGATGCCGGGGGGCAAGGCTTCCTTGGTCCCGAGGTACGGACTTCCGCTGTAGAAGACGCCGATCGACTGGTCGGCCAGCGCCGGCACCGTCACCGGGACCGGGTTGGACGGGGAGTAGTTCTCAGCGTCATACCACTTGAACAGCACGTCCCAGGTCTGGCTCGGACCGATGTTGATGGCGAACTTCTCGAACGAGAGATCCTGCCCGGCGGGGCCCTCGAGCGGGCGGCCGTCTCGAGCGATCACCAGGCCGTTGTTGCCGTGCGGGTGGAACGGATAGTCCTCGGTGCCAACGTTGAGGTACCGGGCCATCCCGGGCTGGTCCGGCGTGGTGGCGGTGCGGTTGAACTCCGTGATCTGAGCGAGTGCCCCGTAGGGCTGAGCGGGAAGCCAACTCGCGCCATTGTCCGCGATGCTGTCGGGGTATCCGCGACCGTTGATGAGCCAATAGCGCGGGTGGTAGTTGTTCATGTTGAAGCTCTTGTTGTTCTCGACGGCCTGGTGTTGGTAGGGGTCGATTTCGCTCAGCAGCACCATGAATTCCTGGCTCGGCTTGAACCGGCTGTCTTTCCTGTTGTTGGCGTACTCGCTCGCGGTCGACCCGGCCGCTCCTCCCGTCGGCACGGCCGAGGGGCGCACTATCAGCGCCCCGAACAGGCCCATCCGCACCTGCTTCTCTGGGTTGGTGCCGGACTCGTAAAGGAATGTTCCCGGGTTGGCGGCCAAGAAGCTGTAGGTGACGGTCCCACCCCCGGCCGCGGCCGTGTTGGTGAGCGAGGTGATCGGGCCGGCCCCCGTCGACTGGGGTTGCGCCGGGATCCCGTTGGCCAGAACGTTCTCCTGCCCCGGGAAGACGATCGACGCGGCCTCGGGCAGTGTGTTGTGCAGTATCACCGTGACGGTGTCTCCGGCGTTGACGCACAACACTGGGCCGGGGTGCTGGAATGCGCCGAACCCGCTGGAGTACCCCCACATGAACGCCGTGTTCCCGTCGGGCAGACTGATGTATCCGGTCTTGGTGGTCAGGTTGAAAATCGGAGTCGTGGCACCGCCACCCACGCCAGTGGTGCATTCGATGCCGACCCGCGCGGGGGGCGCGGCGATCGCCGCCGGGGTGAACGAGCTCATCACGGCTCCGACCAGGGGCAGCGCAATCAGCAGCGCTGCCCAGCGCACGCCCCGGGTGCGAACCTTCCCTTGCAGCACGGCGGTCCCTTTCATCATGGCTCTCAGACTCCCAGGTCGTTCGGATAGCTCTGCGGAGGGATGCCGCCAGCGGCATACACGCGGATCTCGGTGGCCTGACCGCCCATTCCGCCTGGCGCCAGGTTGTTTGTGACGGGGTAATTGCGGTTGTAGAGCATGTAGGTGTCAAAGCCGGGACCGGTGTGGTCGGGCGCGATGAAGACGACATCGAAGCTCTCACCCGGGCCGATGTTGATCGTCTCGGTCTCGTAGGACGTATCGGTGCCGTCACGTCCCCGCATGGGCGTGGCGTCGCGCCCGACGACCCGCATCCGGATCCCGGCCGTGGTCATCGCCTGCTCCCGGAAGCCGAGGTTGGCGAATCGCAGTGCAACCGTCTCGCCGGCGTTACAGGTCACCAGCGACGACTGCGGCTGGTACTGCAGCTCCGGGTGCCCGACGGGGGCGATCAAATCCCCGGTCAGAGTCTCGGTCTGTACCGCGAGGGAGTGCACGGATGCCGCGGCGTCGATCGGGGCGTTGGGGGCGATGGTGTCCGGGTAGACGCGCCCATTGAGCAACCCGAAGTCGGCTCGGTAGTCACTCCACTGCGGCAGCTGGATGTGGGCATCCGCCCAGTGGGCCTCGGCCCACACCTCCGAGAGGAACATGCCGAACTCTCGATCGAAGCCGGTCGAGCCGTCGCCGTCGTTGTACATGAACTTGCTGTGGCCGCCGATGGTCTGGCCATCTTGCAGCGGACGGACGAACACCAGGCCGGTCATGCCCATCTGCACATGCTCGACGTCCTCCACGTGGCAGTGGAACATGTAGGTTCCGGGTTCGCGGGGCCGGTAGACGTAGGTGAAGACCCGTCCCGTCCTGATCGCGACCGATCCGGACGGTTCCCCGTCGAAGAACGGGATCACATTGCGGAAGCCGTGCCAGTGCAGGGTGTGCGCGTCGAACAGGTCGGGCCGCAGAGCCAGGCCGAGGTTGGTCAGTTGAACTGTGAAGTCGACCGGACTGGTGGGGTCGAACTGCTTCGTCCAGAACATCGGAGCGGAGTGCTGGGCCTTGTTCTTCTGGTTCGTCCTTTGGACGTCGGTCAGGCCGGTGACATTGCGGAACCCGAAGATATAGGTGGTCAGCAGATCCGGCGCCAGGATGTCGGGGTGGAACGGCGGGATGGCCGGGGTCTCCGGCAAGTGGATCCACCCGTCGGTCCCGGCCAGGAAGAGGTCGGGGTCTCCCACAGCGCCCACCGCGGCTTCGGGCCTGAGCACGTTGCCTGCCAGGA
>JACMQV010000020.1 GCA_014376815.1 Cryobacterium sp.
AAGGACTTCTCCACCCTCGGCCTGATCATCAACACCGAGAAGTGGGACGCGGCCGGCCTGACCGACGCGGACATCCCCACCGACTGGGCCGGCCTCGAGGCCGTCGCCACGAAGCTCACCACGGCCGACACGGCCGGGCTGTCCTTCGGAGCGGAATACGCCCGGATCGGCACCTTCATGAACCAGGCCGGCGGATCGATGCTGTCCAAGGACGGCAAGAAGGTCACGGCCGACTCGGCCGAGAACCTCGCCGGACTCACCGAGGTGAAGAAGCTCCTCACCGACGGCGTGCTCAAGTTCCCGGCAGACCTCGACTCCGGCTGGAGCGGCGAGGCGCTCGGCAAGGGCAAGGCCGCCATGGTCATCGAGGGTCCCTGGATCAGCGGGCTCAAGACGGACTACCCCGACCTGAAGTACAAGGCCGTTGAACTTCCCGCCGGCCCCGGTGGGCAGTCGACCTTCACCTTCAGCAACTGCTGGGGCATCCCGGCCCAGTCCAAGACGACAGCCGCCGCCGAAAGCCTGGTGAAGTTCCTCACCACCGACGAGCAGCAGCTGAAGTTCTCCGACGCATTCGGGGTCATCCCGTCGACCGAGTCGGCCGCCAAGGTCTACTCGACGACGTACCCGCAGAACGCGTCCTTCGTCAAGAGCAACGACTACGCGGTCAGCCCGGTCGCGTTCGCCGGCGCATCCACCGTGATCAGCGACTTCAACGCCCAGCTGCAGGGCCTGAGCACCGCTGACCCCAAGGCGATCCTGAGCGCGCTGCAGACGAACCTGCAGGCCGCCCTCGACGCAGCGAACAAGAAGTAGGCAGGACATCATGAGCGCGATTCGGGGCAGCACCACTCCAACAACGGATGCCGGCACGGCATCCGGTGGGGCAGGGTCTGCCCCGAATCGCCGCCGTGGCACGTCTCGATCGAGCGTGCATCGCGGCGAGGCGAAGTACGGCTGGCTGTTCATCACCCCGCCGATCATCATCATTGGAATCTTCCTGGTCGTGCCGGTCATCCTCGCCATCTGGGTGAGCGTCAGCGACTGGAGCGGGCTGGGGTCCCCGTTGAACCCGCAGGTCAACTTCGTGGGAACGAAGAACTTCGATGCCGTCCTGACGGATCCGGGGCTCGCCCAGAAGGACTTCGGCACCTCGATCCGCAACAACCTCTACTACGTGCTGCTGGTGGTTCCGCTGCAGACGGGACTGGCCCTGTTCCTCGCGGTGCAGGTGAACCGGCGCATCCTCAAGGGCCGTGGCTTCTTCCGCACCGCCTTCTACTTCCCCTCCGTGACCAGCTCGATCGCGATCACCGCGATCTGGCTGTTCCTGTTCGGGGCGACGGGCGCCGTGAACAAGATCATCGGCCTGTTCGGCGGCAACGGCCCGGTCTGGTTCGCCGACCCGCGCGGGGTGCTGCACCTCATCCTGGGCAGCGTCGGCATCAACGCCCCCGCGGCGCTCACCGGCGGCGGCCCCCTCGGAGTCACCTGGTGGGACTGGCTGAGCGGTCCCAGCGTGGCGATGTGCGCGATCATCCTGCTCGCCGTGTTCACCACCTCCGGCACCTTCATGCTGCTCTTCATCGCGGCCATGCAGGCGATCGGCGCCGAGGTCGACGAGGCCGCGCTGATGGACGGCGCCGGCCCGTTCCGCAAGTTCTTCTCGGTCACCCTGCCTATGCTCAAGCCCACCCTCTTCACCGTGCTCACGCTCGGGTTGATCGGCACCTGGCAGGTGTTCGACCAGATCTACCTGACCGGCGGCGGCAAGCCCGGCAAGACGTTGCTGACACCCGCGTACCTGGCGTACGACACCTCGTTCAAACAGCTGAACTGGGGACAGGGCGCCGCGATCTCGTTCATCCTGTTCGTCATCATCATCCTGCTGACCGCCCTGCAGCGCTTTGTGCTCCGGGACCGGAAAGACAAGGGCAAGGTGAGCCGGGCCCTGGCCGGTGCGATCGCCGCAGATCGGAACGCCGGCGTCGGGGCGACCACCGCGGCATCCGCTTCGGCCCGGAAACCGGCCACCGGGAATCCCTCCCGGGGGAGTTCCGCCAGCGGAGATCCCGCCACCGGAGATCCCTCCTCGAACCAGGCCGGAGAAGGCAAATGACCGCCGTGACCACCCCCCAGGCCTCACCCCCAGTGGCCCCCGAGCCGGCGCCCCGCCCCGCGCCCCCGCGGCGCAAACGGTCGGTCGCCTGGCGGCTGCGCACCGGCGCCGGCGCCAGCTACGTCATGCTCAGTGTGCTGGCCCTGCTCTACATCTACCCGTTCCTGATCACCCTCTCGTCGGCCTTCAAGACCGACGACGAGGCCACCAACGAGCCGCTCCGGCTGATCCCGCAGACCTGGTCGTTCGCCTCGTTCGAGCGGCTGTTCACGGATGTCCCGCTTCCGCTGTGGACGATGAACACCATCTTCGTGACCATCACGATCACCCTCGGCCGGGTCTTCTTCGACTCCCTGGCCGGGTACGCGCTGAGCCGCCTGCGGTTCCGCGGCCGAAGCCTCATCTTCGCCTCACTGGTCGCCGTGATGGCCGTGCCGGGAGTGGTGCTGCTGATCCCGCGGTTCCTGATCCTGAAGCAGTTCGGCATGTACGACAGCTATGCGGGCATGATCGTGCCGCTGCTCGTGGACGCCGCGGGCATCTTCATCATGAAACAGTTCTTCGAATCCATTCCGGCCGGGGTCGAGGAGGCGGCACGGCTGGACGGCGCCGGGGTGTTCCGCACCTTCTGGACCATCGTGCTGCCGATGGCCCGTCCCGCCCTGGTGACCCTGTTCATCCTCAGCTTCCAGGGCTCGTGGAACGAATTCGGCCACTTCATCGTTTCCCGGCAGAGCCCGGAGACCAACACCCTCACCACCGGTATCGCGTCGCTGTTCTCCGGCCAGCTCGGCTCGGGCAACGAGTTCCCGCTGAAGATGGCCGCCGCGGTGCTGATGACCATCCCGATCGCCATCATGTTCTTCGTCTTCCAGAAGCGCCTCACCAACACCACAGAGGGTGCCGAGAAGGGCTAGCCACCCGCGCGTCCGCCCGCCGCGGGCGGACGGGCGTGGCGACCGGCGACCGCGCCGCCGGCAGAGGCTAACATGACGCCATGACTCTCCCCGAGGTTGCCGGTCTGCCCGCTGTCTTCGCCCTCCCGGACGCCTGGGATCTGACCGGGCGCACGGCCCTGGTCACCGGGGCCGGCAGCGCCTCAGGCATCGGCTTCGCCGCGGCACGGATGCTGGGCGAGCTGGGTGCGCAGATCGTGCTCACCGCCACGACCGGGCGGGTCCACGATCGCGTGGCCGAGCTGACCGCACTGGGCGTCACGGCATCCGGCGTCGTCTGCACCCTCGACACCGAGGCCGGCGCGCGGGTGCTCACCCTCGCGCTCGCGGCCGGGGGACTGGCCCCGACGGTCCTGGTCAACAACGCCGGCATGGTCGCCGTCGGCGATGCCGAGATGCTGCATGGCGACATCAGCACGACCGAGGCGGGGGAGTGGGACCGCGGCCTCGCGATCAACCTCTCGACGGCCTTCCACGCCACCCGCACCGTGATCGGTTTCATGCACGAGGCCGCGTGGGGGCGGATCGTGACGGTGTCCAGCGTGAGCGGGCCGGTGATGGCGTCCCGCGGAGACCTCACCTACGCCGCGGCGAAAGCGGGACTCGCCGGGCTCACCCGGGCGCTCGCCGTGGACGAGGCGTGGCTCGGCATCACCGCGAACGCGGTCGCGCCGGGCTGGATCAAGACCGGGTCCCAGCTGGACAGCGAGGTGCTCGAGGGGGCGCTCGTGCCGGTCGGGCGCAGCGGCACGGCGGCGGAGGTCGCATCCGTCATCGCCTGGCTGGCCTCGCCGGGCGCGTCGTACGTGACCGGGCAGACGATCGTGGTCGACGGCGGCAACAGCGTGGCCGAGGAGCGCCGCTAGGAAGGTGCCGGTGCAGTTGACCGGTGCAGTTGACCGGTGCAGTTGAATGGACTGGTGACTTCTGCACTGATCGACCGCCTCCGCTCCGACCTCGCCGCCGCCAACTACTCGGTGCCGGCCCTGACCGGCCTCTGGGGGATCGAAGCGGATGCCGCGCTGCACCGCAACCAGCGGGTCCCGGCCCTGCGGGCGCTCGCCGGCCTCCGGGAAACGCTCGGGCACACCGAACCCTGCGCCACGCTGGCCCGATTGTTCGTGCTCGGCCTGCCCGTTGACCGGGTGGATCTCGACGCAGCCCTGCCCGCGCTGACCGCCGCCGGGGCCGTGGAGCTCGGCCTGGCGGCATCCGTCCAGGTCGGCGCTTCCGGCGACGAGGCCCCTGCCCTGCTCCGCCCGCTGCTCGAACTGCGGCCGTACAGTTTCGTGGACGCGCACGGCGCCGGCAGCTGGTGGATCGCGTCCGACCTGGGCGAGCTCGCGCTCGGCCACCCGCTCGGCGAGACGCATGTGCTCGGGGTGGGCGGGGCGTCCCTCACCCTCAGCGGGCTGCTGATCCCGACCGAGGTGGCCAGCGCGCTCGACCTCGGTACCGGGTGCGGGATCCAGGCGATGCACGCATCCCGGCATGCCGACCGGGTCGTCGCCACCGACATCTCCGCGCGCGCGCTCGAGCTCGCGGCCCTGAACGCCGAGCTCAACGGCATCGACAACATCGAGTTCCGATTGGGCAGCCTGTACGAACCGGTCGCGGGAGAGCGCTTCGACCACATCATCTCCAACCCGCCGTTCGTGATCACCCCGCGGGTGGCGGGTGTGCCGAGCTACGAGTACCGCGACGGCGGCCTGGTCGGCGACGCCCTCGTCGAGGCGGTCGTGCGCGGCGCTGCCGACCACCTCACCCCGCACGGAGTGGCCCAGATGCTCGGCAACTGGGAATACCACGCCCGTCAGGACGCGTTCGACCGCCTGGCGGGCTGGCTCGACACCCCGTCCCCGGTGCGCCCTGACGAATTCGACGGAGATTTTGCCCGAAACGGCGCGAATTCGACACCTGTGACACTCGGGGGAGCAGAATCTCCGTCAAATTCGCACGGGGCTGGGCGGGACGGGGCTGGGCGGGACGGGGCTGCGCGGGATGGGGTGGGGGTGACGGATGTCGTCGCGCTGGAGGCCTGGATCATCGAACGGGAGGTGCAGCCGCCCACCCTCTATGCCGAGACCTGGATCCGCGACGGCGGCACCCGCGCCGACACCGCCGACTTCGACCGTCTCTACGGCGCCTGGCTGGACGACTTCGAGGCCCGCGGGGTGACCCAGGTCGGCTTCGGCTACCTGCTGCTGCGACGCCCGGCCGGCGCGGGAGCCCCCGGCGGGCCCGGCCTCCGCCGCCTCGAGCGCCTCCCCGGCGCCCTCGGCCACAACCCGGCCGGGATCGGCGGCCACCTCGCCGACTGCCTGGCCGCGCACGACTGGCAAGCGGCCACGGATGACGCCCGCCTCGCCCGGACCCGTCTCGTCGTCGCCCCCGATGTCACAGAGGAGCGGCACTACTGGCCCGGCCAGGAGGACCCGACTCTGATCACCCTGCACCAGGGCAGCGGCTTCGGCCGCTCGATCCCCCTGGACACCGCGCTCGCCGCACTGATCGGGGCCTGCGATGGCGACCTCGACGTCGGCTCGATCATCGCGGCGCTCGCCCAACTGCTCGACGTGGACGAGCGCGAGCTCGGCGCTGACCTGCTCCCGAGGGTGCGGGAGCTGCTGACCGACGGCTTCCTTCAGCTGCAGGCGCCACAGGGCTAGCGCGCGCCGCCGCGCCGGGCAGCCCGCGCCATGCCGCCCCGCGCCCTCTCGCCTGAGGTAGTTTGGACGTACTGCCCGGCCAAGCTCGGAAAGGAGAGCGTCAGCGCCGACAACGGCGTGCCCCAGCCCTGACGCGGACACAGCGATGAAACGTCGAACCTTTCTGATCGGCTCGGTCTCGGGACTGAGCCTGGTCGCCCTCACCGCGTGCGTCCCACCGAGCCCCAGGCCCACGGCATCCGTGAGCACGTCGCCCACCCCCACCCCCTCCCTCGTGCCCCGGCCGGAGAACCTGCGCCGCTCGTCCTGGTCGGCGGACCCGTTCGCGCGCGGCTCGCACAGCTTCCCCGCCGTCGGGGCCACCCCCGAGCAGCGCGAGGCGCTCGGCCAGCCCGTCGACGGCCGCCTGTTCTTCGCCGGCGAGGCCACCTCGATCGACGCGCCCGGCACCGTGCAGGGCGCCCGGGCCTCCGGGGCGCGGTCCGCCCGGGAGGTGATCGTCGCCGCCGTGACCGGTGAGCGTATCGCCGTGATCGGCGCCGGCATCGCCGGGCTGACCGCGGCGCGAGCGCTCAAGGACGCCGGCTTCGACGTGGTCGTGGTCGAGGCGCGCGACCGCATCGGCGGCCGCATCGACACCGTCACCGACAAGAAGTGGCCGTTCCCGATCGAGCTCGGCGCGTCCGTCGTGCGCACGAGCGGCGACACCACCCTCGACGAGGACCTGACCGGCCTCGGCATCGCCACGGCCCCCTTTTCCCGCAGGTCGGAGACGCGCACCTCGGACGGCCTGGTCGTGCCCGTGCCCGACACCGGGGCCAAGGCCGTGGACGCCGCCCTGGCCTGGGCGGCCGATCAGCCCGCAGACGTGTCCGTGGCCAAGGCCCTCGACGATTCGGGCGCCTCGAAGCTGTCCACGACGGATGCCGACACCGGCGTGTCCGACGCCGACTGGCTGGACTTCGAGATCGTCACCGTGCTCGACGTGAACACCGGTGCCCCGCTCGACGGCCAATCCGCCTGGTACACCCCGGCCGCCCCTGGCCCCGACGAGGACCGCCTGGTGCTCGGCGGCTTCGCCGGCCTCTTCGAGGGCCTCCTGGAGGGCGTCGACCTGCTCGGCTCGAGCGTGGTCACGAAGATCGCCTACGGCGAGAGCGGCGCCAGCCTGCGCCTCGGCAACGGGGAGTCCCTGGGCGCCGACCGGGTCATCGTCACGGTGCCGCTCGGCGTGCTGAAGACCAAGGTGATGGAGTTCGACCCGCCGTTGCCGTTCGCGCACCGCGGCGCCATCGCGGCGCTCGGCATGGGCACCGTCGACAAGATCTGGCTGCAGTTCGCCGAACCGTTCTGGGACACGGATGCCCCGCTCTGGACCACGGTCGGCGGCGACTCCGATTTCCGCACCTGGATCAACATGGTGCCGCTCACCGGCGAGCCGGTCCTGGTCGGGCTGGTCGCCGCCGAGACCGCGCTGCGCCTGGCGAAGGTCGACGACGACGAATTCCTGGCCGCGGCCCTGGCCAGCCTCGAGCCCTTCGTCGCTCCGCCGGCGACCGCGACGCCCACCCCCGCGCCGAAATAAAACGGACTGGATTCCCCGGGCGGGAAACCCCGGACCACGTCCCGAAACCCCGAACTGGGCGGTAAGAAAACCTGAGAATCGCCGCAGTCAACCCGGTGCGGTTCCGGGTTTCGTGGGGTATGCTCCTGCCAACGTCCAGTCGCTGAAGAATGGCCCTCCCCGGGGCCGGTTTCATGCAGGTGCGGTCCGTGGTGGTGAAACCCATCGCGGCGCCGGCTCACAGGTCCAGTCGTTACCCCGACTGGCGTTGCCGACGGATTCCGCTCGGGGGTATCACCCCGGTTCTCGACCTGACCGGGGTCGTGCCGTCGGCCATCCAGTGCGGTCGCTACTGAGGTGCCAGCTCCCACCCGCGACTGCACTTCTCTGCTCCACCGTGTGATTGCTGTGTTCCCATGGATACCCTGCGTGATCTTGAATCCGTTCTCCTGCTCGACTTTGACTCCGACCTGCCCTGCGAAGGCACCCACCACATCCGGGGCCTGAGCGGCCATTCGCCCACCGCTCCCGGCGCGTACATGGTGATTTCGCCCTGCTGCGGTCCCAAGGTAGTTCAGTGCTCACCCCGGGTGCTCGCCATGCAGGCCTCCGGCGTGCTCTACTGCGGCGCATGCCGCAGCGAGCATATGACCGGCGAATACACGTTCATCCCGCTGTAAGCCGAGCGGAGTCAGGCCGTCGGCTCGCCGTCGAGGTAGCCTTCGAGGAGAGACGGGGGGGTGCCCCTATGTGTTTCGTCAAGTCCTGACGGGGGTTTTGTTTTCGTAGAGGGTGCCGTCGCGGAGCATGGCGTAGAGGACGTCGCAGCGTCGGCGGGCGAGGGCGATGAGGGCTTGGTTGTGGCGTTTGCCTTGGGCGATCTTGCGGTCGTAGTAGGTGCGTGAGACGGGGTCGCTGAGGGCCGCGAAGGCGGAGAGGAACAGCGTGCGTTTGAGGACTTTGTTGCCGCGCCGTGAGGGGTGCTCGCCGCGGATGGACGATCCGGAGCGTCTGGTAACCGGGGCCAGGCCGGCGTAGGAGGCGAGGTGGCCGGCGGTGGCGAACTCCTTGCCGGAGATCTCGGTGATGACACGGGCCGCGGTCCTCACTCCAACGCCAGGCATGCTGGTGATGATGGGTTCCAGCGGGCTCGCGTCGACGAGCTCGGCAACCTCGACGGCGATCTCGGCGCGTTGGCGGTGGAGCGTGCCGAGCTGTTCAGCGAGGCGAGGCAGCACGGCGCGCGTGGCATGAGTGCCGCCAACGATGACGGTCTGCTCAGAGAGCGCCTGGAAGATTTCCTCGGCCAGGCGTCGGCCCATTCGTGGCGCGAGCTTGAGGAGGCGGCTGCCGACCCGGACCTTCCCGGCAGACTTCAGCGCTGTCGGTGTCGGGTATTTCTGGAGGAGATCCAAGACGGCCGGGTGGTCGAGGTGCGGGCCCAGGACCCGCTCCAACGCTGGGTGGATCTGCATCAGCAGCCCCCGGATCCGGTTGCTGGTGGCGGTCATCTGGCCGACGATGTCATCGTCGAATCCGCAGAGCATCGAGAGCTCAGCGATCTGCTCGTCTTCGAGTCGGATCGGCCGTAAGGCGTGCGGGAGGGTGCGGGCGGCTTCGGCGATGATGGCCGCGTCGCGGGCATC
>JACMQV010000155.1 GCA_014376815.1 Cryobacterium sp.
GGTGACGCCCGATAGCGCGTGACCCGGTTGTCCGGGTCGAAGGACATCGGCCAGAGCCACTGGTCCTCCGAGCAGGTCCAGGCGTCGTGATCCTCGTGGTAGCTGAATCCTCCGGCGGCCGCCGTGGTGCTCCTGGCCGCCCTTCTCCGGGCGAGCAGATCCAGGCTGTGCGCCACGAGCAGGAGGAATCCGCCGTAGACCAGCGCGAACCAGACCTCCGGGACGATGGGGCCCATCAGGCGCCCCCGGCTGGACGATTCAGGCTGTCCGCGTCTGCCGCGCGCGGGCGGTAGCCGCTGCCGTAGGCGGATTCCGGGGCCGCGTCATCCGTGCCGGGGACCGATTCGGGCTGTGCCACCACGAACAGGGCCTCCATCGGAACATCCTGGGTGGTGCCCTTGATGCGGTAGCGCACCCCGAGCCAGGCGATCCAGACGAAGGGAACCACGCCGCCGAAGATGAAGACGAGGTCGCCCGGCATCCGCAACCATTCGAGGACCGTGTTGCCGGTGCCGGTGATGAAGTTCATGCTCCGGGCCTCGAAGTAGCCGTCGTTGACGGAATGCCACAGCTGCAGCACGCCCAGCGGCAGCAGGGTCGCGAAGGTCATCCAGGCCAGCCCGATGTTGAGGGACCAGAACGAGATCTTCGCGAGCCTGTCCGGCCACCGATCAGCCGGGATCAGATAGCGCAGGGCGAAGAGCGACAGCCCGACGCCCATCATCCCGTAGACGCCCATCATGGACGCGTGGGCGTGGTTGGCCGTCAGGGCCGTGCCGATCTCGTAGTAGGAGACGATCGGCAGGTTGATCAGGAAACCGAAGACGCCGGCGCCGAGGAAGTTCCAGAAGCCCACAGCCACGAGGAACATGACCGACCAGCGGTGCGGGAAAGGGGCCGAACTGCGCGATTGCTGCCGGGCGCCCAGCTGAAGGAAGCTCCACGCCTCAACCGTCAGGAACGTCAGCGGGATCACCTCCAGAGCGGAGAAGAACGCCCCGAGGGCCATGTGCTCGACCGGCGTGCCGGAGAAGTACAGGTGGTGCATGGTGCCGAGGATGCCACCGGCCGAGTAGAGGATCACGTCCAGCAGGATGATCTGCATCGCGATCTTGCGGTGCACCACACCGAGCATGACGAAGATGTAGGCCACCATCACGGTCGTGAACAGCTCCAGGAAGTCCTCCACCCACAGGTGCACGACCCAGAAGCGCCAGAATTCGGCGATGCTGAGCGTGACTTCCGTGCCGGCGAGCATGCCGACGGCGTAGAAGGCGGGAATCGAGAGGCCGGAGTAGAAGAAGAGCCACGGAAGGTTGAACCGGTGCTCGGACTTCAGCCGGGCGCGGATGCCGCGGTAGATGATCGCGATCCACAGGAACAACCCCACGGTCAGCAGGCCCTGCCAGAACTTCGGCAGGTCGATGTACTCCCACTGCATGCCCCAGAACGGCGAGTCCTTGCTGCCCTGGACGCCGAAGATGCTGAGCGCCTCCCCGGCCAGGGAACCGCCCACGACCAGGGCAAGCGCACCCAGGAGGATGTAGGCGAGCCAGTGCTGGCGCCTGGGTTCGTGCCCCGAGATGTAGGGCGCCAGGAAGATGCCCGCCGCGAGGAACGACGCCGCGGTCCAGAGCAGGGAGAGTTGCACATGCCAGGTCCGGGCCAGGTTGATGGGCAGCAGCTGCGCCAGGTCAAGGCCGAAGAATCCCTCCAGCTCGACCCGGTAATGCTCAACGGCCGCACCGAGGAAGGCCTGCGCCAGGAACATCAGGGCCACCACGAAGAAGAACCACGCGGTGGCGGACTGGGCCGGTGTCACCGCGACGGTCCCCGGCTGGCGGAAGGCCAGCGGGGGCGTCTCCTCGCCGTGCTGCCAGCCCATCCGCTTGCTCCACCGTCCGTAGAGGGCGAAGAGCGCACCGAGCGCCACCATCAGCGAGATCAGGGACAGGCCGCTCCAGAGGATGATGTCCGCCGTCGGACCATTGTCGACCAGGGCCTCGGCCGGCCAGTTGTTGGTGTAAGAGTAGTTGTGGCCGGGCCGTTCGGCCGATGCTCCCCAGGCCGTCCAGGCGAAGAACGCGGTCAGCTCATGGATCTGGGCGGGATCCGTGATCAGGCTGGGCAACAGGCCGTTCGCGGTGGTCGGGGTGCCGAAGAAGTCGGCGTAGTGCCTCTGCACGGCCTCGAAGGCCTGGACTTGAAGGTCGGTGAAGACCAGGTCCCCGGTGGCCGCGTCGTAGCGGTTGGTGCGCATCATGGTGACCAGCTCGCCATGTGGGTCCTGGACGCCGGATTCGGTCAGGGCGTCGAGGACGTACGTTGCGGAACGGCGCAGGTAGTCCGCGGTGTAGTCGGGTCCCAGGTAGCCGCCGTGGCCCACGATGGAGCCGTACTCCTGCAGGCCGCGAGAGACGAACGTCTGCTGGCCGGCGGTGATCTCCGCGCTGCTGAAGATGACGGCGCCCTGGGAGTCGACGACCTGCTTGGGCTGAGGCATGGAATCGGTGTACGTCATTGCCGCGAGGAAGCCCATCACGGCGAATCCAAAGACCATCACGAGGGCGACGCCCTGTAACCAGCCCTTGGAAACCATCAACTCCGACCGCAGGTTCTGAGCCTTGGTTTTCAATCGGACCACAGTGGGCCCCTTTCCGTGTTGCCTGGTTCAAGGTCGCTGGGGCGTTGATGCTCGGCGCCGAGGTTCCTCCCCCGGATAGGTCACACGGGGCGTTCGAAAGTTACCACAGAATTGAAAGGATGCCTGTACATTCAATTACGCGACGTGCGCGTGGGCGGCCGCTGCCAGTCTCACGGGTTGACCAGGAAGACCCCGCGGGCGCCCTTCTCGGCGTCGGACATGACATGACTGACGAAGGGATAGTGCCCGGGCTCGGGGAAGCTGAGCCCGACGAAGCCGCCCTGGGCGACGGCCAGGTCGAGCACCTGGGAGCCGCCGGTGCCGGTGCTGCCGCCGTCACGCAGCAGGTAGTCGCCCTCCTTGAACACGGTGTCGAACTGGCCGCCGACGACGTGGAAGGAGCTGCCCACGTTCGGGCCGGCATCGAGCACCCAGACGCGCACCCGCTCCCCGACCCCGGCCGTCAGTGGGCGGGCGCCGTACTGGTTGGCGATGCCGTTGAAGACCACCAGGTCCGGAGCCTGTGCGACCACCTTGTCGGCATCGGCCTCACCGCCCTGAGCGCCGAGGTAGAGCTCGGACTGCACCAGGACATATTCCCGGTCGACCGGGGCCAATCCGGGCGGATCAATGATGACGGCGCCGAACATGCCGTTCGCGATATGCACCGACATCGGCATGGTGGAGCAGTGGTAGAGCCAGATTCCCGACCGGGTGGCGGTGAACCGGTAGGTCAGGCTCTGCCCGGGTGCGATGCTCTGCATCGGCCGATCGGGGGCCAGAGCGCCCGCGTGGAAGTCGATCGAGTGCTCGATCGAGCCGTCGTTGACGAAGGTGATGTCGAAGACGTCACCCACCGTGCCGCGCAGGGACGGCCCCGGGGCGGTGCCGTTGAACGTCCAGAGGGTCTGCGTGACACCGGGCGACACCTCGGTCTTGACGTTCTTGACCCGCATGGTCACCGTGTGCACGGTCGGCCTTCCCTCGGTCGGCGGGGCTGCCGGGGGCAGCGCCGCGTCCCGGGCGGCGAAGCCGGCCTAGGGTTTCCTGATCAGGTCGAGGTCGTCCGCTGCCGACGGCGTACCGCCTGAGGGCGCGGAGCCATGTTCCATCGGCATCGCCGCATCGCCGGTGGCGGGCTGCGCACCCACGGCCACGATGGTGAGCGTCATGCCCAGCTGCTTGTGCCCGGCGACCGAACACCAGCCGTCGATGTCAGCGCCCACGACGCCGCCGGAGACGCGCTTGCTGGTTCCGGGGGCGACGGAGCCGGAGACCACGCCGGTGGCAAGAACGAGGTTGTGCACCATGTCGTCGGAGTTGGTCAGGTTGATCACCAGCGCGTCGCCGACCGGGACCTCGATCGTGTCCGGGCTGAACCGGGTGTCCTTCATCACGATGTCCACCGTCGTCGTGTGCCCGGTCGCCTGGCTCGCGGCGGCCCCGGCGGATGCCGCGCCGCTCGCGATTCCGGCCGCGGCCGGGTCCAGCGCGATCCCCAGGGTCACGGCCAGGAGCAGTGCGCCGACTGCCGTGACGGTCGGCCCGGTGCGGCGGCGCGACGCCGCGGCGGGCACAGCCGGGCGGGGCGGTGCGGCTGTGGCATCCGTGGCCCGGCGCAACCGCCGGTTCACCCGCATCGCCTTCGTCATCACGACCAGGAAGGCAGCCAGGGTGCCGACAACGAGCAGCGAGACCACGACCTTGACCAGGCTGGGTACCGGCAGCAGATAGATCGACAGCCCGCCGTTGACGACGATCACCCGGAACAGCCCACCCCGGTCGAGCTCCCGGGCCGTGGGCCCGGAGATACGGGGGCCGCCGCCGAGTACGACCGGGAGCAGGTAGCTCAGCGCCCCGAGCAGGATTTGCGCGGCGAAGCCGACGAGGAAGGCCGGGACCAGCAGTTCGAGCCGATCGGCGGCTGCGGCCCAGGTGGGGGCGAACCCCACGACCAGACCGAAGCCGAGGCACGCCAGGCCGAACCAGGCCAGGGCGGCGCCGATGCTCCACCCGGCGAAGGTGATCGCCGGGGACCTCCGCGCGTGCTGCATCGCCTCGACCAGGACCCGGCCGAGAGCCACCAGATACAGGGCGACGCCCGCCGCGGCGACGAGGCGCTGGTCGATCAGGCAGCCGAGGCCGAGCACCGCGAGCCCGGTGAGGAAAAGAGAAAGGGTCCCGCGTGCGCCTGCCTGCGTGGTCTGCAGCACCCGGCTGTGCAGCACGGTCGGCCAGAGCAGGGCCACCGTGCCGACCACGGTCAGGCCCACCCAGCCGAGCAGGTTGAGCCCGATGTGGGCGATGAACAGCCGTTCGAAGGGTTCCCCCTCGATGTCGGTGCGGGCCATCAGCACGCCCAGGGTGACCCCGATGGCCAGGGCGACGCCCGCCGCCATGTAGTACCGCACGAGGGGCGCGAAGCGGGCCGGCAGGGACCCGCGCGACTGCACGACGAGGGTGCCCGCATGCAGAAGCCCGTTGGCCCCGACCAGGATGCCGCCCACCAGCACGAGCGGCCACCATCCGCCGACCATGCCTGTGACGACGAGCACCGCGCCCAGCGTATGCGCCAGGAGCCGGACGCCCATCGAGGCCCGGCCGCCCGGGGCCTTCCGCCGCAGGAGGGTGTCGGAGAAGTGCTGGCTCCAGGTCAGGACGGCGGTGCTGACCGCGCCCAGCAGCAGCAGGTGCACCATCAACCAGGGCGCGACCGGGATGAAGCGGTGGATGAGCACCGCGACGACGGTGAGGAAGAGCCAGGCGGGCACCAGATAACCGGTGAGAAGGTGCCACATTCGACGGCTCATGAGGTGACTTCCGGGTTGGGGATTGATGTGGATTCAACGGCGGGCCTGGGCCTGGGCGCACCGAGCAGCACCGAGACCACGGCCAGCAGCACGAAGAGCAGCACCGCCGCGATGTTGGCGACGCCGCCCCACTGCACCATCGCGGGCAGGCCGCGCGCGTCACCGAGCACGCGAACCAACAGGGAGGCGTGCAGCAGCAGCGCCGGGGCGTACAACACTGGCCGGTACGGCAAAGGGCGGCGCAGCACCGCCGGCAGGATCGTCGGGGCGTGCGCCATGATCATCGACATCACGAAGCCCAGGAAGACGGCGTGCAGGACCGCGTCATAGCCCGGGCCGGAATAGCTCGGGCCGGCGGCGATGGACCAGCTGGTCCCGACGACGACCAGCCAGCCGTAGCCGGCCAGGAGGCAGGCGGCCATGTACCGGGGCAGCCCGGTGCCGCGCACGAGCCGGGTCGCCACATCGTGCCGGAACAGCCAGGCGACGAGCCCGAGCAGCCCGAGCCCGAGGATCGGGTAGCCGATCCCGGGCCAGACCAGCGCCAGGACGACGCCCAGGCCCAGGACGAGGCCGGCGGCCAGCAGCGAGAATTGGGCCCGCTCGTCGACGGAGCGCGAGATGCGTGCGAGTTCGAGCCGATCTGCTGCGATCGTGAGCACCAGGAACA
>JACMQV010000021.1 GCA_014376815.1 Cryobacterium sp.
CCGCACCGGCCGCCGAGCTGGCCGGCGCGGCAGCGGATGCCGGCTCCACCATCACCGCGGAGCCGGCCGAAGCGCAGGGCGCCGTGCCCGTCGGCCGCGGCGCCGCGGCGACCATGCCCACCCGGCGCAAGCGCCACGGGGGCACTCCCGTCGCCCACGAATCGATCGCGCCGCCGCCCGTCGTGCGCGCCCGCCCGGCTGCCGCGCCGGTGGCGCTGCGCCCACGGTCGGCCTCCGCCGGCCCGGTCGTTGCCAAACCGCCGATCCGCAAGCTCGCGAAGGACCTCGGCGTCGACCTGACCCTGGTCGAAGGAACCGGCCCGGTCGGAGACGTGACCCGCGAGGACGTGCTCCGGGGAGCCACCCAGGCCAGCGTGTTCCGCAACATCCAGACCCCGGAGTGGCCCAGCGACCGGGAGGAGCGCGTGCCGGTCAAGGGCGTGCGCAAGGCCATCGCCCAGGCCATGGTGTCGAGCGCCTTCACCGCGCCGCACGTGAGCCTGTTCGTCGACGTCGACGCGACCCGCACCATGGAGTTCGTCAAGCGGCTCAAGGCCTCGACCGACTTCGCCGGGGTGCGTGTGTCCCCGATGCTGATCATGGCGAAGGCCATGATCTGGGCCGTGCGGCGCAACCCCACGGTCAACTCGGTGTTCACCGACGAGGAAATCGTGATCAAGCACTACGTCAACCTCGGCATCGCGGCGGCCACCCCGCGCGGGCTGATCGTTCCCAACGTCAAGGAGGCTCAGGACATGAGCCTGCTGGAACTCGCGGGCGCGCTCGAACGACTCACGATCACGGCCCGCGACGGCAAGACGTCCCCCGCGGACATGTCCGGTGGCACCATCACGATCACCAACATCGGCGTGTTCGGGATGGACACCGGCACGCCCATCCTCAACTCGGGTGAGGCTGGGATCGTGGCCCTCGGAACGATCAAGCAGAAGCCGTGGGTCGTGGACGGCGAGGTGCGGGCACGTTTCGTGACCACCATCGGCGCCAGCTTCGACCACCGTGTCGTCGACGGGGATGTCGCGAGCCGCTTCCTGGCAGACGTCGCGAGCATCATCGAGGAGCCGGCGTTGCTCCTCGAGTAGCGGGCTGGATCTTTGGGAAGCCTTGCCTCACCAGCGTTTTTACTCGCCGGTGAGGTTAGGCTTTCCACGCTGGCGGTGGGATGCCGGCCTGTGTTCTGATGTTCAACATGACCTCCCTCATTTCCGCCGCAATCGCGTCCCTCACCCCCACGGTCGCGGTGGCTGCCGCCGACCCGAAGCGCATCGAGAGCCATGCCGGCCGGCTGAACTGGCTCCGTGCCGGGGTTCTCGGCGCCAACGACGGCATCGTGTCCGTCGCGGCCCTCGTCGTCGGCGTGGCCGGGGCGACCGGCTCTACCGCGGCCATTGCGGCGGCAGGCACCGCCGGCCTCATCGGCGGTGCCATCTCGATGGCCCTCGGCGAATATGTCTCGGTCAGCAGCCAGAGTGACAGCCAGCGCACCCTGATCGAGCGAGAGAAGCGCGAGCTCAGTCTCGACCCCGACGGCGAACTCCAGGAGCTCGCGCAACTCTACGAAAAGCAGGGACTGGCCCCCACCACGGCCCGGCAGGTCGCGGTGGAATTCACGGCCATCGATCCGGTGCGTGCCCACCTGCTCGCCGAGCACAACATCGCCGAGGACGACGTCGTCAGCGCCTGGCACGCCGCCTGGGTCTCGGCCGCGGCCTTCACCCTCGGCGCGCTGCTCCCGTTCCTGGCCATCCTCCTCCTGCCCGTGAGCGTGCGCGTGCCGGTCACGTTCGGGGCCGTGCTGATCGCGCTGGCGGCGCTCGGTATGATCGGCGCCCACCTCGGTGGCAGTCCGAAGCTCCGCGCGACCATCCGGGTCGTGCTCGGCGGGGCGGCGGCGCTGGTCGTCACCTTCGTGATCGGATCCCTGCTCGGCACGTCCGGCGTCGTCTGAACCTCCTGAGGCGGTCCCCGCTCGACGGTCAGCCGAGCACACTTAATGGTTTTGACAATCATTATCAATAGGCGTATCGTCGCAGGGTGCTCAGGAAACCATTCGTCCTCCCCGCCCTGGCGGCCGCTTTCGTGCTGATTCTGGCCGGCTGCGCCCCGTTCGGCGGGGGCGCCGAGTCCGGCGCCGCCGGAGACCTCAAGGTGGTCGCGACCACCACGCAGGTGGGCGATTTCACCCGCCGCGTCGTGGGTGACACCGCCGGCGTCTCGGTGACCCAGCTCATCCAGCCCAACCAGAGCGCCCACAGCTACGACCCGTCGGTGGCGGACCTGACCGCCCTGGGCGAGGCCGACGTGCTCGTCATCAACGGCGTCGGCCTCGAAGAATGGCTCACAGACGCGATCAGCGCCAGCGGTTTCGACGGAGCGACCATCTCCGCCGACACGGGCATCGACATCCTCGAGGGTGGCAACCCGCACATCTGGACCGACGTTTCCAACGCGGAGGCCATGACTCGGACCATCGCCGCGGGTCTCAGCGACGCGCAGCCGAACCTGGCCGCGGACTTCGAGGCCAATGCGGCCGCCTACTCCGGCAAGCTGGCCGAACTGGCCGACTGGATCACCAGCAACGTCGATGCGGTGCCGGCCGACCAGCGCCTGCTCGTGAGCAACCACGATGCGTTCAGCTACTTCACCGCGGCCTACGACATCACCTACGTCGGGTCCATCATCCCGAGTTTCGACGACAACGCCGAGCCCAGCGCCGCCAAGATCGACAAGCTCGTCGCCGACATCAAGGCCACGGGGGTGAAGGCCGTCTTCTCCGAGGCCTCGATCAGCCCGAAGGCAGCCGACACCATCGCCCGGGAGGCGGGCGTCGCCGTGTACTCGGGGCAGGATGCGCTGTACAGCGACTCGCTCGGTGCGAAGGGCAGCGACGGCGCGACCTACATCGGCGCCCAGGTGCACAACGTCACCCTGATCCTGGAATCCTGGGGGGCCACGCCCACCGCGGTTCCCGCAGACCTGCGATAGTTAGTCCGTGAACGAGAACCCTTCTCAAGTACGGCCGGGCGCCCCTCTGGCGCTCAAGGTGGCGGGGGCCTCGTTCTCCTACGGCCACAAGCCGTCGCTCGAAGGCATCACCTTCGACCTGCGGGCGGGCGAGGCCGTGGCCCTGATCGGGCCGAACGGCTCCGGCAAATCGACGTTGCTCAAGGGCATCCTCGGTCTGGTTCAACGCGTGGGCGGCACCGTCGAGGTGCTCGGCGAATCGACGGCTCCGGTCGGGACGGTCGGCTATGTGCCCCAGGCCGATGACCTCGACCCCCAGTTCCCGGTCACCCTGGAACAGGTGGTCATGATGGGCCGCTACCGCGCGCTGGGCTGGCTGCGGCTGCCCGGAAAGCGTGACCGCCTCGCCGTTGCCCGCGCGCTGGACGCCGTCGGGCTCACCCAGCGCGCCAAGACCCGGTTCGGCGAACTGTCCGGCGGGCAGCAGCAGCGCGGTCTGCTGGCGCGCGCTCTGGCCTCCGCCCCGCGCCTGCTCCTGCTCGACGAACCCTTCAACGGCCTCGACCAGCAGAACCGCGACGCCCTCGTCGGCACCGTGAAACGGCTGAAGGAGGAGGGGGTGGCCGTGCTCGTGTCCACCCACGACCTCCAACTCGCCCGCGAGGTCTGCGAAGAGGTGCTGCTGCTCAACGGCACGCAGGTCGCCTTCGGCCCGCGGGAGTCGGTGCTGAGCCTGGAGAACGTACAACGCACCTTCCATGAGGTCGGGGTGGAGCTCGACGAGCACACTGTCGTCGTGCCCGACCACACGGGACACTGACGTGGAGCTCCTGAACCCGCTCGTCGACGCGTTCGCCCTGCCGTTCATGACCCGGGCGCTCGTCGTACTGGGTGCGCTCAGCCTGGTGGCCGGCGTGGTCGGTGTGCTCGTCAACCTGCGGGGCCTCGAATTCATCAGCGACGGGCTGACTCACGCCGTCTTCCCCGGCATCGCGATCGGATTCGTCTGGGGCGGGCGGGACGGACTGTTCGCCGGAGCGATGATCGCCGCGCTCTTCGCCGCGGTCGTGCTCACGCTGATCGTGCGCCGATCGGTGAGCTCGGATGCCGCCATCGCCATCGTCTTCACCGCGATGTTCAGCGTCGGGGTGATCCTGGTCTCCCGTGAGACGAACTACGCCGGGCAGCTGGAGCAACTCCTGTTCGGCCGCCTGCTCACGGTCAGCCCGATCGAGGTCATCCAGACGGTCACCATCTGCGGCATCGCCCTGCTCCTCGTCGCGTTCACGGTGAAGGAAGAGGTGTTCCGGGCGTTCGACCGGGTCGGCTTCGCCGCGGCCGGCTACCGTCCGCTGCTGCTCGACCTCGTGCTCAACGTGGCGATCGCGTTCGTCGTGGTCGCGGCCTCCAGCGCCGTCGGGAACCTGCTCGTGCTGGCCGTGCTGATCGTGCCGGGGGCCGTGGCCAGGCTGGTCACGGCCCGGCTGTGGCTCCTCTTCCCGATCGCGGCCGGGTTCGCGGCCCTCGGCTCGTGGCTCGGCCTCGCGCTCGGCTTCCAGGCCTCCGTGCAATCGGGGATCGACCTGCCCAGCGGGGCGACGGTCGTGATCGTGCTCGTCGCCGGCTATGCCGTCGTGCTGCTTCTGCGCCTGGCCGTCGACGGGCTGCGCCGGGCCAGGGTGGCGCACTGATGGGCTACTTCGAGAAGGCGCTCCTGGCGGCAGCCGTGATCGGCGCTCTCTCCGGGCTGGTCGGCGCTCTCGTCGTGCTGCGCCGGCGGACGTTCTTCGCGCAGGCGCTCACCCACGCGACCTTCCCCGGCGCCGTCGCAGCCACTATCCTCGGCATCAGCATCCCGCTCGGCGCCGCGCTGGCGAGCGTCCTGATCGTCGGAATCATGACCCTGATCGGGCGGGTGAAACGGCAGGGCAGCCAGGTGGCGTCGGGCATCCTGCTCACCGCGGGCTTCGCGCTCGGCGTGCTTCTGCAGTCGCTCAACCCGTCCCTGCCGGTGCAGGTGGACTCGTATCTGGTGGGGTCCATCCTGACCGTCACCACCGGGGACCTCGTCCTGGCATCATCGGTGCTCGCGGCGGCCGTGGCCGTGATGCTCTTCCTGGGCAAGGAAATCCTCTTCTCCACCTTCGACGCGAACGGATTCCGCGCGGCCGGTTACCGGGAATGGCCGATCGAGCTGCTCACCCTCGTGCTGATCACGGCCACGGTGGTGACGGCGATGCCCGCGGTGGGCGCGATCCTCGCGATCGCGCTGATCGCGGCCCCGGCGGCCGCGGCCCGGCTGGTGGTGCGCACCACCACCCAGATCCTGGTCGTCGCCCCGGTTCTGGGTTCCGTCTCCGGCCTTGTCGGCGTGCTGCTGTCACGGGCGCCCGACGTCGCCGCCGGGCCCGCGATCGCGCCCACCGCGGCCGCGTTCTTCCTGCTGGCCCTCGGCGGTCGCCGGCTCGCCCAGGCGCGGTTACGGTTGAGACTATGAAGCGAAACACCTGGCAGCGGGAGGCCGTGCGCACGGCGCTCGGTGCGGCCGAGGGATTCGTCAGCGCACAGGGGCTCCACTCCAGCCTGCACGCGACCGGGTCCCCGATCGGCCTGGCCACGGTGTACCGCGCCCTCGCCGACCTGGCCCTCGAGGGTGAAGCCGATTCCCTGCAATCGCCCGAGGGCGAGGGGCTCTACCGCGCCTGCAGCATGACCGACCACCATCACCACCTGATCTGCCGCAATTGCGGCCTTACGGTCGAGATCGAAGCGGATGCCGTCGAAACCTGGGCGAAGAACGTCGCCGCCGAGAACGGGTTCACCCAGGCCGCCCACGTGGTCGACGTCTTCGGGCTCTGCGCCACCTGCACCGCGGCATCCGTCGACTAGCGGCGCCGCGCAGCCTGAGTTTGCGCCGGGGGAGAGCACCGCGTAGTGTTGAATGCTGCTGCGCATATCTGTGCGTGCACTGCTGGTTCGCCTCGCGTCCGCCTTCGCGGAAATGTGGTCGTGCCAGCCGACAAGAGATCTTGGGAAGGGCATTCGCCCTTCGGTATTGGAGGAGAACCATGGCAGCTACTTGCCAGGTGACCGGAGCCGTTCCCGGCTTCGGACACAACATTTCGCACTCGCACCGTCGCACCAAGCGTCGTTTCGACCCGAACGTTCAGACCAAGAAGTACTACGTACCGTCGCTTCGCCGTAACGTCACCCTGACCCTGTCCGTCAAGGGCATCAAGGTCATCGACGCTCGTGGCATCGAATCGGTCGTCAAGGACCTTCTCGCCCGTGGGGAGAAAATCTAATGGCCAAGCAGCATGACGTCCGCCCGATCATCAAGCTCCGTTCGACGGCCGGCACCGGTTACAC
>JACMQV010000156.1 GCA_014376815.1 Cryobacterium sp.
CGACAACCAGATCGAAGCGTTCGCTCATCGGAACACCCGCCGCATCCACATCGCGAGGCCCTCGACGGCCAGGACGGTGACCAGGATCATCAGCACGATGGCGGTCACCGTCGCGTACTTCGAGCCTTGACTGGAGTTGAGGAGGTAATAGCCGATACCGCCACCGCCGACAATGCCGAGCAGGGTCGCCGCCCGGAAGTTCGCGTCTATCAGGTAGAAGGTGTGCCCGAGCATTGCGCGCGCCGACTGCGGCACGGTCGCTCCGGCGAAGATCTGCAGCCGGTTTGCGCCGGTCGCAGCCAGCGCCCGTTCGGGTCCGCTGTCGACTTCCTCCACCGAGTCCGCGATTAGCTTGCCGAGCAGCCCGACACCGCCGACCGCAAGGGCGATGGTGCCGGCCTGCGTGCCCAGCCCACTGATCACAATGAGCACGATCGCCAGGATCAGTTCGGGAATGCCGCGCACCGTCACGAGAAGCAGTCGGAAGCCGCTCCGAGTGGATCGATTCGGGGCCACATTCCTTGCGGCGAGTGAACCGATGACGAACGACGCCACTAGCGCCAACAGCGCCGCCGCGAGTGCGATCACGACCGTCTCGCGCATGGCCTGGACCATGGCGCCGACCTCGTAGCTGCCGAAGGATGGCGGCCAGAATTGCACGGCGACTGCCGGTACCCGCCCCCAGAACGTGACGAAGTCGGACCAGCGGATGTCGCTGACCAGAACGGATGCGACGATGACGGCAGCGGTGACGGTGCCGGCAACGGTGTTGCGCACCCGCATCGCATTCCACGGGCGGCGCAGCGCAGATTTCGAGGTGGTGGCCGGGCCGCTCGGCGCTCGTGCGGGCCGGGCCGGGCGGATCCGGCGAAGCAGCCGGCCGAAGGGGCCGACCGCGGTGGTGCCCGCGCCGAGCATGGCTGCGCGGACGGAGCTCGAGATGACCTCCATGACGACACAGAGAATGAAGATGATGATCGCTATGCCGAGGCCGCGGCCATAGTCGAGCGATTTGAACGCGTACGACATCTCCAGACCCAGCCCGGCCACCCCGACGTAGCCGAGGATGACGGAGCCGCGCAGGTTGATGTCATTACGGTGCAGGACGGTAGCTATCCACGACGGGAGTACCTGCGGCAGCACGCCGGCGGTGAATTCCTGGACCTTCGAGCCGCCCGCTGCCCGGATGGCGAGTTTCGGGCCCTCGTCGATCTGCTCGATGGCGTCCGCGAACATCTTCGAGACCATGCCGACCGAGTGGATTCCGATGGCGAGGATGCCGGGGAGCGAGCCGAGCGAGAACATCAACACGAACACCATCGCCAGTACGACATCGGGGACCGCCCGTGCAACGACGCCGAGGAAGCGCGCCAAGCCTCGCCAGATGGGACCCGGCGAGGTATTGGATGCGGCGAGGCAGGCGAGTGGGATCGACAGCGCGGCAGCCAGCAGCGTGCCGGTGAGCACGAGACGGAGGGTTTGCGCCGTGAGCGCGACGAGCACGTCCCGGTCGGGGAAGGTGATGGGGCCGATCCGAACGAAGAAGCGTTCTGCGTTGGACCAGCTCTGCACCATCCGGGGGAGGGAGATGTCGATCTCTGCCAGGGCGCTGAGAGCCAACACCACGAGCGCGCCGAGTGTGAGAACGGCGGCGACTCGCTCGGGGGATCGGCGCGGGCGCGGAGCGTGCTCGGCCCCGATGGAATCGGGGGGTCGTGTCGCCGTTCGCCGCGGAAGTGTGACGGTCACAGTGCTGCCACGGGGGTCAGGAGTTCGGCCTGGACGGCCTCCAACTCGGATGTCGTGGTGGCGACGCGGCCGTAGATCTCCATGACCTCGGCTTTGGAAAGCCCGGCGGTCGGCAGGTCGAGCACGATAGCGCCGTGCCGGAGGCCGACGATGCGGTCGGCCCAGGTGATCGCGAGGTCGACCTGGTGCAGGCTGCAGAGCACGGTGAGGCCTTCTTCGGCGGCGATCTCCCGGATGAGTGCCATGACCTGGTTGCTCGACTCGGGGTCGAGTGAGGCGACGGGCTCGTCGGCGAGCAGGATGCTCGGTTTCTGCATGAGTGCACGGGCGATCGCCACCCGCTGCTGTTGCCCTCCGGAGAGGGTATCCGCACGCTGGTAGGAGTGCTCGAGAAGTCCGACCCGGTCCAGGTGCTGCAGTGCGCGCAGCTTGGTTGCTTTCGGGTAGCTCCACAGGCCGAGCCGGGGGCCGCGGAGGTCGGCGAGGGCACCGGTCAGCACGTTCTCGAGGACAGACAACGAAGGCACGAGTTCGAACTGCTGGAAAATGAAGCCGATACGGCTGCGGAGGGCGCGCAGACGTCGGCCGCGGAGCCCGGGAACATCCTCACCGAGAACCTTCACGGATCCCGTCGTCGGAAGTTCGAGCGCGTCGATGTGGCGGAGGAGGGTGGACTTGCCCGACCCGGAAAGCCCGAGCAGAACGACGATCTCCCCGCGGCGCACGGTGAGGGACACGCCGTTGAGAGCGGTGGTGGTGCCGAACTTCTTGGTGAGCTCGGCAAGCTCTACGACGTTCTCAGTCAGAGCGGGTGGTTGCGTCGTCATCGGATCTCCGGGTCGGGTTCGTCAGGGGCGGCTGGTTGCTATTTCTGGCACTGCGTGGCGTTCGTCGCCTCGCAGATGTCGCGGATCTGGTCGAAGTACTCGTCGTCCACGGGGACGGTCGCGTGGAAGACGCTCCGGAAGCCCTCGGAGTCGGCGCTGTCGATGCCGGCTGCCACGATGTCGTCCGCGGTGACGTCGGAGAGGATCTCGCGCAGTTTGTCCTTCACCTGGGCGGGCAGGGCGTCCGACTCGACGATCGGGGCACCGGGGACCATCGTCTTGTCGATGACCTCAACCTTGTCCGACTTCACGACCTCGCTGTCCTCGGCAAAGCCGGCGTCGCACTCGACGCCCTCGCCGACCTTCTGCACGCTGACGTCGTGCTTGCCCGCAAACACCGCTGTGATGTCGGTCTCCGGATCGAGACCCGCCTGTTGCAGGTTGTAGCTCGGGAAGAGGTACCCGGAGGTCGACGAGGGGTCGACGAAGCACACCTTCTTCCCCTTCATGTCGGCGATGGAGGTGATGGTGCTTCCTGCGGGCACGATCGCCTCGGAGTAGTACCCGGGTTCCTGGCCCTCGGCGGTGATGATCGAGGAGATCGGGGTCAGCTTGGCGCCATTGTTCGTGGCGGTCACATAAGTGAAGCCGGAGAAGGAGGCGACATCGATCTGGCCCGCGATGGATGCCTCGATGAGCGCCGCGTAGTCGGTCGACTCGTGGTATTCCACGGTCTTGCCGGTCTCCTGGGCGATGTAGTCCATCAGGGGCTGGTAGTTGGTCTCGGTGTCGACGGAGTCGGGGACGACTCCGAAGACGAGCGTGTTCGAATCGACGGCGTAGCCGCCTTCCGAGTCAGCGGCGGCCGCGTCGTCGGACGATGCGGCGCCGGAGCATCCGGTGAGCGCGAGTGTGAGGGCACTGGCGACGGCGAGCGTCGCGACGGAGATGCGTGAGCGGAGAATCATGATCGCCTTCCGGGCAGAGTTGGGGGGACGCCTGAAAGCTTCCCCCACCGTCGCAGAGATATATACCTATCTGCCTATCAGTTCACAACATGTTCACCTATCTTGCGCTTGCATGAACGGATCGTGTCTGAGCTACTCGAGCACCCGGCAGCGAGTAAGGTGCCTACGTGGCCGATGTTATGTACAAGCGAATCGCTGACGACCTGCGCTCAGCGATCGCGACGGGACGTCTCCGACCGGGTGACGACATCCCGACCGAGGGGCAGCTCGCCGACCGATGGAGCACGTCTCGGGGGCCGATCCGAAACGCCATCGCGGCCTTGCGCGCGGAAGGCCTCATTGAGAGCACGCGGGGCCGGCCCAGCCGGGTGATCGAACGCAAGGCTTACCAGGCCGTCGACGTCTCCATCCCGTTCACGAAGTGGGCTCGTGGAATGGGTGCTCGGCCCGGAGCCCTGACCCAGCACGTTAGCCTGCGCCGCTCCGACAGCGAACAAGCCGGGCTTCTCGGAATCGCTGAAGGCGACCCGGTCGTCGACGTGCTCCGTCTCCGCTTGCTCGACGACCGGCCGACGATGGTCGAACGGCTGACTTACATCGAGGCGGTCGGTCGGCACCTCTTCGATGTGGATCTCGATACGGTTTCGATCACAGAGTTTCTCGAGTCCCGCGGTTGGGGATCGGCCGAGGTTGACCACGAGATAGACGCGGTTGCGGCAGATTCGACAGACGCGTCCCTGCTCGGTCTGGAGCCCGGCTCGCCCATCCTTCGACTACGCAGAATCACGCGCCACCGGGACGGTCGCACCATTGAGGCGTCGGATGACCGGTACCGAAGTGACATCGTCCGCTTCACGGTCTCGGCCTCAGGGCGCCATCCGGGAGGGCACCACTTCATCCGCCCAGTCGGGATCTGAAGCGGCACTCTGACGCAGCACGAAGCACGAAGCACGAAGCACGAAGCACGAAGCACGAAGCACGCAGCACGCCGCACAGGCCTACGCTTCCGTCACCTGGCCGTTGTCCACCTGCCAGTGCCGGTCCGTGTGCACGTTGGCCAGCATCCGCCGGTCGTGGGTGACCAGCAGGAGGGTTCCCTGATAGGCCTCCAGGGCCTGCTCGAGCTGTTCGATGGCGGCCAGGTCGAGGTGGTTCGTGGGCTCGTCGAGCACGAGCAGGTTGACGCCGCGCGCCTGCAGCAGGGCCAGGCCGGCTCTGGTGCGCTCGCCGGGGGAGAGCTCGTCGGCGGCGCGGTTGACGTGGTCGGCCTTGAGGCCGAACTTCGCGAGCAGAGTGCGCACTTCGGCCGTGGACAGGTCGGGCACGAGGCCCTCGAAGGTGATCGAGAGCGGTGCGTCGCCGGACAGGAGCTCCCGCGCCTGGTCGATCTCGCCGATAGAGACGCGGGAACCGAGGCCGGCGGTGCCGGCATCCGGGGCCTGCCGCCCCAGGAGTGCGCGCAGCAGGGTGGTCTTGCCGGCGCCGTTGGGGCCGGTGATGCCGATGCGCTCGCCGGCGTTGATCTGCAGCGAGACCGGCCCGAGGGTGAAGTCACCCTGGCGCAGGACGGCGTTGCTCAGCGTGGAGACCACTGTGCTCGACCGGGGAGCGGAGCCGATCGTGAACTCGAGCTGCCACTCCTTGCGGGGCTCGTCAACCTCTTCCAGGCGCGCGATGCGGCTCTCCATCTGCCGCACCTTCTGCGCCTGCTTCTCGCTGGACTCGGCGGATGCCTTGCGCCGGATTTTGTCGTTGTCCGGCGCCTTCTTCAGGGCATTCCGAACGCCCTGGCTCGACCATTCGCGTTGGGTGCGGGCCCGGCCGACCAGGTCGGCCTTCTTCTCCGCGAACTCGTCGTAGTGTTCCCGCTTGTGGCGGCGGGCCGTTTCGCGCTCCTCCAGGTAGGAGTCGTAGCCGCCGCCGAAGACGCGGTTCGTCCCCTGGGCGAGGTCGAGTTCGAGCACCCGGGTCACGCAGCGCGCCAGGAACTCTCGGTCGTGGCTGACGAGCACCACGCCGCCGCGGAGGCCCCGGACGAAGGCCTCCAGGCGCTCCAGCCCGTCGAGGTCGAGGTCGTTCGTGGGCTCATCGAGCAGCACGATGTCGAACCGGGAGAGCAGCAGGGCGGCGAGTCCGACCCGGGCCGCCTGCCCGCCGGAGAGCGAGGTCATCAGGGTGTTCTCGGCCAGTTCGGCGCCCAGCGACAGGCCGAGGTCAGCGAGCACCACCGGCAGGCGGTCGTCGAGATCGGCGGCGCCGCTGGCCAGCCAGCGCTCGAGCGCGGCCGAGTACACGTCGGCCGGGTCGAGACCATCGGCCCGCGGCTTCGGCTTCGCGTCACCGAGGGCGGATGCCGCCTCGTCCATCTCTCTCGTCGCGGCGCTGCAGCCCGTGCGGCGGGCCAGGTAACCGGCCACGGTCTCGCCCGGGAGGCGCTCGAGCTCCTGCGGCAGCCAGCCGACGAAGGCATCGGCGGGCGCGAGGCTGACCGTGCCGGACTGAGGTTCGGTGAGGCCGGCCAGCAGCCGCAGCAGGGTGGACTTGCCGGACCCGTTCACTCCGACGACTCCGACGACGTCACCCGGCGCCACGGTGAGGTCGAGTGAGTCAAAGAGAATGCGGTGGGCGTACCCGCCGGCGAGGCCCTGGGCCACGAGGGTTGCGGTCATCCGTCTATTTTCTCATTGCCGTGGTCTCAGCCATGCGCGTGAGAAAAAAACGGCGCTGTCGTCGGGCCAGGGCCTCCCAGGCTCAGCTGCTGCTTAGTTGAAGACCATTCCGCCGTCGACCAGAATCGACTGGCCGGTGATGTAGTTGGAGTCGGGGCCGGACAGGAACGAGACGACACCCGCGACCTCGGCCGGTTCGGACAGGCGTTCGAGGGCGATGCCGTTCGTGAACTGATCCCAGCCCCACTCTTCCGACTTGCCGGCGTCGGCTGCTACTTTCTTCGCCAGCTCCTCCATGAGGGGCGTCTTCACGATCCCGGGAGCGAAGGTGTTGACCGTGATGCCGAACGGGGCAAGGTCCTTGGCGGCCGTCTGAGACAAACCACGAACGGCGAACTTCGTGGCCGAGTACAGCGCAATGCCGGGGTTCCCGACGTGACCGGCCTGGGATGCGGCGCTAATGATCTTTCCACCGTGGCCGAGCTCTTTGAATGCTTTCGTGGCTGCCTGAATGCCCCACACAGCGCCATTGAAATTAATGGAGAAGATCTTTGCGATGCTTTCCTGGGTGATCTCCTCGATCGGAGATGTCGGGGCGATGCCGGCGTTGTTGACGATCACGTCGAAGCCGCCGAGCTGAGCAACGGTCTGCTCGACCGCGCCGAACACACTGTCCCGGTCGGCGACATTGACGTGCAGTGCGATTGCTCCGCCCTCCGTGCCCCCCAGCGATTCTGCGACCGCGCCTGCGGTCTCAATGTTCAAGTCGGCGATAGCCACCTTGAAGCCGTCCGCGTGGAGCCGCTCAGCAATTGCCTGCCCAATTCCCTGTCCACCACCGGTGATGAGTGCTACTTTTCCGTTTTGTGTGCGTGTCATGGTTGTTGATTCCAATCTTGATTACTCAAAACCTGTCGGCGAGTCGATGACGTCACGTCAAAGCAGGACAGGCGTCTTACGGGGGACTCCGTCATCAACGGTACGTCGTGTGGCCTGCATGCCCGCTGGGCGAGCTCTCGATCCCGTTCACCAGGGCATGGCCGGCAGCCCGGCGGAGATTACGCGCAGAACCGGGTTCGGGCGGTGTCGAGTCCGCTCCCGCTCGATTTCACGTGCGGGACCTGGCGGGGATGGGCGGCACGGATCGTGTCAGGAAGTCCTCGACGAGAGCGGCAAACTCGTCGGGTCGTTCGATCTGGGGCATGTGGCCGGTCTTCTCGAACAGGTGCGACTCCGCGCGTGGAAGGGTCAGGGCCGCCGCGTGCAGGTGCGCGCTCGGCAGCACATGGTCGCGATCTCCCCAGACGACCAGGGTCGGGATGTCGAGTTTCGTCAGGGCGTCGACGAGGGCAGTCCGCCACTCAGGTCTGATTCCCCGCAATGTCCCGAGATCGTTGGCAAGCTCGAGGAGCGTCTGAGAGTGCGCGCGCCTCTGGGAGAGGGCATAGGAGTGACGGATGCGCTCCTCGGTCACGAGGGACTTGTCGTAGAACAGGGACTGGACAGTGCGGGTGGAGTTCTTCAGGGTCGGGCGCAGGAGTGCCCTGCCGATCGCCTTGACCGTGAGGAGACGGAGGACCATGGCGACCTCCGGTCCGAAGCCCGCGCTGTTCGCGAGAACGAGTGCGGCGACCCGTTCGGGATGGCTCACGGCGAAGGTCATGGCCACGGCGCCCCCCAGCGAGTTGCCGATCACGGGCACGGGCGCGGTGACTCCCACGGCGTCGAGGAACAGGGGGAGGATCGACGCCAGCCGGGCGAGGGTCGCCGTTCCGGGCATCCGCTCGGAATACCCGAACCCGGGCAGGTCGAGGCTGTACACGGTGTGATGTGCGGCCAACCGGTCGTGCTGTTCGTTCCAGTCGTCGAGGCTCTGGCCGATGCCGTGCAGCGCCAGGACCGGAGTGCCGGACCCGGTGACCCGATATCGGACCGTGGTTCCATCGAGGTCGAGCATGGCGGTGCCGAGCAGCGTGAGCGGATCCTCCGCGGGCGCCGGCCCACCGCGGTGCCCGAAACTGACATCCTTCGCCAGCCCGCCCAGGCGGAGGAGGGCGAAGTCGTAGAAATAGTTCTGGTGCAACCGCCACGGCGTTCGCGCACCCTGCCTGGGCAACTTGTTCAGGCTCCGCGTGATGTATCCGGCGTTCAGGTCGATCATCGATGAGAGCGGTCCGGATGTCGCCGACTCCGGCGCGTGCGGAGTGACGGTGTCGAAGCCGTGCCGGTCCATGTGCCCGAGGAGCCGGCAGACATACTGCGCAACCAGGTCCGCCTTGAGCGTCCACGAGGCGTTCGTATAGCCGATGGTGAGGGCGAAGTTCGGAACGTCGGAGAGCATCATCCCCTTGTAGGCGAGCGTCTGCGAGACGTCAACAGTGCGGCCGTCGACCGACAGGGACATGCCGCCGATGAAGAGCAGATTGAGCCCTGTCGCGGTCACGATGATGTCTGCGGGCAGGGTGGTTTTTGATGCGAGCAGGATTCCATCCGGCGTGATTCGATCGATCTGGTCGGTGACGATCTCGGCTGACCCGTTGCTGATCGCCCTGAAGAGATCGGCATCCGGAATCGCACACAGCCGCTGGTCCCAGGGATTGTAGGTTGGGGCGAGATGCACGTCGACATCGAAGCCCTCGGGCAGCCGGGCAACCGCAGCCGTCCGGAGGATGGACTTCATCCGCTCCGGCCTGCGGCGGCTGAGCTGATAGGTGAACATCGAATAGATGATGTTCTTCCCGCGCACCAGCCAGTAGGCGAGCCGCGGCGGCAGCAGGGCGCGCAGACGATCCGCACCTTTGTCTCGTGAGGGGACGGGCGCGATATACGTGGGTGACCGCTGCAGCATGGTGACGTGGCTCGCCCGTTTCGCGATCGACGGCACGAGGGTGACGGCTGTCGCCCCGCTGCCGATGATGACGACGCGCTTGCCTGTGTAGTCGAGATCCGCGGGCCAGTGCTGCGGGTGCACGATCGTGCCGCCGAAGTCTTCCGCTCCGCGGAAAGTCGGTGTGAAGCCTTCGTCGTAGCGGTAATAGCCGGAACACACGGAGAGGAAGGAGCAAGTGAAGGTGATGGTCTCGCCCGGTTCACCGGTGTACTCGGCTGATGCCGTCCGCACCGCGGTGATCGTCCACTGCGCCGTCGTGCTCGACCATTCGGCGCTGAGAACCCGGGTGTTGAGACGGAGGTGCTGCTCCAGGCCCTCGTCGGCCACCGTGGCGTCGATGTAGTCGTGGATCGAGTCGCCGTCGGCGATAGCCTTCGGGTCAGTCCACGGGCGGAACGAATACCCCAGCGTGAACATGTCCGAATCCGAGCGGATCCCGGGGTAACGAAAGAGATCCCAGGTGCCGCCCACGGCGTTTCGCGATTCGAGCACGACGAAGGACTTGTCGGGACATTCGCGCTTCAGATGGGTGGCGGCGCCGATCCCGCTGAGCCCGGCACCGACGATCAATACGTCCACGTGTTCAGTCATGAAGTCAGCGTATAGACACGGTGTCTAATTATTCAACAAAGTGTCGAAGGTTCGTGTCACAGGTCTCTGCCGATAAGATGTGCCCATGGCCCAGCGCGGACGCAGATCGCCACGGCTGTCCGGTGACGATCGCTATGAGGCGCTGCTGCAAGCGGCGGAACAACTGCTTGACACCCGCCCGCTGGAGGGCATCTCCATCGAGGAGCTTGCCACGGGCGCCGGCATTTCCAGGTCGAACTTCTACTTCTACTTCGCCTCGAAGGATGAGGTCCTTCTCGCGCTCCTGGACCGGGTGATTGCTGAGGTTGAGGCTCGCGTGGCCGCGCTGCCTCGAGAGTTCACGCGTGAGCCGGCGGCAGCGTGGCGGCGTGCGATCGGCGCGTTCGTCGATGTCTTCTCCGCACACCGGGGAGTCTCGGTCGCGGCCATCGCGTCACGGCATCGGAGCGCTGACGTGCTCGCCCTGTGGTCGAGCTCGATGCAAACGTGGGTGGACTACTCCCGCATGGTCATCCAGGCCGAGCAGGATCGGGGAGCTGCACCGGCCGGTATCTCCGCCCACGACCTGGCCATCACCCTCACCTTGATGAACGAGCGAGTACTGATGGCCTCGTTGAGCGGCGAGAGTCTCGCTATCGATCACGCGTCCGTGTTGGATGTCCTGTCTGAAACCTGGGGTCGAACCATCTATGGTGCGGCGGGATCGCCCAGTTAGCCCAACCCGGTGGCTTGCCACGGATGAGCGGTGCCGGTGCCGATCATCACGCAGAATGGGGTGACCACACGCCCCCAGCAGAGGATTCGACATGGCCGCACCAACCAGCACCAGCCCCGGCTGGACCGCCGCCGACATCCCCGACCTCAGCGGCCGGACCGCCATTGTGACGGGGGCGAACTCGGGCCTCGGCTTCGTGACGGCGAGCCAACTGGCAGGGCACGGCGCATCCGTCACCCTGGCCGTGCGCGATCCGGACCGCGGGGAGGCCGCGGCCGAGCGGGTGCGCGCCGCCGCACCGGATGCCGCGGTGCAGGTGCGTGCGCTGGACCTGGCGAGCCTGGCCTCGGTTCGTGCCTTCGCCGAAGCCTGGGCGGCCGAGAACCCGGCCGGCCTGGATCTGCTCGTCAATAATGCCGGGGTGATGAACATCCCCAAGCGGGCCACCGCGGACGGATTCGAGATGCAGTTCGGCACGAATCACCTCGGCCACTTCGCCCTCACCGGGCTGCTGCTGCCCTCGTTGCTCTCCCGGCCGGGCGCGCGGGTCGTCACGGTGTCCTCGACCCTGCACCGCCGCGGCACCATGGACTTCGACGACCTGATGGGCGAGGCGAGGTACCGCCCGTGGGCCGCCTACGGCCAGAGCAAGCTCGCCAACCTGTTGTTCACGAGCGAGCTGCAGCGTCGCGCCGACGAGGCGGGCCGGGAGCTGCTGGCGCTCGCCGCGCACCCCGGTTACGCGAACACCAACCTGCAGACGGTCGGGGCCGAGATGCGGGGCAGCACCCTCGCGCACCGCCTCAGCCGGCTCGCCAACCGGTGGCTCGCGCAGCCGGCCGAGATGGGCGCCCTGCCCTCGCTTTACGCGGCCACCGTGCCCGGGCTCGCTGGCGACACCTTCATCGGCCCGGACGGCCGCGGCCAGCAGCGCGGCCACCCGCGACCGGTCGACCGGTCCGTGCGGGCGCAGAACGCGGCGGATGCCCGGCGCCTCTGGCAGGTCACCGAGAGTCTGACCGGCGTGGCCTTCGACCTCGGCTGAGCGGCGCGGGCTACCGCAGCGCGGAGATGCTGAGCGCGATCGACTTGAGGTTCGCGATGCGCTGCTCGTAGCGGGCCGCGAGCACGATCAGGATGACCCCGCCCACTCCCAGCCACAGCCACCACGGCACCGCACCGTAGGCCGCGGAGATCCAGGGCCAGAGCTGGGCGAGCGCGTGGACCAGCAGGACGGCCGCGCCGATCAGGAACGGCGCCTGCAGTTTGCGCTGCACGCCGACGACGATCACGACGAGAGCCAGCACGCCGAGTCCCACGACCCGCCAGAGCGGGCTCGCGGTGATGTCGAGCAGCAGCGACGGCACCAGGAGCACGAGCAGCCCGGGGGCCAGCCACGGCCAGCTGCTTGCGCGGGGAACGGCGTCGAGGTGCAGCCGGCCGCTGGCCAGCAGGGCGATGGCCAGCGGCACGCTCACGATCTCGACCGTGTCCGGCGCGGACTGCGCGAACCCGGCGACCACGGTCGCCGCGCCGGCGGTGATGGCCACCCAGGCGACCATCCGGCCGAGCCGGCTGTCGTCGTACCAGAAGGCCGCCAGGTGCAGCGCGGAGAAGGTCCAGACGACCAGGATCACCCGGATGGGCGCCAGCGGGGCAAAGTCCAGGGCGAGCACCTCGGCCGCGAGGATGCCGACGATCGCCAGCATGACCAGGCCGTAGCCGAGGCGCAGGCCGGCGGCATCCGTGGCCGGTTCCGTGCCCGTGTCCGCGGCGGCGCGACGAATTCCGGCCACCAGACTCGTTCCGACGGCCACAACGAGCAGCGCCCCGGGCAGCAGCCAGGCCTCGAGCCGGGTGTCCGGCCCGAGCGGTGTCTGCGCCAGCAGGGCGGGGATGCGCCCGCCGACGGTGATGACGACGCCGAGTACGCCGACGCCGAGGGCCGGCCACGCGGCGGCGCTCCAGCGCGGGCGGGGGGAGAGCCGGGCGCCCGCGACGGCGAGGGCGCCCGCGAGGGCGAGCACGAGGACCGGGCGAACCAGCTCCGTGCCGGTCGTCCCGGAGACGCCGGCGACCGCACTCGGCAGGAGGGCAATGCCCAGACCGAGGGCGATCCACCAGGAGTCCGACCGGGCGGCGCCCGGCGATGCGGCCGTCTCCGCGCCGCCGAGCCCGTCGGCTCCGGGGCGGGCGGCGAGCAGCCGGCCGACGACGAGGGCCAGGCCCACCGGCACGGTCACGAGCTCGATCGGATCGACGGCTCCCGCCTGCACGGCGCCCACCATGGCCAGGCCGGCCAGTGCGACGGCGACCCCGCCCACGGAGACGGTCAGGGGTGCGCGCGGCCGCCGGAGGGCCAGCACGTGCACGACGGAGAGGGCGACCACGAGTGAGGATGCGCGCAGCCCGGCCACGGCTTCGTCGGCGGCGTCCACCCACGCGAACGCGTTGATCTCGGCCAGGGTCACGAGCGAGAGGGCGAGCAGCACCAGCGTCACTCCGGCGAGGCGGCGCGGGCGGCGGGACGCGGCATCCGTCTGCGCGGTCAGCAGGAAGGCGCCCCCGATCACGGCAGCGAGGGGCAGCAGCCAGTATTCGAGCCGGGCATCGGGTGCGCCGGGTGCGCCAAGCACCGCGCCCGCCTGCACGACGCTCGTCAGCACGAGCCCGATCGCGCCGGCCGCGGCCGCCGCGGCGAGGTAGGCCGAGCGCCGCGGCATCCAGCGAATGAAGCCGGCCCCGGGTAGCAGCACGGCGGATGCCGCCACCACCAGCACCGCACGCGGCAGCGAACCTGAATCGGAGGCCAGCGCGAGCGGCACGATAGCCACGAGCAGGCCGGCGAACGCGAGCAGCGCGGCCCCCGGGCTGGCCGTCGTGGCCCGCTCGACCCGGCCGAACCGGTGGAGCAGTGCGGCGAGCAGCAGCAGCATGCCCGCGACCGGCAGCACATAGGGTTCGAGGGCGGCGGTGCCCGACCTGGCGAGGCCGAGCCAGAGCCCCGCCGTGCCGAGCGCCAGGGCGAGCCAGCCGAGGTGCCGGCGGGGCGACCGGGAACCGAACAGGCCGTCGGCGGCGATCGACGTGAGGAGGGCGGCGATGCCGGCCAGCAGAAGCAGCAGCCAGCCGAGCGGCTGCGCGGCCGCGAGGGCCCAGATCGTGCCGGGAACGAGGACGAGGGCGGCACCGGTCTCCAGGGCCAGGCGGTCGCGGCTCCGGCCTCGGAGCAGGCCGAGGGTGAGCCCCAGGGCGCCGGCGACGAGCGCCGCGGCGGGGATGACGAGGATGCGGTCGTCCGGCGTGGCCGGGGTGATCCGCGCGACGCTCCAGACCAGGAGCCAGAGCACCGGGGCCACCCCGATCGCGGCGACGAGCCGCTCCCGGGCCAGGATGTCCCGATTCGCGGGCACGAGCAGCCAGAGCAGCAGGGCGGTGAGCAGCACCAGCGCGTGCACGATGCCCGTGGCCGGTGCGCCCTGGAGCAGGGCGGCGCGCTCCGCGGCGGAGAGGCTCTCGGCGAGCACCGTCACCGGAAGCGCGAACACGAACACGGTCGGGGCCAGCAGTGTCCAGAAGGCCCAGCGCCGGTCGGAGACGGTGAGCAGCGCAGGACGGGGGAGCACGACGAGCAGCTGCAGCAGCGCGGTCGCGAGGGCGAGGGCGCGCAGGCAATCGACGGAGAGGGCGGTGACGGATGGCGCCGCGCCGAGGGTGAGCATCCACGGCGCGGCGACGGCGGCGAGCAGGGTGAGCACGATCGCCCCGGCCAGAAGCAGGCCCCGGGGGGCGGCGCCGGCCTCGTTGCCGGCGCCGCCGGCGCCGTCGGTCGCGGGACCGCGGTCGATGAGCAGGCGGGCGCCGAGGAGGGCGGCGATCGCCGCCAGGGAGCCGATCCACCAGGTGGTGCTGCTCTGCCAGCTGACCAGGTAGCCCAGCGACTCCGTCAGTACGAAGAACGCCACCACGACCGGGCCGAACACGCCGAGTGACAGCCGGCCCTGGTGCGCCAGAACCAGCGCCGCGAGCGAGATGGACCCGAGCAGAACATAGAGCAGCGTGACGGGCAGGAGTGAGCCGGAGAACGGCACCCCGAGCACGGCTATGGCCATGAACAGCGCGGCGAGAACACGGCGGCGGTCGGTCAGGATGCCGCCGATCAGCCAGGCCAGCGTGGCCAGGAGCCCGACCGCGGCCAGGGTGCCGAGAGCCCAGACGCTGTCCGTCCGGATCGGGGGCAGCGTCGTTCCGGTTCCGGTTCCGGTGCCGATCCCGGCCAGGCCGCTGGTGAGCGCGCCGAGCAGGGGAATGGCCGCGGAGATGACCACGAGTACGGCGAAGCCGGCTGCGACGAGGGCGGCCGTCGCGCCGCCCGCGATCGCCGCGGTGCGGGCGGGCCCGGCGGATCGGCGACGCGCGTACACCTCCACGGCCAGCGGGATCGACACGGCAACCAGGATCGGCACCGTGAGTGCCAGGGTCAGGTTGCCGGCGCGGTAGGCCACCAGGGGAGCGATCGCGGTCAGGGTGAGCGCTGCGAGGGCGGCGCAGCCGGACGCGAAGGCCGCATACGCGGACCCGGGGGTCGCCCGGCGAACGATGAGCAGCTGGTGCAGCAGCGCGGTGACCGTGATAGCGCCGAGGGTGACGAGCGGGGCGAGGGTGGAGACCGGGGCGACGGTCGTGGCCGTGAGGGCGGCGCCGATCAGGGCCATGCCGCCCAGCACAAGTACGGCTGCGCGTTCCGGGACGCGGTCGCCCGAGGGCCAGATGCGGTGCGGCACCGGCGCGGCCGGCCCGGGCGACGTGGGGCCGGGCCTGGGGCCCGGGGAGC
>JACMQV010000157.1 GCA_014376815.1 Cryobacterium sp.
GGACCAGCGACTGCCCGGCGCGACGCCATCGGGCGCTGATCCACCCGCCGGTCGCTATCTCATCGCACTGACCCAATTTCGCCGAAGGAGACCCGCCCCTCATGCACACCCTGTTCGAACAAGAAGCGAACACACCAGACTTCGCCACCGCCGAAGGGCTTCGCACCGTCCTGAACCGTCTGCACTGCGGAGGGCACGGCTCCTGGAACGCCGACCCAGAAGCCCGCGAACTGGTGTTGTTCGCCGCGAACAAGTATCGGCTGTTGGCCGCGAAATGGCATCGCGACCAAGCGGATGCCGCTCATGCCGCGTTCTTGGCGATGGTCGCCTCGGCGACTCGACACGCTGACGACCCGTGGGCGGTCGTGACCACCGCGGTGGCCCGCACGTTGAAAGCGGAAACCCGAGCCGACCGGCACATGATCTCCACCGAGCGAGCCCGCCACCCCGCAAAACTCATTGATAATCCGCCGATCCGTGCTGGCGAGCACGAAGAATTCATCTTCGACATCCTCCACACAAGCAGAGACAATGCCGCGGCGGATAAAAAGTCTGCGGTGTCGCGGACTGGAGAGGCGGCGAGGTTCCTTGCCCTTCTGGGCTGGCCCGAGGAGGTGGCCGAAGCGAGCGTCGACTACGTGACCGACCGGTTGGCCTCCGCCGGGAACCGGGATACGGCGTTTCAATCCCTGCGCAGGGACGCCTCAATCCCCGCGCAATTGGATATCCCCCGGTCCTCTTGGACACGCGTGGTGCGGTTGCTCCTCGGAGGCGGAACCGCACCCGGAATCCCGTCCCAGCGCGGGATCCTGGCCCGAGTCCTAATGGGTGACACCGCGGCGACACTCCTCGCCGATGATGCCCTTGTGCTAGCCGTCGCCGGCACCACGTCGGGATGGAGCGCGGCATGAACGAAGGCCACATCGAACTCGCCCGCGCAGTCGCCTCGATCCACGTCGGGCACCGATTCCGTACTGACCTCGGCGACCTGGACGAGTTGGTCGCCTCCATCCGACTGATGGGCCTGCTGCAACCGATCACCATCAGCCCGGACGGGACCTTGATCTGCGGGGTCCGCCGCTACGCGGCGGTGGTGGAACTCGGCTGGAAAACGGTGAGCGTGTGGGTACGCTCCGGGATCTCCAGTGACCTTCAACGGCTCCTCGCCGAACAACACGAGAACACCATGCGCAAAAGCCTCACCCCAACAGAGGCAGCCCGACTTTATGCGGAGTTGAAGAAGCTCTATCAAGAGGATGCAGCACGGCGCAAGCAGGTTACGCAATTCGGTGGCGGTACGGGTAGCCTGATGCGCGGTCCCGCAGATTCTGCGGGACCACGTGGGGACGCCCGAGTGCAGGCTGCAAAGGCGATCACGGGAAAACGGTCGGACTTCACACTCGAGCACGTCCTCAAGGTGGAACGCCTCGCGAAAGATCCCGCAACACCGGACAACCTCCGCGCTGTGGCGATCCGAGAGCTCACAGCAATGGACGCGGACGGCAAGGTCCACGGCCACTTCCTGGCCGTAAGAGCAGCGCAAACCACCCGCGAGCCCCAGCAACTCGGCGAGCTGACGTCGGCGACGAGCGTCCGGCAGGCCGCCACATCGGAGCTACGGCATCTGCACGCGGTGGAAGCTCCAGAGATACTGGCCCAGGCGGCGAAAGAAGCACTGGCCCGTGCTCGCGCGGCAAGGAGCACCGCTCGCTCGGCCGGCTCCCCGGCCCTCCGGAAGCCACCGACCGAGGTCGCACGGTTCAGTATCCGGGCGTTCCTGATGACGATCAGCGAAACCGATTACTGGTGGTTGCACTACGACCCGGCAGAGATCGGCACCGCCCTGACCGCTGCCCAATGGGAGCAGTTCGACGACTGGGTCATACACACGGCAGCCTTCCGTGACGCAGCCCGAGCCGCTCCGCAACGGAGCGGACTAGTTACTCTCAGCACCGGTGGGGGTGCTTGATGTACCTGAGAGGGCATTCATCCGTCAGCCCCGGAGCTGTCGTGAAACCACTTCATCGCCGGCTGATCATCGCCGTCACTGCTGCCGGTCTGGTGCTTGTCATCCTGGTTGTGGGGCTATACGGGCTCGTCCGCTCCCCAGCGCACGCTCCGGCGACATCCGTGGTCGGCAGCACCACGGTCGCGAACCCCTCTCC
>JACMQV010000158.1 GCA_014376815.1 Cryobacterium sp.
GCCGCCGTGACCGCGAAGGCCTATCCAACTACAAAGCGAAGTGGCCGCTCAAGGTGCTCCCCGGCGCCCCGGACGGCGCGGAACTCGACCCGCCGCTCCGAACTTAACCGCGCACCCACCAGCTGAATCAACACTCCACCGCACGACCAGGACAATTCGCAGCGCCGAAAAACGGCCGCTCGGGCATCCCTGGGCGTGCATTGTCATTTAATCCGCACCTACCAGCCCGCATGAGCGGGAAACCACGCGCTACGCACGCCGGAAACTACAAATGGCCTCCGAAATCTCGGAGGCCATTCGTTTTGGGACGAGTTCTTGGAACAGAATCAACCAGTTCTAAGAACAACCCTGTGGCGGTACCGGTGGGATTTGAACCCACGGTGGAGTCTCCCCCACACAACTTTTCGAGAGTTGCACCTTCGGCCGCTCGGACACGGTACCGAGGGAAAGTGTAGTTGAGATCAGGGTGCCGGCGCGAATCGCGATCCGGGTATCCGTGTCTGAGCGGCGCGGACCCAGCGAGCCGCTGTATTCTCGCGAGGTGATCTCAGCGAACAACCGGCTCCGTTCCCTTGCCCTGGCGGTAGGCGCCCTGTCAACGGCCGCCGGAATCGGGGTGGCCGTCGCGGCCAACCACCGGGCCTTCCAGCGCCGCGTCACCACGAGTTCTGTCACCCTGACGGAGACCCTGCCCGTGCACTCGCTGTGGTGGCGCACCCGGGCGAAGGACAAGGGCGAGCTGCTCTACGCGGTCATCGGCGACAGCGCCGCGCAGGGGATCGGCGCGACGTCACCGCACCGCGGCTACGTCGGAATCCTGGCCGACCAGATCGCTCTGACGACCGGGCGCACCGTGCGGGTGGTCAACCTCAGCGTCTCCGGCGCGACCGTCGAACTCGCCGTGCGCGACCAACTGCCGAAGTTCGTCAAGTTCACCCCCGACATCGTCACGGTCGCCATCGGCGCCAACGACATCGCCCTGTGGGACGCCGAAGTGTTCGAGGCCGGCATCCGCACACTCTTCGCGGCGCTCCCCCCGCACGCGCTGGTCGCCGACCTGCCCTGCTTCCACCTGCCCCGCAACGAACGGATGGTCGCCGTCGCCAACCGCATCATCCGCGACGTGGCCGCGGAGCACCACCTCACCGTGGTGCCGCTGCACGCGACCACCAAGCGGCTCGGGCTGCGCAGCATCGCCACGCACGTCGCGGGCGACCTGTTCCACCCCAACAACCGTGGGTACCGGGCCTGGGCCGAGGCCTTCCTTCCGGCGCTCGGCGCGGACCTGGACCGGCGCATCCGACCGGCCGACACGGGCAGCCCCGATGCCTCCGCTGGCCCCGCCGGGACGGCCACCGGCGGCGCCGCCGACGCCCCGGCCGGACCTGCCGGCCATCCCTCCCCCGCGTCGGCAACGCCCGACAGCACCCTGAACACCGGCGGTGTCGGCGGCCCCAGCTAGGCTCGCAGGCATGGCCAGACCCGTTTCCAACTTCCGTTGCACCGAATGTGGCTGGACCACCCTGAAATGGGCGGGCCGCTGCGGCGAATGCCAGCAGTGGGGCACCGTGGTCGACATGACGGAGAAGGCGAGCCTGGCCCGCGCTCTCAAGCCGGCCAGCGTCAGCGGCGACGGCATCGCCCGGCCGATCACCCACGTCGACACCAACGCGGTCTCGCACTGGCCGACCGGCATCGACGAGTTCGACCGGGTGCTGGGCGGCGGCATCGTGCCGGGCTCCGTCATCCTGCTCAGCGGCGAGCCCGGAGTCGGCAAGTCCACCCTGCTGCTCGAGGTCGCATCGAAGGCCGCGGCCGCGAAATCCCGTGTGCTCTACGTCAGCGCCGAGGAATCGGTCAGCCAGGTGCGCCTCCGCGCCGAGCGCACCGGGGCGCTGCAGCCCGAGCTGTTCATCGCGGCCGAGACCGACCTGGCCACCATCCTCGGCCAGATCGACGCCGTGAAACCCAACCTGGTCATCGTCGACTCCGTGCAGACCGTGGCCAGCTCCCTGTCCGACGGCCTCGCCGGCATGCCCAGCCAGGTGCGGGAGGTGGCCTCCACCCTGATCCGGGTCGCGAAGGACCGCAATCTGCCCATCCTGCTTGTGGGGCACGTCACCAAGGACGGTTCGATCGCCGGCCCTCGCGTGCTCGAGCACCTCGTCGACGTGGTCTGCCAGTTCGAGGGCGACCGGCAGACGTCGCTGCGCTTCGTGCGAGCACTGAAAAACCGGTTCGGGTCGACGGATGAGGTGGGTTGCTTCGAGATGACCGGCGACGGCATCGCCGAGGTCCCTGACCCGAGCGGGCTCTTCCTCAGCCGTGGCAACACCGCCGTCTCGGGCACGTGCGTCACGGTGGCGCTCGAGGGCCGCCGGGCGATGCCGGTCGAGGTGCAGGCCCTGGTCATCAAGACGCAGGCCCCCAACCCCCGGCGGGTCACCAACGGCGTGGATTCCTCCCGGGTGGCGATGCTCCTCGCGGTGCTGGAACGGCGGGTGAACCTGACCGGCCTGGGCGCGATGGATGTCTACGTCTCGACCGTGGGCGGCATCCGCCTCACCGAGCCCGCCGCCGACCTCGCCATCGCGCTCGCGATCGCATCGGCGTTCCGGGACCGCCCCATCGCCCAGAACACGGTCGCATTCGGCGAGATCAGCCTGGCCGGCGAGGTGCGGCCGGTGTCGGCGTCCAAGCTGCGCACGGCCGAAGCGGGCCGGCTCGGCTTCACCACCCGCATCGACGCTGAGGCCGGGTCGATCGGAACCGCGGTCGCCGCGGCGATCGCGACCGGCATCTCGCCCCGTGAGGCGGAGCTCGACCGCTCCTTCTGAGGCCGCTCCGATCGGTCCGTTCAGATCAGTCCACTCAGATCAGTCCGCTCAGATCAGTCCGCTCAAATCGGTCCGCTCAGATCCAGGCGTTCAGTTCAGATCGTTCACATTCGAGCGCTCAGAAGGGTGCGGGAAGGGGATCGGCCGATCTCGATTCATTCGGCGTTACAGGCGTCACAGGTTCCACCGGGGCCGCAGGTGGCTCAGGGGCCGCCGCACGGATGACCATGGCCGGTTCGGTCACGAACGTGCGCCCGCTCGGCGACCTCCACTTGAGGGTGCCGCCCGCGAGGTGCGTCACGGTCCACCCCGTCTCGCTCTTCAGTGCGTGGCACGGCGGACACAGGTGCGCGAGGTTGTCCTCGGCCGTCAAACCGTTGAACTGCCAGTCCAGCGAATGGTCGATGTCAGAATGCGCCGCCGACCGGTTGCAGCCCGGGAACCGGCAGGTCTCGTCCCGTATTCGCAGGTACTTCTTCAGGTCCTTCGGCACCTTGTACCGGTCACGGCCGACCGAGAGCACCACCCC
>JACMQV010000159.1 GCA_014376815.1 Cryobacterium sp.
ACCTCGTAGGAGATACCGCTGGCGGTGTCGACCTCGACGCCGTTGATGGCGGCGATCAGGTCGATCTGCGCGAAGTCGTCGTCGGCGGTCGGAAGCTCGCGCTCCTTGATCGCGATGACGGTGTCGGTGATCTCAGCGGTCTCGCCCTCGTGGTCGCCGCCCATGAGCTTGGAGTTGAAGGTGGTGGTCTCGCCGGCGCTGAGGGAGTCGAGCGCCTCGTCGATGCCGTCGATCAGGTCGCCGGAGCCGACCTCGTAGGAGATCCCGCTGGCATTGTCGACCTCGACGCCGTTGATCGCGGCAATCAGGTCGATCTGGGCGAAGTCGCCGGTGGTGGCGGGGCGGTCGACGGTGACGAGCGTGCCGAAGCGGCTGCGCAGGTTGTCGAGTTCCTCGGCGACCTCTTCGTCGGACACCTCGACGGCGTCGACGGTGAGCTTCAAGCCCTCATAGGCGGGAAGGGCGATCTCGGGGCGCACGTCAACCTCGATGGCCAGCTGCAGGTCTCCGGAGAAGTCCTTGTCGCTGGGCCATTCGACGATGTCGGCCTCGGGGCGGCCCAGGGGGCGCAGCTTGTGCTCGGTGACCGCGGCGCGGTAGAAGCCGTCCAGGCTCTCGTTGACGGCGTGCTCGAGCACGGCCGACTTGCCGACGCGCTGGTCGATGATGGCGGGCGGCACCTTGCCCTTGCGGAAGCCGGGAATGTTGATGTCCTCGGCAATGTGACCGTAGGCGTGGGTGATGCTGGGCTTCAGCTCCTCCGGAGTCACCGAGATGGTGACCTTGGCGCGAGTGGGGCTCAGCTGTTCTACCGTGGACTTCACGTGGCAATCTCCTGTGTTCGACCGATGTATGGGGGGATGATGGTCGGGGCGACAGGATTCGAACCTGCGACCTCTCGGCCCCAAACCGAGCGCTCTACCAAGCTGAGCTACGCCCCGGACACTGTCTCAACCCGGTGGTGCCGTCCGCGAGGGGTGCAAGGTTCGCACTTCACGCGGAATGACCTCGGTAAGTCTACTGCACGGGCCGGATGCCGCGGGTCCGCCTGTGCAGCAGGCACCCGCCAACGTGTACTACGCTGTGTGAGTGCGCGGGAGTCTGCGTCCGGGGGATGTAGCTCAATGGTAGAGCCTCAGTTTTCCAAACTGATGGCGCGGGTTCGATTCCCGTCATCCCCTCCATTAGTCCAGGCCCAGCCCGTTCAGCGTCTGGCGTAGGGTGGCCGCCGAGTGCTCGAACAGTTCCTGCTCCTTGTCGTTGAAGGGCACCTCGATCACCCGGGAGACGCCGTCGGCGTTGATCACGCTCGGCACCGAGAGGGCCACATTGCTGACGCCCCGGTAGTCGGTGAGCACTGAGCTGACGGGCAGCACGGCTCCCTCGTCACGGAGCACGGCCTCGACGATCCGGGCTCCGGAGAGCCCGATCGCGTAGTTCGTGGCGCCCTTGCCGGCGATGACCGTGTACGCGGCGGTCTTCACGCTCTCGGTGATCGCCTCGAATTCCGATTCGGAGAAGGGCACCAGGCCCAGCGGCGCGATGTCGTCCTGCACCCATTCGGCCAGGGAGATCGGCCCGATCCGGGCCTGGGACCAGAGCGGGAACTCCGAGTCGCCGTGCTCGCCGACGATGACCGCGTGCACATTCGCGATCGCGACCCCGACCCGGTGCGCCAGCATCCAGCGTAGCCGGGACGAATCCAGCACCGTGCCGGAGCCGAAGACCCGCGCGGCCGGCAGCCCGCTGAACTGGCGTGCCGCGTAGGCCAGCACGTCGCAGGGGTTGGTGACGAGCATGTAGATGGCGTCGGGGGCGCGATCGACGAGTTTGGGCATCAGCTCCCGCAGGATGCCGACGTTGACGCCGGCCATCTCGAGCCGGGACTGGCCCGGGTGCTGCCTGGCTCCGGCGGTGATGACGACCATATTCGCGTCAGCGATCGCGTCGAGGTCGCTGCCGCCGGCCACACACGAGGCTCCGGTGAACTGGGTGCCGTGGGCCAGGTCGAGCACCTCGGCCTCGACCTTGGGCCCGTTGATGTCGTAGAGCACCACTTCGCGCGCCGACTGCCGGATCAGGGAGGCGTAGGCGAGGGACGAACCCACCGCTCCCGCTCCGATGATGGCCAGCTTGGAGTTCTCGATCACGCTCATGGGTCAAGTCTGCCCCGTCCGCGACGCCGGCGCGCCACCGAGGGGGTTTCGGCCTCTGGTCGCCGCACCCGGACGGGGCGACAATGACGACATGGCCGACGAGTCGAACTCCATGCGTGCCCAGCTCCTGGCGACCGAGCACTGGAGCCTGCTTGCGTCCCGCGGCACCACGCAAACCGAGGTGCTCACCCGGATCGCCATATTCCTGACGCTCGTCTCGGCCGGACTGGTCAGCCTCGCGCTCGTCGGCCAAGCCACGAAATTCTCCGAAACCTTCTCGGTGTTCGCGGTCGCCGTTCTTGGCATCGTCGTCCTCGTCGGCGTCCTCACCCAGTTGCGGGTGATGAACGTCAGCATGGAAGACCTGATTTACGTCATCGCGATGAACCGTCTCCGCGCGGCCTACACCGAGCTCGATCCGGGCATCGACCGCTACCTGACGGCTTCCCGGTTCGACGACCAGGCGGGCGTCGAACACACCTACTACTTCCTCGGCCCGCGGCGAGGTCCCAGCCAGGTCCTGGCCAGCAGCATGGTGTTCATCATGGCCGTCAATGCCACCCTCGTCGGGCTGCTCATGGCCGCGATCAGCATCGCACTGGACACACCCATCACCGTCACGGTACTGACCGGGGCCGGCTGTGGGCCGATTTTTTTGCCGTTTCCCTGTGGCGCGGCGGAAGGACGTACTTCGCGTTCTGGGGTTCATACGCACCCCGCTTCCCCTTCCCCGGGAAGCAGGAAAGGCCGCCCGCGCCCTAGCGACTCACCAGCGGCGGTGCTTGCGAGGGTGCTTGCGATGGCCATTCCGGCGCCAGCGAACGGATGACCGTGGCCGGTTCGCTCACGAACACGCGCCCGCTGGGTGATCTCCACCGGAGGGTGCCGCCGGCGAGGTGCATCACGGTCCACCCGGTCTCGCTCTTCAGCGCATGACACGGCGGACACAAATGGGCGAGGTTGTCCTCGGCCGTCAGCCCGCTGAACTGCCAGTCCAGCGAATGGTCGATGTCCGAATGCGCCGCCGACCGGTTGCAGCCCGGGAACCGGCAGGTCTCGTCCCGTATTCGCAGGTACTTCTTCAGGTCCTTCGGCACCTTGTACCGGTCACGGCCGACCGAGAGCACCACCCC
>JACMQV010000160.1 GCA_014376815.1 Cryobacterium sp.
GGATGGCCAGGTTGGTGCCGTCGACGGCGAGGCCGGAGGTGTCGATGGACCCGCCGAACGTGACCGAGAAATCGTCGGCCGGGTAGGCGCGCACATCCTCGCTCAGCGAGACCGCCTGATACGCCGTGGCAATCTCGTGGTAGCCGTCTTCGAGCACGGCGCCGACCTTGAGGAAGACGTTGATCTTGCCCGGCGCCCTCGCGTGCACCACTGGGGACGCGGCCGGGTTGGTCATGTGACTAACCTAGCCCAGCCGCACCGGCTCTACCGCCCGGCGATGTCAGCGGTCCCAGGCGCGGGCGATGGCGAGGAAGTCGTCCACGGTGAGCTGCTCGCCGCGTTCGGTCGGGTCGATCCCCGCCCGCGTCAGGATGGCGCTGGCCGTGGCGGAGTCGCCGAGCACGGAGGAGAGCGACTGGCGCAGCATCTTGCGGCGCTGCTGGAAGGCACCGTCGACGAGGGCGAACGTGTTCAGCCGCAGTTCTTCGGATGCGAGCGGTTCGGCCCGGCGCTCGAACGCGATCAGGATCGAGTCCACGTTCGGGACCGGCCAGAACACCTGCCGGCTCACCTTGCCGGCGGTGCGGAACTGCCCGTACCAGGCCGCCTTGACGCTGGGGCTGCCGTAGACCTTGGAGCCGGGAGGCGCCGCGAGGCGCTCGCCGACCTCGGCCTGCACCATCACCACGCCGGCGCGGATCGACTCGAAGTGTTCGAGCAGGTGCAACAGCACGGGCACCGACACGTTGTACGGGAGGTTGGCCACAAGGCGGGACGGTTCGTGGGGGATCTCGGTGATCTTCAGCGCGTCGGCACGGATGACGGTGAGCGGCGCGCCGGGGTGCATGAGTTCGACCGTGATCGGCAGTTGCTCGGCGAGCCGGTCGTCGATCTCGACGGCCACGACGCGGGCGCCGGTCTCGAGCAGACCGAGGGTGAGGGAACCGAGGCCGGGCCCGACCTCGACCACGGTGTCGGCGGGGGTGATCGTGGCGACCTTGACGATGCGGCGCACCGTGTTGCCGTCGATGACGAAATTCTGGCCGAGCTTCTTGGTGGGGTTGACGCCCAGCATCTCGGCCAGGTCGCGGATCTCGGCCGGGCCGAGCAGCGAGCGGCCCGTCGGCGCGGCGGGCTGCGCGGCGTCGTCGGTGTCGGTGGTGTCGGTGGCGTCGGTGTCGGTGGCCTCGTCGGTGTCGGTGGCCTCGTCGGTGTCGGTGGCCTCGCCGTCGTCCCCGTCGAACGGGGCGGCGTGGCGTCCGGGACCAGGCTCACCCGCGGGGACCGGGGCGGCCCCGGGCTCCGGTTCGTCTCCCGGTTCGTAGCCGTGGCGCGGCGGGGTCATGCGAGCCCTCCGAACGGGCGCGTCTCGGACCCCGGAAGGGTGTCGGGGGCGGTCACCGGTTCGGCATCCCACCGCCCGTAGACGAGTTCGGTGTTCGAGGAGATCTGGGCGGCGAGCATGGTGACGTCCGTTTCGAGGTGATCGGCCATGGCACGCAGCGTGTTCGGCAGCAGGTAGGGCGCATTGGGGCGGCCGCGGAAGGGGGCCGGGGTGAGGAAGGGGGCATCCGTTTCGACCAGCAGCAGAGCGCGCGGCACGGCAGCAAGGGCTTCGCGCAGGTTGTGGGCGTTCTTGAAGGTCACGGTGCCGGCGAAGGAGAGGTACCAGCCGTTGTCGGCGCAGAGACGCGCCATCTCGGCGTCGCCGGAGAAACAGTGGAACACCGTGTGTTCGGGGGCTCCCACCCGCAGGAGGGTCTCGATCACCGCCGCGTGGGCGTCCCGGTCGTGGATCTGCAGGGCCAGGCCGTTCTGCTTGGCGATCTCGATGTGCGCCTCGAAGGAGCGGAACTGGCCGGCGTGGCCCTCGGGGCCGGTGCGGAAGAAGTCCAGCCCGGTCTCCCCGACCGCGACCACGCGTGGCCGCGTCGCCAGCTCGGCGATCTCCGCGATCGCGTCGTCGAGCGTTCCGGCCGCCTCGTAGACCGGGGCCTCGTTGGGGTGGATGGCGACGGCCGCGAGCATGCGCGGCTCCCGCGCCGCCATCTCGGCCGACCAGCGCGAGGTTTCCAGGTCGCCGCCGACCTGGATGACGCCGCGCACGCCGACGCTCGACGCCCGGTCGAGCTGCTCGGCCACGCTCAGGGCCTGCTCGCCGTCGGCGATCTCCAAATGGGTGTGATTGTCATACACCGGGATCACCAGGGGCTCGGGCAGCGGCGGGTAGCTCAGGTCCCGACCGGACCCCGGGGCCCGCTGGCGAACCGGGCCGGGCTCGTTAGCCAACCGTGGCCTCGATGCGCGGGAAGAGTGCCTCCAGGGGGGACACCTTCGGGCCGCCGGTCCACTGCCAGGCCTGGTCGATGCGCTGGTCGGTGACCAGGCCGGTGCCGCCGAGGGCGGTCCAGAGCTTCGCGGTGGCCTGGGGCACGACCGGCGAGAGCAGCACGGCGAGGGTGCCGAGTCCGCGCACGGCGGTCACGAGCACCGCCTCCAGCCGTTCCCGGTTGGCCGGGTCCTTGGCGAGCGCCCACGGTTCCTGGCTGGTGATGTACCCGTTCAGCTCGTCGACGAGCTCCCAGACGGCAGCCAGGGCCTCGTGAATGGCGAGGTGGCTGATGGCCAGCGTGGCGGCATCCGTCACCCGCTTCTCGGTGCCGCGGATGAGTTCGTCGGCCGGAGAGAATGCGCCGCTGACGGGGATAACGCCGTCGCAGTAGCGCACGACCATGGCGATCACCCGGGAGGCGAGGTTGCCGAAGCCGTTGGCGACCTCTGACTGGTAGCGGGCCGAGAGGTCCTCCCAGGAGAAGGAGCCGTCCTGGCCGAAGCTGATGGCGCGCATGAAGTAGTACCGGAACGCGTCCGAGCCGAAGGTGTCGGTGATCTGGCTCGGCGCGATCCCGGTGAGCTTGGACTTGCTCATCTTCTCACCGCCGACCAGCAGCCAGCCGTGGCCGAAGACCCGGCGGGGCACCTCGATGCCGGCGGCCATCAGCATGGCGGGCCAGATCACGGCGTGGAAGCGCAGGATGTCCTTGCCGACCACGTGGGTCGCGGGCCAGAGCCGGCTGAACTTCTCGTCGTCGTGGCCGTAGCCTGCGGCGGTGATGTAGTTCAGGAGCGCGTCGAACCAGACGTAGACCACGTGACTGTCGTCCCACGGGACCTTGATGCCCCAGTCGAAGCTGGAGCGGGAGATGGACAGGTCGCTGAGACCCTGTTTGACGAAGGAGATGACCTCGTTGCGCGCCGATTCCGGCTGCACGAAGTCGGGGTTCTCCTCGTACAGCGCGAGGAGCTTGTCGGCGAAGGTGCTCATGCGGAAGAAGTAGTTCTTCTCGTGCAGCAGCTCGCAGGGGATGGAGTGGATGGCACAGACTTGCTGCCCGGCGTACTCGCCGGCGCCGTCGATCAGGTCGCCCGGCTGCTTGTATTCCTCACAGCCGACGCAGTAGAAGCCCTCGTACTCGCCGGTGTAGATGTGGCCGGCGTCGTAGAGGTGCTGCAGGAACTTCTGCGCGTTCACCTCATGGCGCTCGTCGGTGGTGCGGATGAAGTCGTCGTTCTGGATGTCGACCGTCTTCAGCAGGGGCTTCCAGGCGGTCTCGACCAGGCGGTCCGCCCACTCCTTCGGCGTGACGCCGTTCGCGGTCGCGGTGCGCAGGATCTTCTGCCCGTGCTCATCCGTTCCGGTGAGCAGCCAGGCGTCCTCCCCCGACTGCCGGTGCCAGCGCGCGAGCACATCGGCGGCCACTTCGGTATAGGCGTGCCCGATGTGGGGGACATCATTCACGTAGAAAATGGGCGTGGTGATGTAAAAAGATGAGCCGTCGGACATGATCACATCCTATTAGGAGCAGCGGATGAAGCTGGCCGTGTTACTCGGCGGGGCTGTAATCGCGGCCCGCGGCCCGGTGGCGCGGGACGCCGTGCGCGCGCCGGCCGGCATCCGTCCGGAGCACGATCATGCCCTCGGCCTCGCCCTCCTGGCGTTCACGGTAGGCGTCCCGCACCTCGTCCAGCGGATAGACCGCGACGACCGGAACCACGATCTGGTGGGTGGCGACCAGATCGGCCATCGTCGCCACGGTGGCCCAGTTGGTCCAGGGCTCGCTGGTCATCGCCGCGTCGACGAGCGGGTCGATCTCGGCGTCGATTCCCTGCGGCGCGACCTGGGCCACGCGGCCCTGCAGCCCCGGGCCGGCCGTGACCGGTATCACCCCGAGGTCGCGCAGGTGGTCGAAACTCTCCGGGCGGCCCGTGCCGATCACGGTGGCGCCGCTGAGCAGTGCCAGCTGGGCCGCGATCGCGCCCACGGCGCCGCCGGCCGCATGCACGAGAGCCGTCCCGCCGGCTCTCGGACGCGCGAACTGCACCGCGTCCCAGGCCGAAACGGCGGGGATGTACAGGCTTCCGGCGACCTCCCAGGACAGCTCATCCGGCTTTCGGATGATGTCCCCCTGCGACACCTGGACATGGTCGCTGTGCGAGCCGTGCAGGGTGTGGCCGAGCACCTCGTCGCCGGCGTGCCAGAGGGTCACTGCGCTGCCCACACTCTCGACGACGCCGGCGAAGTCGGTGCCCTGGCCGGCGAGGAACCGGGGTGCGGGGTTCAGCCCGGTCGCTTCGACCCTGACCAGGACTTGCCCCGCCTCGGGTGCCGGCAGGGGTTCCTCGATGATTTCGAGGAGCTCGAGTCTCCCGTATCGGGGGAATTTCACGGCGCGGTTCATGGCGTGCTTACCTTCCGGGGCGCCTCTGACGTCGCCTGATTTCCGGCGTGAGCGTCCCGATCGCCGAGTATCCCTCATTTATCTCCGGATGGACTGTCAGCTTCCTGCTCGCCGCCGTGACGGCTCAGCTCGGTTCGGCTCGGCTCAGGAGAACGGGAGCGACTGGAAGTCGGCCTGGGCCGCAGTGCTCTTGCCCGTCTTCTGCTGCAGGGCGGCCTCGTACAGGTCCCGTTTGCCCAGCCCGGAGGCGGCGGAGACGTCGGCGGCGGCATCCTTGAGCCGGGTGCCGGCCGCGACCAGCGCGAGCACCTCGGCGACTCCGGTCTCGAGGTTGAGCACGCGCGGCTCGGCCCCCGCAACGACGATGCAGATCTCGCCCCTGACCCCGGCCGCTGCCCACTCGGCCAACTCGGCCGCGGTCCCCCGCTTCACTTCCTCGTAGAACTTCGTCAGCTCGCGGCAGACCACCACCCGGCGGTCCGCCCCGAAAACCACGGCGAGGTCGGTCAGGGATGCCGCCAGGCGGTTGGGCGATTCGAAGAACACCATCGTGCGCCGTTCGGCGGCCACCTCGCGCAGGGCGGAGACGCGGTCGCCGTGCTTGCGGGGCAGGAAACCCTCGAAGGTGAACCGGTCGGTCGGCAGCCCCGACACGGCGAGCGCGGTGAGCACGGCGGACGGGCCGGGCAGCACCGACACGACGACGCCGGCGGCGACGGCGGCATCCACCAGGTGGAACCCGGGGTCGGACACGGTGGGCATGCCCGCGTCACTGAGCACGAGGATGTCGGTGTCGCGCGCAAGCTCCACCAGTTCGGCCGCCTTGCCGCGCTCGTTGTGGTCGTGCAGGCTGATCAGCCGGGGGCGGTTCTCGATGCCGAGGGCCTTGAGCAGGTGCACCGTGACCCGGGTGTCCTCCGCGGCGATGATTGTCATCGTCGTCAGGGCTTCAACCAGGCGCGCCGACGCATCGCCCAGGTTTCCGATCGGGGTGGCAGCGAGGATGATCATGCTCCCAGTCTCGCAGCCCCGGCTCACTACGATGGTCAGGTGTTCCTAACAAGCCGCGCGTTCCGCTGGGCCGGGCCCCTCGCCGTGACCATCCTGGCCGCGGTGCTGCGCCTGTGGAACCTCGGCCGTCCGCACTCGCTGGTCTTCGACGAGACCTTCTATGTCAAGGACGCCTGGACCCTGTTCAACAACGGGTACGAATCGACCTGGCCGGATCAGGCCGACACTCTCTTCGCCGCGGGGCAGACGAACATCTTCCTGACCAGTCCGGCCTTCGTGGTGCATCCGCCCCTCGGCAAATGGCTGATCGCGCTGGGAATGGCCGTCTTCGGTCCGGACAGCAGCTGGGGTTGGCGCATCATGACCGCCCTGGTCGGGGTACTGGCGGTCGTGCTGCTGATGCTGATCGCGAAGAGACTCCTCGGGTCGACTCTCCTGGCCGTGATCGCCGGGTTCCTGTTCGCCATCGACGGCAACGCCATCGTCATGTCCCGGGTGGCCCTGCTCGACAACTATGTGATGTTCTTCGCCCTGCTCGGTTTCGGAGCCGTGCTACTCGACCGCGGCTGGCACGCCTCCCGGTTGGCCGCCCGGGTGGCGCGGGAGCGGGAGGCCGGGCGCGAGCTTGGCTGGGGCCCGACGCTCTGGTGGCGGCCCTGGCTGCTCGCCGCGGGGCTCGCGTTCGGGCTCACCAGCAGCGTCAAGTGGTCGGGCTTCTACTTCCTGGCCGCGTTCGGTCTCTACCTCGTGGTGGTGGACGCCCTGGCCCGGCGCCGGGCCGGGATCCCGTTCTGGTGGAGCGCCGCGGTGCTCAAGCAGGCACCGGCCACCTTTCTGCTCACCGTCCCCATCGCCGTGGCCACCTACCTCGTCGCCTGGACCGGCTGGTTCGTGACCGCCGGCGGGTTCTACCGCGACTGGGCGTCCTCCCCGGGAGCGGCCTGGACCGGAGCACTGGCGTGGGTGCCGGACACGGTGCAGAGCTTCTGGCACTACCAGGTTGCCGCGTACACGTATCACGTGGGACTCAGCACGCCCCATCCGTACCAGGCCAACCCGCTGACCTGGCTGTTCATGATCCGCCCGACGAGCATGTACTACCGCGGCTCATCACTGGGCGAGAACGGCTGCGGCACCGGCACCTGTTCTGAGGCGATCACCGGGATCGCCAACCCGCTGATCTGGTGGGCCGCCACGGCCGCGGTCTTCTACCTGGTCTACCGCCTGGCCCGATACCGGGAATGGCGGGTCGGCCTCATCCTGATGGGCCTGGTCGCCGGCTACCTGCCGTGGCTGATGTACCTGAACCGCACCGTGTTCCAGTTCTACACGATCGCGTTCGAGCCCTACCTGCTGCTCGGCCTCACCCTCGTGATCGGACTCGTCCTCCGCCTCACCCCGAGGGACGCCGCACCGACGGATGCCGCACCGGCCGATGCCCCACCGGTCCAGTTGCGCTGGCTCGTGCTGGGTTTCCTGGTCGCCGCCGCCCTCGTGAGCGCGTTCTTCTACCCGCTCTGGACCGGCGCCCAGACGCCGCTGCAGTTCTGGCAGCTGCACATCTGGCTGCCCAGCTGGCGCTGAATCCGGGTCCCGTTCCAGCGAAATCGAACACCTCTCATATGCCCCCGATGGCATATAGCGACTGGGAAACAGGTGTGAAAACACCCGGCGCACGGGGGTTGCGCCCATAGGATGAAGGCATCTGTTTTACGAGTGTTTGCTCCATCACCGGCTGAGAAGTCCAGATACAAACCAAAGGCCTCATGTCGGAAGCTGTAGCCGCACCCACGGTGCGTATTGTCAAGACCCGCCCGGGTGGCGATTCGAAAAACCCCACAACCGAGTATTCATCGCTGCTGCACACCGTGCGCAACCTTGGCCTGTTGAAGCGCGCCACCGGTTTCTACTGGTTCGTCTTCTCGATGCTGATCCTGGCCACCGCCGGCGCCGCAACGGGTTTCGTCCTGCTCGGCGACAGCTGGTACCAGCTCATCATCGCGGGCGTGCTCGGCATCATCCTGACCCAGTTCGCGTTCCTCGCCCACGAGGCCTCGCACCGGCAGGTGTTCCAGTCCGGCAAGGCCAACGATGCCGCCGGCCGCATCCTCGCCAACCTGTTCGTCGGCATCAGCTACGCCTGGTGGATGAACAAGCACAGCCGGCACCACGCCAACCCGAACGTCATCGGCAAAGACCCGGACATCGACCCGGACTTCATCGTCTTCCGTGAGGAAGACGCCGCCAAGGTGAGCTGGCTCGGATCCTTCGTCACCCGCAAGCAGGGCTACCTCTTCTTCCCGTTGCTGATGGCCGAGGGTTTCAACCTGCACGTGCAGGGATTCAAGACCGTCTTCGGCCGCAAGAAGGTCGACAAGCGCTGGCTCGAGATCAGCATGCTCACCACGCGCATCCTGCTCTATGTCGCCGTGATTTTCTATTTCCTGCCGCTGGGCATGGCGTTCGCCTTCATCGGCGTGCAGCTGGCCGTCTTCGGCGTCTACATGGGAGCTTCCTTCGCCCCCAACCACAAGGGCATGCCGCAGCTCCCCCACGAGAGCAAGGTCGACTTCCTGCGTCGCCAGGTGCTGACCTCGCGCAACATCCGCGGCGGAACCTTCATGGACACGTTCATGGGCGGTCTGAACTACCAGGTCGAGCACCACCTGTTCCCGAACATGGCCCGGCCGCACCTGCGCAAGGCACAGGAAATCACCAAGGAATACTGCCAGTCGCACAACATCCTCTACACGGAGACGTCGCTGTTCGAGTCCTACGGCATCGTGATCGCCTACCTCAACAAGGTCGGCCTCAGCGCCCGGGACCCGTTCGACTGCCCGATGGTCGCGCGGTTCCACCACCGTTAGATCTGAACCGACGGACAAGGGGGGTGCGGATCGATCCGCACCCCCCCTTTTTTTCTGTCGGTTCGGCGTCAGTCCAGCCCGTAAACTGGGCCGAATGTGGCTGCCGGGTGTGCTCGTCGCGGCCGCCGCCGCCGCACTCGCCGGCACCGTCCACGCACTGGTCCCGTCGCTGCCGCTGCTCACCGTCGCGGTCGTCCTCGGCATCATCGCCGGCAACGTCCGAGCCTGGCGCCCGGTCCTGACCGGCGTCCTCGCCCCCGGGCTGTCCCTGGCCGCGACGCGCTTCATGCGCCTCGGGATCGTGCTGCTCGGCCTCAAGCTCAGCCTGGTGGACATCGCGGGACTCGGCTGGGTGACCATCCTGAGCACCGTGGCCATCGTGCTGCTCACCTTCGTGGGCACCCTGTGGCTGGGCCGCCGGCTCGGCCTGACCGGGCACCAGCCGCTGCTGATCGCGACCGGCTTCTCCGTCTGCGGCGCCTCCGCCATCGGCGCGATGAGCGGGGTCGTCAAGGCGAAGGATGACGAGGCCGCCACCCCGATCGCCCTGGTGACCCTGTGCGGCACGCTCGCCATCGCCGTGCTACCGCTGCTGTGGCATCCGCTGGGCCTGACCGACCTGCAATTCGGGCACTGGGTCGGGGCCGGCGTGCACGACGTCGGCCAGGTCGTCGCCACCGCGCAGATCGCCGGGTCGGCCGCGCTGGCCGTGGCCGTGGTCGTCAAACTCACCCGCGTGCTCATGCTCGCCCCGCTGGTGGCGTTCGTCGGCCTGCGGGAGCGCCGCCGCGAGGCACTGCGGCGGCAGGGCGAACCGGCGACGGATCGGGCGACGCGCCGTCCCCCGATCATGCCCCTGTTCGTGGCCGGTTTCCTGGCCGCGGTGCTCGTGCGCACCGTCGTGCCCCTGCCGGATGCCGTGCTCGTCGGCGCGGACACCGTGCAGACCTACCTGCTCGCCATCGCCCTCTTCGGGCTCGGCGCCGCCGTGAACCTGCGGACGCTCGCCCGCACCGGCGGGCGTGCCCTCGCCGTCGGCCTGCTCTCGTGGACGCTGATCGCGGCGCTCGCCCTCGCGGCGGTGCAGCTGGCCTAGCTCCCCGATCAGCCGCGGGCGAGCCAGCCGCCGGGGCCCGCGTTCGGAGTGCGATTCAGGGCGAACAGGGGCGGGGCGGGGGCGGCGCCCGTGGCGAGGTCGGCGAGGATGCGCCCGACCGACGGCGTGAACTTGAAGCCGTGGCCGCTGAACCCGGCCCCGACGATCACCGGGCCCACCCGGTCCAGCACGAAGTCCTCGTCGGCCGTCGTCGTGTAGGTGCAGCTCACCGGCTCGAGCACGTCGGCGTCGGCGCCGGGCAGCCACTCACGCACATACCGCTGCAGGGCAGCGAGCTGCACCGGCTCCGGGCGGAAACTGCGCGCATCCGGGTCGGTGACGGGGCCCACCCCGTGCCAGCCGGCCTTGACCCCCTGGCCCGGCGTGTACATGCCGTACACCGGCGAGTACCACCAGTCGTAGAGCGGGTCCGACCGGTCGGGCGCATGGTTGAAGCCGGGCCACTCGGTCCCGGCCCGGTGCGCGGCAGCGGCGGAGGCGTCACGAAGGGCGAAGTGCGCCGGCTGCTCCTGCGTCACGCTCAGGCGAGGCACCGGGAGCACGCCCGCCAGCAGGCGGCCGGTCCAGGCTCCGACCGTGACGACCGCGCGGCGGGCCGTGACGGTGCCGTTCTCGTGGGTCACGCGCACCCGATCATCGTCGAGGACGTCCAGGCGCAGCACCCGGGCCCGGTGCCTGACGGATGCCCCGGCGGTGGCGGCCGCAGTCTGCAGGGCGGTCACCGCGGCATCCGCGTTCAGCCGCCCGGCATCGGGAGTATGCAGCACCCGTCCGTCGAAGCGGAGGCCCGGCCAGCGTTCGGCGGCGGGCTCCGGGGCCAGGAACTCGGCCCCCAGCCCCGCCCGGGAGAGTGCCTCCGCCACCCGGTCGAACGCCGGATTGGCGCCGTGGTTGACGACTCCGACCTGGTCGAGCAGCGCGCTGCCCGTCTCGGCTTCCAGCTCCCGCCAGAGCGGCAGCGCCTCGGCGAGCATGCCGACATAGGTCGGATCAGCATAGGCGGTGTTGAAGTTGCGGGACGCGCCGTGCGAGGCCCCGTTGACATGCCCCGGCTCGAACCGTTCCACCAGCGCGACCGAACGTCCTCGCCGGGCCAGCTGCCACGCCGTCGCCGACCCCATCGCCCCACCGCCGATGACCACGGTCTCCACGTTCTCGTTCATCCCCCCATCCTGCCCGACAGGGGCCGGGTCACGGATACGATGGTCGGATGACAGCGTACGTGTCGGCCCTCGACCTCTTCTCCATCGGGATCGGCCCATCCAGTTCCCACACGGTCGGCCCCATGCGCGCCGCCCGCACCTTCTCCGACCACCTCCTCGAGTCGGGCGCGCTGCCCCGCGTCACCCGCATCACCTGCTCCCTCTTCGGCTCGCTGGGTTCGACCGGCCTCGGCCACGGCACGCCCGACGCCGTCCTGGCCGGCCTCGCCGGGCACCGGCCCGAGACCTGCGACCCGGCGGAGGTGCGCACCGCCTGGTCCGGCCTGCCCGATGGCGCGACCCTGGTGGTCCACGGCCACGAGATCCCGGTGGAGCGCGGCGACGTCACCTTCGAGCCGCGCACCCGCCTGCCCGGTCACCCGAACGCGCTGACCCTGACGGCGTGGGGCGCGACCGATGCCCTCCCCCTCTTCGAGGAGACCTGGTACTCGATCGGCGGCGGCTTCATCCGTCGCGACGGCGACCAGCCCCAGGCGCGCACGCTCACCGCCGCCCCCATGCCGTACGCCTCCAGCGCCGACCTGCTGGCGCTCTGCGACCTGCACGGCGTCTCCATCTGCGAGGTCGCCCGCGCCAACGAGGAGGCCATCCACGGCGCCGACCGGCTGAACGCCGGCCTCGACGCCATCTGGGACGCCATGCACGTGTGCGTGGAGGCCGGACTGGTCGCCACCGGCATCCTGCCCGGCGGTCTCAAGGTGAAACGGCGGGCCGCCGCCGTTCGCATGCAGTTGGAGGAATACGAAAGCCTGCCGGTGCGTGAACGCGACACGTCGACGGAGTGGCTGCACGCCTTCGCCCTCGCCGTGAACGAGGAGAACGCCTCCGGCGGGCGCGTCGTGACGGCCCCGACCAACGGCGCAGCGGGCATCATCCCCGCGGTCGGGCACTACTACCTCCGATTCGTGCCGGGGGCGAACGCCGCCGGCATCCGTCGTTACCTGCTCACCGCGGTCGCGATCGGCTCCCTGGTCAAGGCGAACGCCTCCATCTCCGGGGCGGAGGGCGGGTGCCAGGCCGAGGTCGGTTCCGCCTGCGCCATGGCCGCGGGCGCCCTCTGCGCCGTGCTCGGCGGCACCCCCCGCCAGGTCGAGAACGCGGCCGAGATCGCCATGGAGCACCACCTGGGGCTCACCTGCGACCCGGTCGGCGGACTGGTGCAGGTGCCCTGCATCGAGCGGAACGCGATCGCGTCGTCGACCGCCGTCTCCGCGGCCCGGCTCGCCCTGCACGGCGACGGCACCCACCTCGTCTCCCTCGACACCGTGATCGAGACCATGCGCCAGACCGGCCTGGACATGATGACCAAGTACAAGGAGACCAGCGAGGGCGGCCTGGCGGTCAACGTCATCGAGTGCTGATCCGGAGCCTAGACTGACACTGCCGCCCGGGGGACGCGTGGCGATATTGGGGGGCACCGTGCGATCCAGGAAGAACCGGCCGGCCGCCGGCCGAATCGGCGTCACGATTGCGGCGGCGGCGATCCTATTACTCAGCGGATGCGCGGGCGCCCCGGCACCGGTCGTCACGGCGACCGTGACGGTCACGCCGACGCCCACGCTCACACCGACACCCACACCGACTCCGTCTGCGGCTCCGGTCGCGCCGGCACCGGACCCGACCATCACGCCCAACGCGGAGGCCGGCCCGGCCGAGCCGCTGCCCGAAGGCCCGGCCAACGACCTCGGCTCCACGGCGGGTGCCCTGGGCGCAGCGAGCCGGGACGGATCAGGCAATCTGCTCAGTTACACGGTCGTCGAGGGAGACGATTTCTTCGCGATCGCGCAACGTTTCGACGTGCCGGTGCAGCAGCTCCTGCGGATGAACCCGTCGGTGTCGGGGCTCGGCGAGGACATCTACATCCGTGACGTGATCAACCTGGACTGGACCACCACGGGGTAGCCTCCCGCCGCGCCCGCCCACCCCACGCTCTGATGGCCCTGAACCAATTCGACGGAGATTCTCTCGCGAAAGCACGATTTCGGGCCGTTCTGGAGGGATGCGGGCAAAATCTCCGTCGAATTCGTTCGGGGCATAGGTCGAAGCACACGTTCGTCCCCGTCTCCGGGCGACTGCCCGCCGGCGGAGGACTCGGGGCCAACGGCCCGAGCGGCGATCTAGTGAGTCAGGAGGTTCACGCGCTCGATGATGGAGATCACGCGCAGCGCGTCCTCCGGGTCGACCGGGGCCGGTCCCCCGCGCAGCAGGGCGTCGGCCAGGGCGGCGTAGAACGTGCCATAGGCGCCGCGCTCGGTGGGCACCCGGGTCAGGGCGCCGTCGCGGCCGAGCACGCCCCAGGTGGACTCCGGTTCGAGGCCGAAGTCGGCGTCGGTCGGGCGGGCTCCGGCTTTGAGGGCGGCTTCCTGGCCGTCCAGGCCCCACTTCGTGAAGCCGGCGTCGGCGCCGAGCACGTGGAACCGGGGCCCGACCTGCGCGGCCAGGCCGTTCATCCACAGGTGGGAGCGCACGCCGGAACCGTGGTGCAGGGACACGAACGTGTCGTCGTCCGCGGTCCCGCCCGGGCGCCGGGTCATGGTCTCGGCGTAGACGTCATCGACCGGCCCGAAGAGCTGCAGGGCCTGGTCGATCAGGTGCGCACCGAGGTCGAAGAGGATGCCGCCGCCCTCGGCGATGGTGGCGGTGGCCTTCCACGACTTGGCCTGTTCGGGCTTCCACCATTCGAACCGGGACTCGAACCGGCGCACCTCCCCCAGCGCCCCGGCGGCGACCAGGCCGCGCAGGGTGAGGAAGTCGCCGTCCCAGCGGCGGTTCTGGAAGACCGTGAGCAGCAGCCCCAGGCGGGCGGCCTTCTCGATCAGGCCGCGGCCCTGCCGGGTCGTCACGGCGAACGGCTTGTCGACGACCACGGCCAATCCGGCGTCGAGGGCGGCATGCGCCAGCTCGACGTGGGTGCCGGACGGGGAGCCGATCACGACCAGGTCCAGGTCGTCCGCGGCCGCGACCAGGTCGTCCACGGCCGGCACCAGGCGTGCCTGCGGGTATCGTTCGGCCGCCAGCTCGAGCCGGGCCGGGTCCCGCGTCACGATCAGGTCGAGCGAGAAATCGGGGTTCGCCGCGAGGAACGGGCTGTGGAAGACACGTCCGGAGGTGCCGAAACCGATCAGGCCGGTGCGGATGGGGGCGACTGCGGGCTTGATCTTTGGCATGATCCCACGGTACTCCGCGGACAGCTCTCCGGCTCGCGCGCCGGGCCGACCGCGCCGGGCCGACCGCGCCGGGCCGTCCAGCTAGAGCCGGTTCACCCCGGTGACCCGCAGCACGGCGGCTCCCAGCTCGTCCGACGCGGCGAGGTCGACCGTGGCGCTGATGCCCCAGTCGTGGTCCCCGGCCGGGTCGTCGAAGATCTGCCGGGCGGTCCAGACGGATGCGCCCTCCTCCAGGATCAGCAGGTCGGCGCTGCGCGCGTCCGCCCCGGTGAGCAGCTGGTCATGTTCGGCGTAATAGCCGTCCATGGCGTCGCCCCAGGCATCCGCGTGGAAGCCGTGTTCCCGGTCGAGTTCGCCCAACGCGTCGTAGTTCTCGAGCGCGGCCAGCTGCACCCGGCGGAAGAGTTCGTTGCGTACGAGGATGCGGAACGCGCGCGTATTGGTGGTCAGGCGGCGCGGCGCCGGCGGCAGCACGGACTGCGTTCCGGCCTCGTGCACGGCGAGGTCCGGGTGGATGAGTTCCTCCCACTCGTCGAGCAGGCTCGAGTCCACCTGCCGCACGAGTTCCCCGAGCCACTCGATCAGGTCGAGCAGGTCTTCCGTCTTCGCATCGTCGGGGATGGTCTGCCGGGCGGCCCGGTACGCATCCGAGAGGTAGCGCAACACGACGCCCTCGCTGCGGGCGAGCTTGTAGAAGGCGATGAACTCGCCGAACGACATCGCCCGCTCGTACATGTCCCGCACGACGGTCTTCGGGCTGAGCTCGAAGTCGGCGATCCACGGCTGGGATTCCTTGTAGGTGGTGAAGGTGTAGTCCAGCAGCTCTTCCAGCGGCTTGGGCCAGGTGATCTCCTCGAGCAACGCCATCCGCTCGTCGTATTCGATGCCCTCGCGCTTCATCGCGTTCACGGCCTCGCCGCGGGCCGCGAACTGCTGGCCCATCAGTACCGGGCGCGGGTTGTCCAGGGTGGCCTCGACGATCGAGATCATGTCGAGGGCGTAGTTGCCGCTGCCGGGACCGGCCACGTCGATGTCGGCGTCGAGCAGGTCGAACGCGGCGAGCGCGAACGGTGACAGGGGCTGGTTGAGGGCGAAGTTGGGCTGCAGGTCGACGGTCAGACGGATGTCGCCGCTCGCGCTCTGCTCCACGATCCCCGCCGCGCGGAGGGTCTTGTAGATTCCCAGGGCACGCCGGGCGTGGGCGAGTTGGCGCTTCCAGGGTTCGTGGTTGTCGAAGATGAGGTCGTGGACGTGGGTGAACGCGTCGCCGCCGCGCCCGATCACGTTGATCAGCATCGCCGCCGTCATCTGCATGCTCGAGTGCATGGTTTCCGGTTCGGCCGCCACGAGCCGCTGGAAGGAGGGCTCGCCCCAGGACACGAAGCCCTCCGGCGCCTTCTTGCGGATGATCTTGCGCTTCTTCTTGGGGTCGTCGCCGGCCTTCTCGATGGCCTTGAGGTTGTCGGTCTCGTGGTCGGGCGCCTGGATGACCACAGTGCCGGCGGTATCGTAGCCGGCCCGGCCCGCGCGGCCCGCGATCTGGTGGAATTCGCGGGCGTTGAGCTGGCGCATCTTGACGCCGTCGTACTTGGTCAGCGCGGTGAACAGCACCGTGCGGATGGGCACGTTGATGCCCACGCCGAGGGTGTCCGTGCCGCAGATCACCCGGAGCAGGCCTCGCTGGGCCAGTTGCTCGACCAGGCGCCGGTACTTGGGCAGCATGCCGGCGTGGTGCACGCCGATGCCCATCCGGATCAGCCGGGACAGGGTCTTGCCGAAGCTCGTGGTGAAGCGGAACTCTCCGATCAGCTCGGCGATCGCCTCCTTCTGTTCCTTGGTGGCGACCTTGACGCTGCTGAGCGCCTGCGCGCGTTCGAGGGCGGCGGCCTGCGCGAAGTGCACGATGTAGACGGGTGCCTGCCCGGTCTTCAGGAGCTCCTCCACGGTCTCGTGCACGGGCGTGGTCTCGTAGTAGTAGTGCAGCGGCACGGGCCGTTCGACGCCGGTGACGACCGCGGTGGGCCGCCCGGTGCGGCGGGAGAGGTCGTCGGCGATGAAGGTCACGTCGCCGAGGGTCGCCGACATCAGGATGAACTGCACCCGGGGCAGCAACAGCAGCGGCACCTGCCAGGCCCAGCCGCGGTCGGGGTCGCCGTAGAAGTGGAACTCGTCCATCACGACCTGGTCGACCGGGGTGTCCTCGCCGTTTCGCAGGGCCAGGTTGGCGAGGATCTCCGCCGTGCAGCAGATGATCGGGGCGTCCGAGTTGACCGAGGAGTCCCCGGTCATCATGCCCACGTTCTCGGCGCCGAAGATCTCGACCAGTGAGAAGAACTTCTCACTCACCAGGGCCTTGATCGGCGCGGTGTAGAAGGTCCGCTTCCCGGCCGAAAGGGCGGCGAAGTGGGCGCCGACGGCGACCAGGGATTTGCCGGTGCCGGTCGGGGTGCTCAGGATCAGGTTCGCCCCGGAGACGATCTCGATCAGGGCCTCTTCCTGCGCCGGATACAGGGACAGGCCCTGCTCCCCCGCCCACGTTTCGAAGGCTTCGAAGAGCACATCGGGGTCGGTGACGTGCGGGAGGGCGGTAAGGGTAGCCATGATCCTTCGATCCTGCCCTATCCCACTGGGCGTCCCCTGCGCCGGGGTGCCCGGCGACCGCGATCAGGCCCCGGAGCGCTCCCGGTCGGCCCGGGTGGAGTGCCCCCGGTTTGCCGTGTGCCCATCACACTCCTTCTCATCAGGGACCGGTCGACCGTGGGGTCGTGGACTGCGGGATGGTGACCGTGGCCGTGAGGCCGCCGCCGGGCCGGTTCGCGACCTGGACGTCGCCGCTCGAACTCGAGACTATTGCCCGGACGATGGCAAGCCCGAGGCCGCTGCCACCGTGAGCGCCCCCTCTGGGCCCGTCGGGCCGAGTGAAGCGGTCGAACGCGATGCCGATGAAATCCGCCGGCATCCCGGGGCCGGAGTCGTCAACGGACAGCCGCAGTTCGGTACCGTGCTGTAGCAGCCGCGCGCAGACCATCCCCGACTCCGGCGCCGCCCGCAGCGCGTTGCTGATCAGATTGTCCAGAACCTGGGCGAAGTGCGCCACGGCGATCGGATATTCCACGTCGTCCGCGGCGTCCTCCAGCTCGAATTCCACGCCGATGGACTTGTCCAGCGCCAGCAGGCGCGCCCGGTCCGATGCCGACGCGAACTCCGCGCTGAGCACCTGCCAGGATGAGGACTGCGCGCCCTGGCCCGCGTCGAGCGAGGACAGGGTGAGCAGGTTCGTCGCCAGCACGGAGAGCCGGTCCACTGACTGTTCCGCCCGGTGCAGGTCGCCCGCGAGGGCGCTCGCGTTGTCCTCGCTGAGGTGGGCGAGCTCGAGCTGGATCTTGAGCAGGGCGATGGGCGTGCGCAGTTCATGGCTCGCATCGGAGACCATCTGCTTCTCTCGGGCTGCGGTGGAGCGCACACTGGCGATGAAGTCGTTCAAGGTGATCGCGAGGGCCGCCAGTTCGTCACGGGCCGGTCCCACCGGCAGCGGTTCCGACGATCCACTGGCTCGAATCTCTTCGGCGCGACGGCGCATGCGCGAGACGGGTCGCAAGGCGGCGGTCGTCAGGAGCCACGACGCCAGTCCGAATCCCGCGAGCAGCAGCACGGCGCCGATGACCAGCACCTTCGTCACATTCGCGAGAACGATCGCGGTCAATCGCAGGTCGCGCGTTGCCACGACGTGCCAGTCACCGTCCGCCGTGGGGACGGTGCGCACGATCACCAGATAGTCCGCGTGCGGCGCCCTGACGATATGAGACCCGTCAGCCAGCCCGGTGAGGCGCTTCAGGCCATCGGACATCGCGTCCGGGAGATTGCTGACGACGACGGCGCCGCTCGGGCTCACGACGGCCACGTGCTGCTCCCCGGCGGGCGGGTCGATCTGGTCCGGATGGGACCGGATATCGGTGAGGTACGGGGTGCTCGCGTCGTAGAGCAGCTTCTTGTCCGAGTTGATCTGCACCTGTTCCATCTGCAACCTGAACACGAACGACGCCGCCGTCAACAGGACCGCTGCGATGAGGACGCTTCCGAGGGTGATCTTCCAGCGAAAGGAAAGCCGTCGAATCCAGCTCACTCGTCGACCCTCGCGAGGTAGCCCACACCGCGCACGGTGACGATGGAGACGTTGCTGCCGCGTGCCGACAGCTTCTTGCGCAGGGTGCTGACGTACTGTTCGACAATGTTGGCGTCGATGTGTGTCGCGGTGCCCCACACGGACTCGAGGATCTCCTGCCGGGTGACCGGCGCCTCCAGCTGGGTGATCAGGCCCCGTAACAGCATGAATTCATTGGGGCTGAGCGAGAGCGGATGCCCGCCGGCCTGCCCTCGTCGAGACTGGGAATCCAACGTCACGTCGCCCGCCGTGACCATGATCCACTGCTCGGCCGGGTCTCGCCGGATGAGCGCCCGGATCCTCGCGGCCAGCTCGGCGAAGCTGAACGGTTTCGTCAGGTAATCGTCCGCCCCGGCATCCAGCCCGGTCACGCGGTCATCGACGGCGTCACGCGCGGTGAGCAGCAGCAGGGGCATGGCGTTGCCCGTCTCGCGCACGTGGCGGCAGATCTCGAAGCCGGACATCTGGGGCAGCATCACGTCCACGACGGCCGCCGCAAATTTCTTGTGCGCCAGACTGATCAGCGCGTCCACACCGTTGTCGACAAGTACGGTCTCGTACCCCTCCGCCTGGATGCCGCGCTCGAGAGCGAGACCCATCTCAGCATCGTCTTCGACGATCAGGATCGACTTCACTGGTTGACTCGCCCGGCCCGCATGTCCACAAAACTACTTCATCGCCCTTGGGAGGACGCCGGGGAGCCGACGGGGAGCCGACGGGGCGCTTCCTGTACACAGTTACAACAAAAACCCCCCGGTTTACCGGTACATGATCATAATCACCGTCGAGCATGGATTGATGACAACAACGCTCATTCGGACCTCCGCGGGGATCGAGCCAGCCTCGCCCGTGGGCTCAGCGCGGTGGCGTCTTCCGGCCGGCCTGGGAGCAATCGGCTTCCTCTTCTCCGTTGCCGGCTCATGGATTCCATCCTTCTGGGGCGACGAAGCCGCAAGCGTGCTGTCGGCCGAGCGCACGCTGCCCTCCCTGATCGGGATGCTGAAGAACATCGACGCGGTGCACGGCGTCTATTACCTGTTCCTGCATTTCTGGATTCAGGCCTTCGGCGCGTCGGAGTTCTCGGTTCGACTGCCCAGCGCGATCGCCGTCGGCTTCGTCGTCGCCGGCACGTTCGTGCTGGGACGGATGCTGCTGAGCCGGAACGCGGGGATCGTCGCCGCCCTCATCTGCACGGTGCTGCCCCGCACCAGCTACCTGGGTGCGGACGCTCGCTCCTACGCCTTCGCCACCGCGATCGCGGTCTGGATCACGATCCTGTTCCTGGTGCTCCTGGGGCACCGGTTCAGCTCGGAGGCCGCACGCAGGCTCGCGTGGGCCGGTTACGCGGTCGGCCTGGCCGTCGGAATCTACGTGTTCCTCTACCTCGGGCTGCTCCTGGTCGTCCACGGGGCATTCCTGGTCAGTTCGCGGTCCCGGCGCGAACACCTGAAAACGTGGGTCGCGGCGGCCGGCCTTGCCGTGGCTGCGGCCCTTCCGATCCTTCTCCTGGGTTATGCGCAGCGAGGACAGATCGCCTTCCTGGCCCATCGCGGCTACGCCACGGCACACTCGGTCGTTGTCTCCCAATGGTTCGGGAACCCGTTCCTTGCCGCTGCCGGTTGGCTGCTGCTCGCGACGGCCGCCGTCGTCACCGGTGCGGCGTGGCGCCGAAGCCCGGGCAACCCGCCTGCCATTCTGCTGGCGCTTCTCTGGGCGATCCTGCCGACGCTCGCCCTGCTGGGGCTCAACGCGGCGACTCCCGCCTACAACCTTCGCTACGTCTCCTTCTGCGTCCCGGCCGTCGCCCTGTCACTGGCCGCCGGCATCGATGCCGTCAAGACCAGGTCGGCCCGCATCATTCTGCTCCTCGTCCTGCTGGTCCTGGCCGCCCCCACCCACGTGCTCCAGCGCGGTCCCTACACGAAGGACGGCGGCAGCGATCTGGCCCAGGCCTCCGCGATCCTCGGTCGGGGTGCGCGGGCCGGTGACGCCGTCGTGTTCGACGAAACGACCGCTCCCCGCCAGCGACCCCGGCTGGCCCTGCACCTCTACCCCGACGATTTCCGGGGACTGCGGGACGTCACGCTCAAGACTCCGTACCAGGCCAGAGGGCAGCTGTGGGATACGACCCACGCGCTCGCCGACGTGACCGCCGACCTGGCGACGACCGATCGGGTGTGGCTGGTCGAGCTCAGGGGCAGCCCGGACAACGTTCGGGGGACCGACCTCAGCACGCTGGAGAGTGACGGCTATGCGGTCGTCTCCACCCAGGTGGCCCACCGCACCATCGTCTATGCACTGGACCGGCGCCCGTGACCCCCGACCACAAAGATGGGAAGCAGAACACAATGGAAATCTCCGTCATCGTCCCGACGTTCAACGAGGCCCCCAATGTGGAGGAACTCGTCCAGCGCATCCAGAGTGCGCTGCACGGCCGGCAGGCCGAAATCGTCTTCGTCGATGACTCGACCGACGACACCCCAGCCGCCATCGAGCGGGTCGCGGCCGAGGCAGAGATCCCCGTGCGGCTCATCCGTCGGGAACACCCGGAGGGCGGGCTGTCCGGAGCGGTTCTGGCCGGTCTGGCCGCGACCGTCGGTGAATGGTGCGTCGTGATGGATGGCGACCTGCAGCATCCGCCGGAGCTCATACCGGTTCTCCTGGCCTCGGGCGTCGAGCAGTCCGCCGACGTCGTGGTCGCCTCGCGCCACATCAGCGGCGGATCGTCCGCGGGTCTGAGCGGGCTTGTTCGTCAGCTGGTTTCGACGTCGGCGACCGTTCTCACTCGGGCCATGTTTCCGACCAAGCTCCGCAATTGCACCGATCCGATGACCGGGTTTTTCGCCTTCAGGCGCTCGTCCATCGATCTCGCCTCGCTCCGGCCGCGCGGGTTCAAAATCCTGCTGGAGATCCTGGCTCGCAACACCGTCACCGTCGTCGAGGAACCGTTCGTGTTCGGGGAACGTCACGCCGGTGAGTCCAAAGCGGACTTCCGCCAGGGCCTCCGATTCCTGATCCAGCTGGCGACCCTCCGCTTCGGCCGACTGTCCGGTTTCGCCCTGATCGGCGCGCTCGGAGCGGTGGGCAATCTGGCCATCATGGCCCTGCTCCAGGCGTTCGGCGTCTGGTATCTGCTGGCGGCGATCATCGGCGCCGTGGTCACGATTGTGACGAACTTCCTGCTGCAGGAACGGTTCGTCTTCCACGACCTCCGCGAGGAGGGACGGCACGTCTGGACCCGGCTGGCGCAGTCATTCGGCTTCAACGGCGCGGAGACGGCGCTGCGCACGTACCTGCTCTGGCTGATCGTCGGCGCGACGAACGTCCCCGGTGTCGCGGCCCAGGCCGCGCTTCTCACCGTCGGTTTCGTGCTTCGATTCGTGTATCACTCCCGCGTGGTCTACCGGCCGAAACGCACGTCGTCCGCGGGTTACGGTGTCGAAGCCGCGCCTGACTTCCTCACGGACCCGGCGGCGGACGAGGCCAGGGCACGGTAGGGATCCGGCTGTCCTCGATCTATCCAGGCACGGGCCGCGAGTCTACATTCGTGGAGAAACTGCAGCCCGGTGAATGGGGGCTCAGATGCGGTGGAACCGAAAAGGGAATCCCGGCAGGGCCGGCCATGCCCCCGTACCCGCCACGCCCGGCACACCGCTCCCGCCGGCGGCGGCGGGCCCGGGTCCGGTTCCGGTGGGCACGGTCTCCTTCCGGGGACTGCCCCGGGGAGACGCCATCCTGATCGGACTGGCCGGCGCGACGATCGTGGCGTTCGGGCTGGCGTCCATCCGGTCCGTCGCCGCCCCCGTGCTGTTCGCGCTGATCCTGACGATCTGCCTGCACCCTCTGCGCACGGCCCCGGAACGCAGGGGCGTGCCCCAGGGCCTGGCCACCGGCTCGGTCGCCGCGGCCGTGTTACTCGTCCTCGCGGCCTTCATGATCGCCTTGCTCCTGGCCCTGGCGGAATTCCCGGCGCTCCTGAACCAGTACAGCTCACGGCTCGCCGACACCGGCGCGGCGATCGCGGACGCGCTCAAGAGTCTTGGCTTCGGGGCCGATCAGGTGCAAGCGATCAAGTCCGGATTCAGCCCAGCGCAGATCACCGACGTCGTGTCGTCCTTCCTCGGCAATGTCACGGGCCTGGTCGGCGCCCTGGTCGTCGTCATCAGGACACTGCTGCTCATGGCCATGGACGCCAGCTACCGGCGCATGTTGTTGCGGCAGCTCGAACCGACCCGCTCGAGCATGGTCGATGCGCTCCGGGCGTACGCCGCCAATGTGCGGCGCTACATGGTCACCACCACGGTGCTCGGCCTGCTGCAGGGCGTCCTCAACGGACTCGCGCTGGTCTTTCTGGGTGTTCCGGGCGCCTCGCTCTGGGGGTTGCTGTCGTTCGTGTGCAGCTACATCCCGAATATCGGCTACCTGATCGCGATCGTGCCGGGATTCATCCAGACCCGACTCGTCAGCAACGCTGTGGCCCTCAGTCAGACCATCACGTTCGTCTCCGTGCTGTTCTGGTCGGTGATCCTGGGGCCGATCGGTGCGCTGCTGGCGATCCCGCTCACGCTGCTCGTCCGAACGATCCTCGTCGATTCGGATCCCGGGTCACGGTGGTGGCGCCCGCTGCTCGGCGATGTCGCGGCGACGCGGGCCCTGATGCTCACGGAGACGACCGAGCGGAAAGTCGAACGACGAGCGAACAAAGCCGGTCCGACCCCGGTCCAGCCGGCCCCGACCCCGCCGCCAGCCACGACCGCATAGGGAACAGTGGCCCGTCCGGCCTGGTTCCGTCAGGGTGGCGGGGTCACATCCCGAGGAGCTTGGCCTTCGCGGCCGTGAACTCCTCGTCGCTGATGACTCCGGCCGTCTTGAGCGTGGACAACTTCTCGAGTTGCGTGGACAGGTCGTCGCCTGCCGCCTCGGCCGTGCGGGCCATCGTCCCCATCAGGCCGGGACGGCCAATTCGTCTGGGCATGTCTTGTTCCTTTCGGTAGGGCCCGCGGGGCCGGTTGAGACGAGGGGGGTCAGTCCGTGTCGGTGTCGGTGTCGGCTTCGGCGAGCGCCTCGAGCACTTCCTCGACGACGGCTCCCGGGATCCGGACGCTGTCCACGAGTACCCCGCCGGACGTGACGATCGCGTCCCGCAACGGCTTGAACCAGGTGTGCTCGAAGACGAGAATCGCCGCCGAACTGTCGTTTTCCAGATCGGCAGCCAGTTCTTCGACGTCATCGTCGGACACGAGGCCGTTGATCATCTCGATGACGTCGGTCAGCGCCATCGCGTCCTCGTTCAGGCCGAGCTCCTCGAATTCCGAGTAGGAGATCGTTCCGTCCTCGTCTTTTCGAACGAACACACCGTCGATGATGCTGATCGTGTCCGTGTCGACGAGGTCGGCCAGTGCCGGAAGGATCTCGCCCGTGAACCTGTTGCCGGGGAAAGCGATGACCACTATTTCGATGGGACCAAGAATGGGAGCCTCCTCCGGTTGAGCGTCAGGACAGTGGGACGATAAACCCGAACGGCGGGGGCATCAAGTGCGGGACCGACTCCCAGCCCGCGAATCTAAGCTGAGCGCATGGCCAGCCGCGACGCCTCCTCGCCCCCCGTACCGCCCTCCTCGATGGAGCCGCCCACACCGCCCGCACCGGCGCGGCGGGAGGCGCCCTCGGCGGCCTCCCGGCTGTGGCTCCCCGCCCTCGCGGGCGTGGCAGCCGCGCTGGCCGGCCTCGGGGCGGCCGAGCTGGCCGCCGGGCTCTTCGCCCCGGCCGGCAGCCCGATCCTGGCCGTCGGAGCGGTGGTCGTCGACCTTGCGCCCGCCTGGCTGAAGGAGCTCGTCATCTCCCTCTTCGGCACGGGCGACAAGGTCGTGCTGGTCCTCAGCGTGGCACTCGGCGCCGCCGTCCTCGCCGCGGTGGCCGGGGTAGTCGAATTCCGGCGGCCGCCGGCCGGCCGGGTCATTGTCGCGGGGGGGGGGACCCCCGCCGTCCCCGCCGGGGTCCCCCGGGCGGACCGGGGGGCCCTCGTCCCGGCGGCCCCCCCCCCGGGGGGGGGGGGGGCC
>JACMQV010000161.1 GCA_014376815.1 Cryobacterium sp.
CCTTACAGGCATGTCTCGCAGTGATCTTCTCCCGGGCTGACGCCGGCTACGACGTCCGCCCATAAGAAGGAGACACCGCATGTCCATCGTTGCAGATCACTACACGTCCGTCGTTGGGGGCGATACCCACGCCTCGACTCACACCTATGCCCTCATCGAATCCCCCTCGGGGAAGCTGATCGACCAGAAGACGTTTCCCACGACGCCCGCCGGGTTGAGTCGAGCGATCGCCTGGATCGGTCGGCGAACTGGGCCCGATGTCGGGCGCGTGCTCGTCTCGGCCGAGGGCACCGGCTCCTATGGCGCGGTCATGGCCGAGCGTTTGTCCGAGGCCGGCTACCGGGTCGTCGAAGCTCCGACTCCGTCCACGAAACGGTTGCGCGGCAGGGGCAAGACCGACACTCTCGACGCGATCGTAGCGGCCCGCTCGACCCTGATCATGGACATCGGACGGCTCCGTGATCGCCGTGCCGGCGAGGTGCAGACAGCCCTAAAGCTCCTCACAGTTGGCCGGGAACAGATGAACGCCGAGCGGCTCCGCGTCTTGAACGCCTTGACCGCCCTAGTTCGGGCCCACGACTTGGGCGTCGACGCCCGCCCTAACAGCTCACCAGATCGTGACGATTTCTTCCTGGCGGGCGCGAGACGAGCAACTCGGCGCGACCATCGCCCGAAGCGAAGCCGTCCGGCTCGCCAAACGGATTCACGTCCTCGACGCCGACCTCAAGACCAACCGGGCGCAGATCACCGATCTCGTTGACGAACACGCCCCCTCGCTGGTCGCGATGACCGGCATCGGAGCTGTGACGGCGGCGATGATCATGACCGTGTGGTCTCACCCAGGTCGCGTCCGCTCTGAGGCTGCTCTCGCCCAAATCGCCGGAACATGTCCGATCCCGGCATCCTCAGGGAACACCATCCGACACCGCCTAAATAGAGGCGGTGACCGGCAGCTGAACCGGGCCGTTAACACAATCGCGTTGACGAGGATGCGATGCGACGCCGCGACCCGCGACTACGTCGCTCGACGTCTCGCCGACGGTCGCACGAAGAGAGAAATCACCCGCTGCCTCAAGCGCTCCATCACCAGACAGATCCACCGAACCCTGACAGCAGCAACAACTTCTCCGACCGCTTGACAAACATAAAAGCATCCCGGGTTTCATGCCGCCGTGTTGTTGGCGGCTTCCTCTTCTGACGGGCCGTTTGTTTCAGTGTCAATGGCCAATCTGAACTGCCCACTGGCGGCCAGGAGAAATGCCCGCTGGTGGCCATGAAAACTGCCCGCTCATGGCCAACAGATCTGCCCACCTGGGGTTTGGTGACGTTGGCCATGCACGGTCGTGCACGGTTTAGTTCATTGCGGTGACGCCCTTCCCGGCCAAGGCCTGGGTGAGTCTGATCGACTCGCCCGAGGTCTGGCAGACGTGGGCGTGGTGCAGGAGCCGGTCAACGGTCGCGGTCGCGAGGGTCTTCGGCATCGGCTCGTCGAAGCCGGCCGGGTGCAGGTTCGAGGACACTGCGATAGAGCGTTTCTCGTAGGCGGCATCGACGAGGCGATAAAGTCCCTCGGCCGCGTCGGCACCCACTTCCAGGAGCCCGATGTCATCGACGACGATCAGATCGGCGCGGAGGATGCGGGCCACGACGCGGCCGACGGAATCGTCGGAGCGGTGGGCGCGGACGAGGGCGCCGAGGTCCTCGAGGCGGAACCAGGCAACTCGCATTCCGGCCTCGACGACCTGTTGGCCGAGGGCCTCGAGGAAGAATGTTTTCCCGGTCCCGGAAGGCCCGCAGACGACGACGTTCTCCTTCCGGCCGATCCATTCCAACGTGCGCAGGGCCTGCTGTGTCGGGAGAGGGATCGAGGAAGCGGACTCGTCCCAGGTATCGAAGGTCTTCCCCGTCGGGAACCCGGCGGCCTTGCGGCGGGTGGCGAGCATGGACCGGGACCGGCCAGCGACTTCCTCGACGAACAGTGCCTTGATGATCTCCACCGGTTCCCAACGTTGCGCACGGGCTGTCGCGATCAGCTCCGGCGCCAACGCGCGGGCGTGGGGCATCTTCAGCTGGCGCATCAACGCTTCCACCTCCGCTGGCAGAGCGGGCGGCGAGACCGCGGTGACGCTCATGCGCTCTCCTCGGGATCGTCGGCGACGTTCTCGAACACGGGTGTGACGCTCTGCCCGATCGGAGCCCATCCCGCCGTGCCCTGCGCCAGCGAGAGCGACTCGTCAGCCCGGTGGGTCAGGGTTCGGGTGCTGTGGGAACCAAGGATCGAGGCGAGGTCACCGGTCGCGAAGCGGCCGTAAGTGGCTGCCTCCCCTAACGCTTCATCGATCGGAGCGAGGCCACTGATCTTGGCCAACGCCACCGCGTCGGCCATCTTCACATTCATCCGCGTGGCGCCTGCTGCGGCGGCCTCGAGCAACCACGCCCTGGCGCCCGCGCCGATACTCAGGAACTCGGCCTCCGCCGCGCTGCGCGCCGTGATCGTGTAGTCGCCGGGAACCTTCTCCCGGTGGTCCGGGAAGTGCGCGTCATCGATCGCGGGGCTGCCCGGTCGGGCCCGGGGATGCCGGGCGACCTCGACGGGACCGTCGATGCCCTGATGCACGACGATAACCTGCTCGCCCGCACCGATCCCGTGGCTGCGGACGAAGACCCGGCCATCGAGCAGGGATGCCGGGACGGAGTACTGGCCGTTCTCGAACGTGATCATCGGGGTGTTATCCGGGACGGGCCGGGAGAGCCCGAACGAGACCGTGTGGGCGGTGTCAGGGATCCGGTGCAGCCGGGCCTGTTCCTCCTCAAGCATCAACACGGGCTTCCGTCTTGTGACCCGGTGTTCGCGGTTGTTGACCTGATCCATGAACGCGGCGCAGGCCGCTTCAACCTCCGCGAACGAGGCGTACTCGGGGCGCAGATTAGTGTCTCTGGGAACGATGTCGGCCTTGGCGACCTTGACCGAGGACTCCGACCCGCCCTTGGTCGCCGGATCTGCCGGCTGGCAGGTCAGTACGGTGATGCCGTAATGGCGGGCGAAGGCCACCGTCTGCTGATTGCGCACCGGAACCCCGGCGATATGGGAGACAGTGACCGTCTTCTCGTTATCGGTGAGCACATAAGTCGGGGCATCGCCCAGGACCCGGAACGTGCGATCCAGAGCAGCGAACACGCTCTGCGCCGTCCGATCGCGCAAAGCGATCACCACCCGGAACCTCGACCACGCCAACCAGACCACGAACAACACGCTCTTGCGACCATCGATGACCGGCCCGTCGCCGAAGTCATACTGCAACCACATGCCCGGCTCGGTGATCCACGGCCGGTGCACCCGGACCCGGCCGAACCGATACGCGGCGCGGACCTGCGCGACAGCCCGCCGAGTCGACCGCTCGGAGCCGGTGTAACCCAGAGCGCCAAGCTTGGTATGGGCGATGTCGCCGCGGATCTTGCCTTTGGAGGACTCGATCCATTCCTCGATCTTGGGCAGGAACTCGTCCGTCACCCGGCCCCGATAGGCCGGCTCAGCAATGGGTTTCCCGGCATCGCGGGCCGCAACATGCCGGGCGACGGTGTGATGCGAGCAACCAGTGAGCTCGGCTGTGGCGCGCAACAATCCAGTCAGATCGTAGGCAGCGAGTATTTCCATGATGTCTCCGTCAAACTTCATTCAGGGCCTCTTCCTGGGCGACTTTGGTGCGTCTTAGACACCGCAATCAAACCCCAGGGAGAGGCTCCCGCCGCTTACGCGGTCGGGCTCAGAACAAGAAGTGGGCAGATCTCATGGCCACCAACGGGCAGTTTCACTGGCCGCCAGCGGGCAGTTCCGTGGCCGCCTATGGGCAGTTTTATATGGCCGCTAACACACGGCTGCAGAAGCGCCGGTGAGCGCGGATGCGGCCACGACGACGGCAGCGCAGCCGGTGATCAGTTTTTTAAGCGCGTTGGTACCCCAATGATTCATGGTTGAACGAAGATTTCGGTTGATGGCCGGTCGCGCCACGGATCCCGCCTGGCGGCTGAGAAAACTCTGCTGGGGCGGCCAGATCATCGCGGTCGGTGGTTTCCGGCCGCGTTGAACGGCCGCGCCGGCCGGTGCGGCAACTAGCGCGCGCTGGAGTTACTTGGCCGACCCCATGGTCCGGTGACGGCCAGCGTAAAACCGGGCGACTGAATGTTGACGAAAAGCGTCTTGCCGTCGGCGCTGAAGGCGGGCCCACAGAACTCACTGTTGTTGAAGTCGTTTCGGGCCAGTGGATAAGACTTGCCCTCTGCGGTCACACCCACCAGGTGAGAGATCCCGTTGCCGTCCTCGGCGAGGATGAGTCCGCCCTGCGGTGCGACCGTAATGTTGTCCGGGCCATCGAAGTTGTTTCCCTCTGCGTCGGGATTAGCGTTCACGCCAAAGATGGTCTTCAGGGTGATGCTCTCGCTGGCCGGATCGTAGAACCACACCTGGCCGTCGTGCTCGTTGACGCTGCCGTCGGCGGTGCGCGCGAAGCTGGAAACGAAGAAGGCGCCGCCGTCGGCCCACCACTGGCCCTCGAGTTTGCGGGAGCGCGTGATCTGGTCGTCGCTGAATTGTTTGCGTACGGAAGTGGTGGTGGCATCTCGGTCGGGGACATCCACCCACCGAACCGTGTATCGCGTGCCGGGCCGGGTGGCCTGGGCCAGATCCGGGACGTGCGTGCTGCCCTGGTAACAGCTCATGGCCTGAAGCGCGCCGGCGATCTCGCCGCCCTCGGACTGGGCGAGTTGACGCAGCGCCCCCTTGCCCGGCATGAAGCCGGCCGGCGGAGTCCAACGCAGGTACAGGCCATTGGGTTTCCCGGCATCTTCGGTCAGGTAAATAACACTGGTGGATGGGTCGACTGCGACTGCCTCGTGGGAGTAGCGGCCCATGAACTTCAGCGGCACCGAGCTCTTGCCCAGGTTCGCTTCGCGGCTGGACGGGTTGACTTCAAACACGTAGCCATGATTTTTGGTATTGCCCTCGCTACCGATGCGGCTTTCGGTTTCCTCGCAGCTCAGCCAGGTCCCCCAGGGGGTAATCCCTCCGGCACAGTTGTTGTCGGTGCCGGCCAGACTCGTGTATTGGCCGGTGCGATTGCCATTCGCGTCGACAAGGATCGTGGAGGTGCCGCCAATGGCCCCGCGGTCATAGGTGAGGCCATCCGTGACGGGCACGGGGTGTGCTTCCCGGCCACTGTTTTCGTGGTTCGTGACGATGATCGAGCCACCGGCCAGTCCCGCGAAGACGCCGATGCCGTCCGGGTCGCTCGGGTGGGTGCCGCCGTCATCAGTCATCGTCACACCTGACTGCGCAATCATTTTGTAGGAGAAACCCTCTGGCAACGCCAGCACGCCCTTGGGGTCGGGAATCAGCGCGCCGTACCCATTGGCCGGACGGGTGGCGGCCACTGCGGCACGGGAAAACGGGTCAAGACTGCCGGCGCCGGCGAATACGAAGCCGAGGCCCGTGGCGGAAGTGCCGCCGAGGAAGCCCCGGCGGGATACGGATGAGGACATGTGAATCTCCTTGAACGACGGACGAGCGTACGCGACTGCGCGTCACGTCTAGGTCTATCCGCTATCGGTAAAGCCCCGGCAACGCTCACTGAAACAAACGATGAACCGGGCTCGCCGTGTTGAGCCTGGTCATTCCCTATTACAGCGGCGGAGCTGGTCATCGCAGCCGTCGTCTGCTTACTCCTGTGGAAGCGCCATCGATGAACCATGCTGCTGCCTGATCTTCTCGAGGATCCCGTTGAGGGTTCCCGGGTGGACGTTCTACTGGCGGCGAGATACTATCCGAACTCGTTCAAGATGACGTGCGCGGTCCATGGTTGTCCACCGCTTTTGTCGGTCCAGGTAACCGAAAGTGCGCACCATGCGATGACCCACGACCGAACCACGTCAACGTCGAGCCCCGAGTGCTCGCTGACGATCGCTAGGCGGCGGTGGAAGCGAGACAACGCCAAGTCTGTAGTGGGGTTACAGAAGATATTGGCGTAGTCGAAGGCGCGGTGACCAAAGAGGCCCTTCGGGTCGATTGCCAGCCAGCGACCATCGAAATCAAGAACATTGCGGTGATGGACGTCCCCGTGGAGAACCACCTGCGCCTCTATGTCCGAGCTCTCCAGCAACTCTCGCGCCATGGCTGCCGCTCGCGCCATGCTGCCGGCCTGATACCGTGCCGCGTCGGCGCCGATCAGGTCTTGAAACCATTGCGACAATGGCACGACCCCAGCGGGCGCCGCCGAAGTAGCAGAGGCGCTGTGCAGAGACGAGATGGTTTCACAGAGGATGTGCGTGACCTCATCATCCAGACCTGTCTGGCTCATCGTGGTCAAGTCCCGCTGCCCCGATGCCCGGTTCATGAGAACGGCTTGGTCATTGACTTCATACACCTCAGCTGCGGCAGACCCTGCCCACCATGCCAGGACAGGGCCACCGCGACCCTCTTCGGCGATCCGGGCGACCTTGAGCATGACGTCTCGATCATGCCAGCGCCCCGTAACCAACCAACTGGAAGGCGTCGCGGCCGTTTCGCCGTCTGGTTCGATGGCCCAGCGGTCTAGGTAGACCGGTACTGTTCCCGCAACCCAGTCCATGAGCACGATCGTACGGGTTGACACGCAAACCCGGCAGTTCCCGCCACCACCCATGGGGAACACCCGCGTAGCGTAAGTCGTTCCAGATGTGGAAAATCGGACCGTCAGGTCAAGATTCAATCAACATCTTTTTTGACATTCGCAGGATGCTCCGTGACTTCACCAGGATTATCCGTCGGTCGGCATGTTTTCCGTATTGGGACCTGCACCGTACAGTGTCGGTCTGGGCGACTCTCCGAATCCTCTCATCCCCGCGGGGTTTGAAAACGCGTGGAACATCGTCTCGGTTCTGCTCGTTGTCCTGGTCATCGTGGCACTCGTCTCCATATGGCGAGCGTCTAAACGAGACTTTCCCCCACGCAAGCGCTCGTCTGGACGCTCGTGACGATTTTCGTGCCAGTGGTCGGCCCGGTCGCATGGCTCTCGATTGGTCGACGATCAAGTCCCACCCCCGCGAGGTCTCACGAGGACTAGGCGCCGTTTCGCAACGGCGAGATCAGTCTGCCGCTAGTGACGATTGACCCTCCAGACAGGTCCCATTTTCGGGGGCAATTCATCGCGTCTGTCTATGCGTGGCTGAGTTTCCCGAAGGGGGGTGGCTTACGGGCGCAGGCAGGGCTGCTGAAAAGATGGGGACATGGATCCCATCTGGCTGCTCACTGTGCTCATCCTCGTCGTCGTGTTCGCGAGCATCAGCATCGTCGGCGCCCTTCATCGAATTCGTGATGCGAGCGAAAAGACGCTCGCACTTCTCGAGGCGCAGGCTGCTGCCCAAAAACCTGGGGCGCCATCGTACTGAGGGTTCCCTTTGGGCGTAGCCTCCGGGCCTGGGCGGCGTCTCACTGAGGGTTCGCCCACCAAGACAAGGTCGGCACTTCTTGCTCTCGTTTATAGGAGCTGCTTGAATGGCTGCCCCAGGGCGAGCTTTTCTGCATCTCGAAGGCCCATCCCTAGGTAGGTCGCGATATGGTGCTCGTTCGCCCCGCCGGCTACAGCCACTCGGATGAGAGCGTCCACCTGGCCGGACATGGGCAGCAGGTCCTGGAACGTGGCGCATCCACTGCTGAGCGCAGCGAGCTGCCGCAGGCTCGCCTGCGCTTC
>JACMQV010000162.1 GCA_014376815.1 Cryobacterium sp.
ACGCAGGCGCCGCAGGTCGTGCAGCTCCACAGCACGTCGGGATCGATGACCCCGCCCTCCTCGGCGGTGCCGACCAGCGGCCGTACGGCCTGGTCGTGGTTGGTGCCGAGCACGCGCTCGTAGCCCGACTCCGGGGCGTGGTGCCCGGTGTCTGCGCCGGCGAAGTCCGGGACGTGGTCCTCGGGCACGGTTTGCGAACCCAGGATGTACGGCGCCTTGGCGAACAGGTGGTCGCGCAGGTTCATGATCAGCAGCTTGGGGGACAGCGGCTTGCCGGTGTTCCAGGCCGGGCACTGCGACTGGCAGCGGCCGCACTCGGTGCAGGTCGCCATGTCGAGCATCGCGGTCCACTTGAAGTCCTCGACCTTGGCGACGCCGAAGACGTCCTCGTCGGGGTCGGCGTCCTCGAGCACGAGGACCTTGCCGCCGCTCATCATCGGCAGCAGCCCGCCCAGGGCGGTGCCCGTCGGGTTGCGCTTGGTGAGCACGTTCAGCGGCGCCAGGAAGATGTGCAGGTGCTTGGAGTAGGTGACCATCACCAGGAAGCCGAAGACGACGGCGATCTGGCCCAGGACCATGACGTCCTCGATGCGCTCGTTGGCGGTCTCGCCGAGCGGCTCCAGCAGCTGGGCCAGCAGGTTGCTGCCGAAGATCGCACCCGGGGTGTCCTGCCACGGTGAGACACCGGTGTTGAGCTGGGCGGCGCGGATCCCGAACATCGTGACGATCACCAGCGTGATCATCCCGAGGATGACCCAGGCGGCGCCGGTGTGGGAGCCGTAGAAGCGCGAGTCGCGGCCGATCACCTCGGGCTTGGAGCGCAGCCGGATGACCGCGAAGGCGAGCAGGCCGACCAGCACCATGACCCCGAAGAAGTCCTCGAGCGCGCCGAACACGGGGTTCTTGCCGATCAGCGGGATGTGGAAGTTGACGTCGAACAGGGCGCCGATGGCCTCGATGATCGTGAACGTGAGGATGATGAAGCCCCAGAACACGAAGAAGTGGGCCAGTCCGGGGACGTTCCACTTCAGCAGCCGCACCTGGCCGAAGACCTCGACGAACTGGGTGACCAGGCGCCGGGGCCAGGCGTCCAGGCGGCCGGGCGACGGCTGGCCGGACGACATCATCTTGTAGAGGAACAGCACGCGACGGCCGGCCAGGGCGAGCGCGACGGCCGCGATCGTCAGTCCGACGACCAGGCGCACGAGCATGTGGGTTTCCACGAGGTCCTCCAGGTACGGGCGGCGCTCGAGAGCGCAGCAGCATCGCGAAGCCTACGACCAGCGCTCACACCGCACCTACCGACGGGTAACCCCCGGGAGGCGCCGTACGGGAGCGGCGGCCCACGACCGGTCTCATCTTCCCGCGCGCGAGCGGTCCCCGCTCACCGACCCGCCGCCGGTCGTGCCCGAAGGGACGGGGCGCGCCGAGGCGGCGGGCGGGCTACAGGGCGAGGTCGAGGGCCCGGGCCGCGGCCTGGACGACCAGGGCCGTCAGCGGGGCCGCCAGCAGCAGGGCCAGCACGATCGCGAGTAGCCGCATCCGCCAGTTCGGTCCGCCGGAGCGATCCCGCATGTCCGACAGCACCCCGGCAGTGTCCCACGCCGCCCAGGCGAAGTCG
>JACMQV010000163.1 GCA_014376815.1 Cryobacterium sp.
CCCGAGTGCGCTCCCGGCTCCGTGCACCGCCAGCAGGCAGAGCAGCATGGCGACCAGGGCGAGCACGGCCAGGATCGTGCGACGGACGGCCTCACGCAGAGGGCTGAACGCGGTGGCGTCGCTGGTGCGGGTCATCTGGCCTCCGTTCGGGGCGTCCGTCTGGCTATCCGAGCGGAACGTGGTCGCGTCCATCGGATGCCTTCAGGCTACAGGCTTCAGATCGGGCCGGGCTGGGAAGCGTCCGGATCGGGCGACCGTTCAGGCCCCCTGGGCCGGCCCGGGACGGCCGAAGACCGGCCCGTTGCTAGCATCTGCTTAGGCGCTGGGCCGGGAAATATCGGGGGGACAGAATGGGACGAGTGTTTCGGGGCTTGTGGACGGCGGGCCGGCGCCCCTGGCTGGTCCTGGCGGCCATCGCGTTGATCCTGAGCCCTTCCCTGCTCGACCTCACCGAAGTGGACACCGCAACCGCGGGTTTCGCGCACACGAGGGACGCGGTCATCGGCCTGATCGGAATCTTCATCACCGCTCGGATCGTCGACACCCTCGGGAAGAGGCGGTCTGACGCGCGAGACAAGGAACGCTTCCAGGGTATTTCCACGATCGCGTTCCGGGGCCTGTCGCAGACGGTCAACGACGTGGGCCGGATGTTGCTGGCTCCCGCGGTCGGGGCCGACCTGTACTCCGCCGGCATCCCCGGTTTCGGAGCGGCGGAACATGCGGCGAACCTGGCGATCCTGCGCTCCTGCGGAATCGAGCCGCAGCTGGCGTCGACCAGCGGGTTCTGGGACCACATCGATGATGCCAGGCTCGCGACCGACCTCGACCGACTGTGCTCGGACCGGGAATTCGTGGGCCTGATGCTCCGGGTGACATCAGCGGCCAGGCGTCGTTTGCAGCAGTCGATGGCGGAATGGGCGCCCGTGATGATCACCGTGCCCGCGGCCAACGATGAGCTGGGTCCCGGCTGGGTCCTGGCCGACCAGCTCGTTCTTCTGGCGGAGAGTTGGCGGGCCCTGGCGATCGAGTTGGACGACGCACCCGCCTCCCGCCCCGTGGAAGCGGTCGGCCGGGTACAGGGCCACTACGTCGAGACCATCCAGCAGTACCGCGCGTGGCTCGACACTCTCCAGAAGCACGCCCACCTGCCCACCAGGGGATTCGTGACCCCCCGCCCGGTGCAGCAGTCGGCGTCCGGTCACACAGCCAGCCTCGAGCACGCCTGAGGCCGGCCGCGATTGCGACTGCGCCCGGCTCAGTGCCGGGAGCGGGTGAGGAGGGCCGCGACGGCCTGCCACACGACGAAGGCTTCGACCAGGAGCGAGAGGAGGCCGAGGGGCTCCAGCCAATTGCCGATGTCGTCCATTGCCCCGGGCATCCCGACGGTGCGATTGACGACGAATCCGACGATCACCAGGACCGACAGCACTGCGGCGGCGGCGAAGTCGCGGCGGGAGCCCACCACGAACAGCCGTTCGGCGACGACCAGGGCCGCAACGATGAGCCCGATGTAGGCCACGGCGAGGTAGGGCGTTTCGGCGAATTTTCCGGGCAGGTCCAGGACATGGATCGCCGCGAGCACCGTGAGGGACAGCCCCACCACGATTCTCCGGATGGGAAGTTGCTGGTCGCGCGCCGGCGCGCTCGCCTCACGGTGCGAGTGATCTGCAGCAAGGGGAACCGTGTTGCCCTGAACGGTGGTTGTCATCTGAACGCCTCCATGGGGTCGATAGCCGAGAAGTCGATGCTGGCACACGCCGGGTGCCGATCAGGCCGGTCATAGCTCGCTGATAGCGCACTCGGTGTGGACGCTCAGGAACCGTAGTTCCGTGAGGCGGCCCGGGGCGTGAGCCCGAGCCGCCTCACGATCTCCGCGGCCTCTTCGGCCGGAGCCCGACCGGCGTCGATCGTGATGGCGCGCTCGTCGGGGCCGGGCGCCTCGAGCGTGGCGACCTGGGAGTCGAGCAGCGAGGACGGCATGTAGTGGTCGTGACGGGTGGCCAGCCGCCGACCGATCAGGTCTGTCGACCCGGCCAGGTGCACGAAGACCACGTTGTGCTCACGCAACACGTCGCGGTAGCTGCGCTTAAGCGCCGAGCAGGTGATGATGCCCGGCACGTCGGCGATGGTGTGCTCGATGATCCAGGACGAGACCGTGTCGAGCCAGGGCGCGCGGTCCTCGTCGTTGAGTGCGTGGCCGGCGGACATCTTGTCGATGTTCTCCTGCGGATGCAGGTCGTCGCCCTCTTCGAAGTCCCAGCCGAGCCGGTCGGCGAGGATGCCGGCCACGGTGGACTTGCCCGACCCGGAGATGCCCATGATCACGAGCACCGGTTGCGCTGGCTCGATCATGCTAGATCACGATGTTCAGGAGGAGGACGCCGGCGAGGCCGGTGACGGAGATGAGGCATTCCATCACGGTCCAGGTCTTCAGGTTCTGCCCGACGGTGGTGCCGAGGTACTCCTTGACGAGCCAGAAGCCCGCGTCGTTGACGTGGGAGAGGAACAGGGAACCGGCGCCGATGGCGAGCACCATCAGTGAGACATCCGTACCGCCCAGGCTGGCCGCGACGGGGGCGAGGATGCCGGCGGCCGTCACGGTGGCGACGGTGGCCGATCCGGTGGCGACGCGGATCAGGGCGGCGACGAACCAAGCGAGGAGGAGCACCGAGATGCTGCTGCCGGCCACGGCATCGGCGATGACGGTTCCGATCCCGGTGTCGATCAGCACCTGCTTGAACCCGCCGCCGGCGCCCACGATCAGCAGGATGCCGGCGATGGGGGGCAGGGAGTCGGAGAGCGACTTGGCGACCGCGGAGCGGTCCATGCCGCCGCCGCGGCCGAAAACGATCATGGCGTAGATGACGGCCAGGCCGAGGGCGATCATCGGGGTGCCGAGGAAGTCGAGGGTGGCGTTGAGCGGTGAGGTGGAGCCCGGGTTGACCGCGTCGGCGATCGAGCGGGCGAGCATCAACACGACGGGGAGGAGGATGCCCGAGATGGTGACCAGGAAGCTCGGGCGCTTCGCGTTCTCGCCCAGGCCCTGCTCCTCGTTGGTCAGGAACAGCTGCGGCACGGGCACGGAGACCCACTTGCTGGCGAACTTGCTGAAGACCGGGCCGGCGATGATGACGGTCGGGATGGCGATCAGCACACCGATGGCGAGGGTCAGCCCGAGGTTCGCGCCGAGGGTGGTCACGGCGACGAGCGGCCCCGGGTGCGGTGGCACGAGGCCGTGCATGACGGACAGGCCGGCCAGGGCGGGGATGGCGATGCGGATCAGCGAGAGTCCGCTTCGGCGGGCCACCAGGATGATCACGGGGATGAGCAGCACCAGGCCGACCTCGAAGAACATCGGCAGGCCGATCAGGCCGCCGATCAGGGCCATCGTCCACGGCAAAGTGCGTGCGCTCGAGCGGGTGACCAGGGAGTCCACGATACGGTCGGCCCCGCCGGAGTCGGCGAGCAGCTTGCCGAACATGGCGCCGAAGCCGACCAGGATGCCGACGCCCGCCATGGTGGAGCCGAACCCGGTGCTGAAGCTGGTCACGGCGGCGGCCGGAGCGAGGCCGGCCCCGACGCCGACGCCCACGGCGCCGATCGAGAGGGCGAGGAACGGATGCACCTTGAGCCAGGTGATCAGCACGATGATCACGGCGACGCCGGCCAGGGCCGCGATGATGAGCTGGAGGTTGCTGCCGGCCGGTTCGATCGGAACCACCGGAACCGCAAGGGTGAAATTCATGTGAATATCCATTCCGAGGCGGCTTCTCTGCGACCCCATCGTCAAATAAATCTGATTAATCAGATATTTGAGTGTGGCACACGAATTACGTCGCCGCGACCAACGCCGCTACGATCGCGGGGGGACGACGCGCGGCGCGTGCCGCAGGGCGTGTGCCGCAGGGCCGCGTGCCCGGGAAGAGACGTTGAGATGAACCGTGGGGCGGGCGCAGCATCCTGGCGTGAACGGGGTCTGCACGCGCGGGTGCTGAACGCCCTCGGCCAGCGGATCGTCGACGCCGGCTACGCGCCCGGCGACATCCTGAACCTCGACCAGATCATCGACGACTTCGCCGTCTCCCGCTCGGTGCTGCGTGAGGCCCTGCGGGTGCTGCAGTCGCTCGGCATGGTCGAACCCCGGCAGCGGGTCGGGACGCAGGTGCTCCCGCGGGAGTCCTGGGACCTGATGAACCCGCAGATCATCGAATGGCGCGGCCGCGGCCGCGGTGCCGAGTACTACACCCAGATGCGCGAGCTGCTCGAGCTGCGGCTCGGAATAGAGCCGGTGGCGGCCCGCCTCAGCGCGCGCCTGATGACGCAGGACCAGCTGGACGCCGTGCGGGCCGCGGCCGCGGCGATGGTCGACTCGAACCTGGCCGGGGACGGACCCCGTTTTCTCGAGGCCGACATCCGGTTTCACTCGCTGATCCTGATCGGTTCGGGCAACAGCGTGATGGCGCACTTCGCCGGCACCGTGGCGGCGGTGCTGCGCACCCGCCAGGAGGAGAAGCGGTTCACCATCACCGAGTACACGCCGCCGTCGGCCCACCGGCACAACCAGCTCGCCGAGGCCTTGATGGACCGGGACGAGGACGCCGCGTACCGGTGGTCCTACGCCACGATCGAGGCCACCCTGGCCGAGTTCACCGAGGAATCCGCCGGAGCCTGAACCGCGGGTGCGGGACCCCGGGGGCTAGAGCCTCGCCAGCAGGTCGATGTCCTCCAGGAACTCGCTGGCCACCTGGGGTGACACGGTGGTGCGGGTGGACTGGATCGCCAGCAGGTAGTCGTCCGTGCCGGGGCCGCCGGGGGTCGTTTCGTCCGCGCCTTCGAAGAGCGCGCGTTCGAGTGCCTGCTGCGAGGCGCGCCTGGCCGCGTATTCGATGTCCGCGGGGGAGAAGCCGTCGCTCGCTTCGACCAGCAGGCCCAGGTCGACCGCGCCCGCCGTGGCCGGGGGCACGTAGCGCTCCCAGATGGCCTGGCGCGCGGCGGCATCCGGAAGCCCGATCGGGATCACGTAGTCGAAGCGCCCGTGCCGCAGGAAGGCGGAGTCGAGGGCGCGGATGAAGTTCGTGGCGCACACCAGCAGGCGGCCGGGCTGTTCGCGGAAGGCCGGGATGATCTTGAGCAGCTCATTGGTCACCCCCTGCAGGGCCGAGGGCGGCTCGCCGCCGCGCTGGGCGGCGATCTCCTCGACCTCGTCGATGAAGACGACCGCGTGCTCGAGTTCGGAGATCTTCAGGAACGTCTCACGCAGCGCGCCGGCCAGGCCCTTGGGGTCGGCCGCGAGCCGGGAGGGGAACACCTCGACGAAGGGCCACTCCAGCCGGGACGCGATCGCCTTCGCGAAGGTGGTCTTGCCGGTGCCGGGAGGGCCGAAGAGCACGACGGCCTTCGGCGGCACGACGCCGTACTGTTCGGCCATGTCGGGTTTGGCCAGCGGCATCACCAGCCGGCGTTCGAGCAGCTCCTTCTCCGCGCGCATGCCGCCGACGCCCTCCCAGAGATCGCGGGCCAGGATGCGGCCGCCCAGCTCGGTGAGGGAGCGGAGCTCCTCCCGCTGAACGGGAATGTGGCGCTCGAAGTAGCGCAGGTTCTTCTTGACCTCGAAGCCGCGCTTCACGAATGCGTCGACGCGGGTGGCGGTTTCCGGCATCAGCGCCGACAGCTTGGTCAGCCCGTGCCGGGACATCTTCTTCTCGAGGGCGGCCAGCAGGGCGGTGCCGATGCCGCGGCCCTGCTCCCGCTGCGCGGTGGCGAGGAAGACGACCCAGCCCTGCGCGTGGGCGGCCCGGCCGACGGCGGCGCCCACGACCTCGTCGCCCATCATGGCCACGACGGCGTCATCCTTCTGGCAGGACGCCAGCACCTCGGACAACCCGTAGACCGGTTCCGTCCTGGCGGCCGTGATCTCTTCCCAGAGACGCAGGATGCCGTCCAGGTCGTCCGAGTGAAAGTCGCGGATCCGCCAACCAGTCATGAGAGCTCCCTTACGCTGCAATGTCACTCCCAATCTATGGCACCCGCCGAACCGTGAGTAGCGCTCCTGTTCACGGCGGCAAAGTCATACGGTCGTAGCAACGCTCTGATCCAAGGAGCGTTTCATGGTCAAGTTGTTTCCCCCGAATGCCCGTACTGAGTTCCTCGATCTGGTGTGCGGCGGGATGTCTGTTGATAGGGCCGCCCGGCGTGTTGGAG
>JACMQV010000164.1 GCA_014376815.1 Cryobacterium sp.
CAAAATCGTCTTCGGCGAGAACGGGGAGGTCCTCCACCTCGGCGGCAAAGAACGCTTCTTCAGCCAGGCCCAGCGCCGGGCGATCGCCGCCCGGGACGGCGGGTGCATCATCCCGGGCTGTCAGGTCAACGCGGCCTGGTGCGAGGTGCACCATGTGATCCCGTGGGTCCATCACGGCCCAACCGACCTCACCAACGGGGTGCTGCTCTGCTGGTTCCACCATCACAGCCTCGAGACCTCGGGGTGGCTGATCCGGATGGTCCGGGGCAAACCCGAGGTCATGGCGCCGGGCCCATATGACGGCAGTCGAACCTGGGTTCCCGGCCAGGACCACCGAGCCCACCGGGCCAGTGGTTCGGGCCGGGGCCGCAGCGCACGGACCCGGGCCCACCCACGGGCCACTGATTCGATGCACTAGCCTCGACGCGTTGGTGGGCTCCGGGTTCTGTCCGTGACGAGCCAGCGCGCTGCGGCGCGGGGAGACAACCGCTAAACTTCAACAGCCAGCCTCTGTAGCTCAACGGAAGAGCAGTTCCGTCCTAAGGAAACGGTTGGGGGTTCGAATCCCTCCAGGGGCACCGCGCACACGATGGCGAGGTCCGGGTCGCTCCGGACCTCGACATCCGTTGCGAGCGAAAGCCCGCAGGGCGCTCCCGGTCCTAGTTGTAGAGCATCCCGCCGTCGACGAGCAGGACCTGGCCGGTGACGTAGTCGGAGTCGGGGCCTGCGAAGAAGGAGACGATCTTCGCGACGTCCTCCGGGGTCTCGATCCGGCCGAGTGCGATGCCTTCGACGTTCTCCTTGAGGTTCTGACCGCGCGGCTTGCCGTTGATGGCGCTGAGCTTCTCGTCGATCAGGTCCCACATGCCGGTTCCCACGATGCCGGGGGCGTAGGCGTTGACGGTGATGCCCCGGGGTGCGAGCTCCTGGGCGGCAGCCTGGGTGATGCCGCGGACGGCGAACTTCGAGGCCGAGTAGGCGCCGAGGATGGGGAAGCCCTGAATGGCGGCGATGGAGGCGGCGTTGATGATCTTGCCGGCGTGGCCGAGCTCGTCGAGTTTCGCGACCGCGGCCTGGATTCCCCAGACGACGCTGTTCACGTTGATGCGGAAGATCTTCTCCAGGTCCTCCGCCGTGACCTCGAGCATCGGCGTGACCTGGGCGATGCCGGCGTTGTTGACGATCACGTCGAACCCGCCGAGCTGCGCGGCAGCGGTGTCGACGGCGGCGAATACGTCGTCGCGGTTGGAGACATCGGCGGCGATGAAGATGGCCTTGCGTCCGAGAGCCTCGATTTCGGCGACCACACCGGCACCCTTCTCGGCCTGGAAGTCGAGGTCGGCGACGGCGACGTCGAAGCCGTCCTGGGCGAGCCGGAGTGCGATGCCGCGTCCGATTCCCTGTCCTGCTCCGGTGACGAGTGCGACTTTGTTCGAAACGGCCATGGTGGTTCTCATTTCTGGTTCGGGCATGGTGCGCGCCGTTCGGCGTCGTTGCCCGCTGCCCGGGCGGCGTCGGTGAGACAAATCGTCCGGACTCCTTCAGGTTAAGCCCCCGGAGAGGGGGGCGGTCAAACGGTCCGAGCGTGACCGGATAGCGTCGTTGTATACGATCACACCACTCCGGTCGTCTCCGATGATGCACACGTCCCGGAGACATCCTCGTTTGGAGCACTTTCATGACTTCCCCCCGCATCGCGTTCGTCGACGTCGACGGCACCCTGGTCGAGACCGGTTCAGAGATCGCGGACTCGGCAATCGACGCGGTGCGCACCGCCCGGCACAACGGTCATCTGGTGTACCTCAGCACCGGACGGGCGTCCGTGGAGATCTACCCGGCAATCCGCGACATCGGATTCGACGGTGCGATCAGCTCCGGGGGAGGGTTCGCGGAAATCGGCGATGAACTCGTGATCGAACGCACGATGCCCGAAGAGGCGGTGGCACGGATGGTGGGCTTCTACGAGGAGTCGGGGTACGACTTCTACCTGCAGTCCTTCGACGAGTTGTACCCGAGCCCCGGCGTGCGCGACCGCTTCGCAGAGTATTACTCGGCCGATAGCGGGCGGACGGGGGGAACCGGATCTGACCCGGCATCCGCCGCCGCCACGGAGGGACACCGGGCCCTGGAAGCCTTCGCCGATGTGCGACCGTTCAGTTTCACGGGCATCGCCAAGTCGGTGTTCCTCGCCGGCGACCTCCGGGCGTATGACCGCGTAGTGGCAGCCCTGAGCGGAGATTTCCACGTCATCACCGGCACCATCCCGCACCTGGGTCGCGGCAGCGGCGAGGTGACCCTGGGCGGGGTAAACAAGGGCTCCACGATCCTGCGGCTCCTCGACCGGCTCGGCCTGGACGCGGCCTCCGCGATCGGAATCGGCGACAGCAGCAATGACATCGAGATGCTGCAGGTCTGCGGGGTCGGCATCGCCATGGGCAACGCCGCCGATGCCGTCAAGGCCCACGCCGACGAGGTCACCACGTCCGTGCAGGGCGACGGAGTCGTGAATGCATTCCGCCGGCACGGCTTGATCTGACCGGCTCGGTAGCCGGGGCACCGTAATCGGACACCTGGGCGTTACCGTCGCGTCCTAAACTGGTGGCTCGCATCGCAGTGGCCGGCACCGCGATCGGAACGAGGAGCGCGTGATGCAGATCCAGAGCCAGTCGGGCCAGGATGTGCTCGCGGCCGGGCACCGAACGCCGCCGCCCCGCACCCTCGTCGACATCCTGCACGCGACCGCCGACCGGCATCCGACCGCGCTCGCCCTGGAGGACGTCGACGGCGCGGTCACCTACCGGGACCTGGTGCACCTGGTCAGCGAGCAGGCGGAACGGCTCAGCCGCAGCGGGGTGCGCCGCGGCGACACCGTCGGCATCCGGATTCCGTCGGGCACCCGAGAGCTCTACGTCTCCATCCTGGCCACCCTCACGGTCGGCGCCGCCTACGTTCCGGTCGATGCCGACGACCCGGAGGAGCGGGCGCGGCTCGTTTTCAGTGAAGCCCGGGTCGTGGGCGTGATCGGTGCCCGGGGGGTGTTCGCGGTGCGCGAGTCCCTCGACGCGGAGCTGTTCGCCAAACGGATGCTGCCGCCGGGCGACGACCTGGCCCTCGCCGGGACAGACCGCACCCTGCCCGCGCCGGGCGACGACGCGTGGGTGATCTTCACCTCCGGGTCGACCGGGGTGCCCAAGGGGGTCGCGGTCGCCCACCGCTCCGCGGCCGCGTTCGTGGACGCGGAGGCCGACCTGTTCCTCCGATCCGATCCGATCGGGCCGGCCGACCGCGTGCTGGCGGGACTCTCCGTCGCGTTCGACGCGTCCTGCGAGGAGATGTGGTTGGCCTGGCGCAACGGGGCCTGCCTCGTCTCGGCCCCCCGGTCGCTCGTGCGGTCCGGAGTGGACCTCGGACCCTGGCTGATCAGCCGCGGGGTGACGGTCGTGTCGACCGTCCCGACCCTCGCGGCGCTGTGGCCGGAGGACTCGCTCGAACGGGTGCGGCTGCTCATCTTCGGCGGCGAAGCCTGCCCGCCCGAACTCGCGGCCCGGCTCTCGGTGCGGGGGCGCGAGGTCTGGAACACGTACGGCCCGACGGAGGCCACCGTCGTCGCCTGCGCGGCCCGGCTGGACGGTGCGGGCCCGGTGCGCATCGGGCTGCCCCTCGCCGGCTGGAACCTGGCCGTCGTCGACCATGTCGGGGACCGGGTCGCCCACGGCGAGACCGGGGAACTGATCATCGGCGGGGTCGGGCTCGCCCGCTACCTCGACGCCGGCAAAGACGCCGAGAAGTACGCCGCGCATGACTCGCTGGGCTGGGACCGCGCGTACCGCAGCGGCGACCTGGTGCGCTACGAACGTGAAGGCCTCGTGTTCGTGGGCCGGGCCGACGACCAGGTCAAGCTCGGCGGCCGGAGGATCGAACTCGGTGAGGTCGAGGCGGCCCTGCGGGCCCTGCCCGGGGTGGCCGGCGCCGCCGCGGTCGTGCAGACCACGCCGGCCGGAAACCAGGTGTTGGTCGGCTACCTGGCCCGGGCGGAGGGCTCCGCCGACTTCGACCGCGCGGCCGCGAACATCCGTCTGCGGGAGGAGCTTCCCGCCGCACTGGTGCCCCTCCTCGCGGTGGTCGACGATCTGCCGACGCGTACCTCCGGGAAGGTTGACCGCGCCGCCCTGCCCTGGCCGCTGCCCGCCGGCAGCGACGCCGGCGCCGGCGTGGAACTGTCGCCGACGGCGGCCTGGCTCGCCGAAAGCTGGGCCGCCGTCCTCGGCGTCGCAGCCGAGGGGCCCGACGCGGACTTCTTCGCCCACGGCGGCGGGTCGCTGGCCGCGGCGCAGCTCGTGTCGCTGATCCGCCGGCGCTTCGCGGACACCCGGGTCTCCGACATCTACGACTATCCCCGGCTCGGCTCGCTCGCGGACGAGCTCGACGGCCGGACCCCTCCGGTTCCGCAGATCGAGCGTCACGTGCTGCCGGTGCCGCGGCGCAGCCGGATCGCGCAGAGCCTGCTCGGCATTCCCCTGCACGTTCTCGTGGGGGCGCGCTGGCTGGTCTACCTCTCGGCGGCGAGCAACCTGCTGGCCGCCGCCGGCGCCACCTTCGCGCCGACGCTCTCCTGGTGGTGGGTCGCGCTCGGCTTCCTCCTGTTCGTCACCCCGCCCGGCAAGATGACCATCTCCGTCATCGCCGCCCGGCTGCTGCTGCGCGGGCTGGAACCGGGCAACTACCCCCGCGGCGGCTCGGTGCACCTGCGCCTCTGGCTCGCCGAACAGGTCGCGCTGCTCGTCGATGCCGCCAGCCTCGGCGGGGCGCCGTGGATCAGCTACTACGCCCGGGCGCTGGGCGCCCGCATCGGCGATGACGTCGACCTGCACGCCCTCCCGCCGGTGACCGGAATGCTGGAGATCGGTGCCCGGGCGGCGATCGAACCCGAAACCGACCTGGCCGGGTACTGGATCGACGGCGACGTGCTGCGGATCGGCCGGGTGTTCATCGGCGACGGCGCGACCGTCGGGGCCCGCAGCACACTGCTCGGCGGGGCCAGAATCGGAGCCGGAGCGGTGATCGAGCCGGGGGCGGCCGTCTCCGGCACCGTGCCGGGTGACGAACGTTGGGCGGGCTCGCCCGCCATCCGGATGGGCGCCGCCCGCGGGTCGTGGCCGGCCGAGCGCCCGCCGCGCGGGCGCCGCTGGCTGACCGCCTTCGCGGCCGGGGCCGTGGGCATGACCGCGCTGCCGGTCATCGCCGTGATCGTCGGCGCCGTGATCGTCGGCGCGGCCATCGGTGACGCGTCGACCCTCCCCACCGCCCTGGTGCGGGCCGCCCTGGCGACGCCGGCCGCGGTCCTCGCGGCGGGCCTCGTCTACGCGCTGCTGGTGCTGGCCTCAGTGCGCGCCCTCGGCGTGGGGCTGCGGGAGGGCTACTACCCGGTGCGCAGCCGGATCGGCTGGCAGGTCTGGATGACCGAACGCATCCTCGACGGCGCCCGCACGCTCCTGTTCCCGGTGTACGCCGGACTGCTGACCCCGATCTGGCTCCGGCTGCTCGGGGCCAAGGTCGGAGCGGGCGTCGAGGCCTCGACGGTACTGCTGATCCCGGCCCTGACCACCATCGCGCCGGCCGCCTTCCTCGCTGACGACACCATGGTCGCCTGCTACGAACTGGGCGGAGGCTGGCTGCGCATCGGGCCGGCCAAGATCGGCCGTCGGGCGTTCCTGGGCAACAGCGGTATCGCGGGCGCCGGGCGCACCGTGCCCCGCAACGGGCTCGTCGCCGTGCTCTCCTCCACTCCGCGCAAGGCCAAACGCGGGTCGTCCTGGCTGGGGAACCCGCCGGAGCGGCTGCGACGCACCGCGACCGACGTCGATGAGACGCTCACCTTCCACCCCCCGGCACGCCTGGTGACCCGGCGCGCGCTCTGGGAACTGCTGCGCATCGTGCCGGTCATCGTCACCGCCCTGATCGCGCTCGGCGTGCTCGCCGCACTCGCCTGGCTCTGGCTCGAGCTCGGCCTCGGCTGGGCGATCGCACTGTCGGGGGTGGTCATGCTCGCGGCCGGCATGGTCGCGGCCCTGGTCACCACCGCGGCCAAGTGGATGCTGGTGGGCCGGATTCGCGCGACCGAGCATCCGCTCTGGTCGTCGTTCATCTGGCGCAACGAAGTGTCGGACAGTTTCGTGGAGATGGTGGCCCGACCCTGGTTCGCGGCGAAGGCGGCCGGCACCCCGGCACTGGCCTTCTGGCTGCGCACCCTCGGGGCGAAGATCGGACGCGGGGTCTGGTGCGAGTCCTACTGGCTGCCGGAGGCCGACCTCGTCGCCATCGCCGACGGCGCCACCGTGAACCGGGGCTGTGTGGTGCAGACGCACCTGTTCCACGACCGGATCATGCAGCTCGACCGGGTCAGCCTGGCCGAGGGGGCGACGCTGGGCCCGCACAGCGTGATTCTGCCGGCGGCCTCGGTCGACGAGGGAGCCACCGTGGGGCCGGCCTCCCTCGTGATGCGGGGCGAACGGGTGCCGGCCGGATCGGTGTGGTCGGGCAACCCGATTTCGCCGTGGCGGTCACTGCCGTGGCAGACTTGACGCCCACATGCCTCAGGACACGTCTTCCCCCCCGTCTCGGCCTGCTCCGCCCACCCACGGTGCTCTGACCCGCGGTGCTCTCACCCAGGGTGCTCCGACCCACGGTGCGCCCAGCGCGGGTGACGCGTACACGCCGCTGAACGGGAACGGCGGCTACCTGGCCCTGCACTACGACCTCGACCTCGACTACCGGGTGGCCACCAACCAGCTGCGGGCGACGGCGACCATCACCGCGCAGGCCACGATGCGGCTGGACCGGTTCAGCCTCGACCTCGACGGACTCAGCGTCGACCGGGTCACGGTCAACGGCGTGAGGGCGCACAAGGTCATCCACGCCGCGCGGAAGCTCCTGATCATGGTGGCGACCCCGATCGAAGCCGGGGCCCGGTTCGAGGTGAGCGTCCGGTATCGCGGGGCGCCACATCCGCTGCGCAGCATCTGGGGTGACGTCGGGTGGGAAGAGCTCGACGACGGGGTGCTCGTCGCCGGCCAGCCCACCGGCGCCGCCTCGTGGTTTCCGTGCAACGACCACCCGGCCAACAAGGCCTCCTTCCGGATCCGGGTCGCCTGCGAAGACCCGTACACGGTCGTGTCCAACGGGAAGTTGATCGCCCGGTCGACCCGCTCAGGCCGCACCCTGTGGACGTTCGACGTGCCCGACCCGATGGCCACGTACCTGGCGTCGGTGCTGATCGGCCGCTACCGTCGCGCCGACCTGGCGGCCGCCCCGGTCGCCCAGCGGATCTTCTACCCCGGCAACCTCGCCCGCGAAGTGGCCGTGGACTTCGGCCGGTTGGGGGAGATGCTGGCCCTCTTCACCGCCCGGTTCGGGCCGTATCCCTTCGACGCCTACTCGGTCGTGGTCACCGACGACGAACTGGAGATCCCGCTCGAAGCGCACGGCCTCGCCGTTTTCGGCCGCAACCACGTCGACGGTGCGCACGGCAGCGACCGGCTGATCGCGCACGAACTGGCCCACCAGTGGTTCGGCAACAGCCTGACCGTCTCCCGGTGGCAGGACATCTGGCTGCACGAGGGATTCGCCTGCTACGCCGAGTGGCTCTGGGCGGAGGTCAGCGGGGGACCGCCCGCCGACCAGAGCGCCGCCGAGCATCGCGCACTGATCGACGCCCTGCCGCGCGACATCGTCGTCGGCGATCCGGGGCCGCACGACATGTTCGACGACCGGGTCTACAAGCGGGGCGCCCTCGCCCTCCACGCCCTGCGGCGCGAGCTCGGCGACGATGGCTTCTTCGGGGCCGTCCGGGCCTACACCCGCGACCGGCGCCACGGGTCCATCTCCACGGACGACTTCGTCGAGTTCTTCTCGGTGCACACCGGGAGCGGCGAGGTGCGCCGGATCGTCGACCGCTGGATCTACCGGACCGCGCTGCCCAAACTCTGAGAGAGCCGGGGCCCCGGGCGCCGACGGATGTCGGTGTGGGTCAGCTGCAGCACCCTCGGCCCGGTTTCGGTGTGCCCGGCGTCGCTGTGCCCGGCGTCGCTCCGCACGGCGACCGTGCCGGCCAGGCCCGGCCCCGGATCGAACCGGGCCAGGCGCATGGTGTCCAGTGGGAACCCGGCCCCGGGCCACGCCGCGAGCCGCGGGGCGGCGGCGGTGCCGGATTCGGTGCCGGCGTCGGGGTCGCCGGCATCGGGCAGCGTGACGGTCAGCCCGCGCGGGTCCACCCGGAGTCCGGCTCCGGTGCACTTGAGCACAGCCTCCTTGGCCGTCCACAGGACCGCCCGGGCCCATGAGGCGTCGGCGGGTGGGACCGAGCGGAGCGCGGAGAGCTCCGAGGCCCCGAACGCGACCTGGTCGAAGTCGGCCCGGGAGACCGCCTCGACGCTCTCGATGTCGATCCCGACCGGTCCCGCGAAGGTCAGGGCAATGGCGACCGAGTCCGCGGCGCGGCTGAGGCTGGCGTGCAGGGGGCCGGCGTGCAGGGGGCCGGCGTGCGGGGGGCCGGCGTGCGGGGGGCCGGCAAGGGGGGGGGGGCCGGGGGGCGGGGGAGCGGCGTGGGGGGGACCGGCAAGGGGGGTGGGGCCGGCCGCACCGGGAGGAACGGCCACCACCGGGCGGCCATGGCTGCCGCCGCAGCGTTCACAGGTGCGCTCGATCGACACGGTCCGGGGATCGACGCCGAGGACCCAGGCAGCCGCGGCCGCCAGGAGGTGGCGATCGGCGGCATCCGTCGCCCCCCGCGGGGCGACGACGACCAACACATCGCCCGTTCGTTCAGGGTTCACGCCACCAACCTACCGCCCGTAGGTATGCGTGCCAGGCGGGCTTCGTGCCGGATGCGACACTGGTACCTGCACGAGAAGGAGAACGCGTGGCACTGATCGACAATGCAATTTACGTGAACGGGCGTCGGGCCGCGAGCCCGGGGACCCTCGACGAGACCTTCGAGGTCATGAAAGCCCGTCACGGCTTCGCCTGGATCGGGATGTACCGCCCGTCCGAGACCGAGGTGCGCTCCGTCGCCACCGAATTCAGCCTCCACCACCTGTCGGTGGAGGACGCGTTGAAGGGCCACCAGCGCGCGAAGCTGGAACGCTTCGAGGACATCCTGTTCGTGGTGCTGCGGCCGGCTCGCTACATCGACGCCGAGGAACGGGTCGAGTTCGGCGAGCTGCATGTGTTCGTGGGCCCGGACTTCGTGGCGACCATCCGTCATGCTGAGTCGCCCGACCTCGCGAAGGTACGCCTGCGGATGGAGCAGACGCCGGAACTGCTGGCCCTCGGGCCCGAGGCCGTGCTCTACGCGATCATGGACCAGATCGTCGACGAGTACGGCCCGGTCGTCGCGGGACTCGAGAACGACATCGACGAGATCGAGGACCAGCTCTTCGACGGAGACCAGGCCGTGGCCCGGCGCATCTACGACCTGTCGCGCGAAGTGATCGAGTTCCAGCGCGCGACGCAGCCGCTTGTCGGCATGCTCGAGGCGCTGCAGAAGGGCTTCGACCAGGACAGTGCCCCGACCGAACTGCACCACCACCTGCGGGACGTGCTCGACCACACCCTGCTGGTCGTCGAGCGCGGCGCCGCGTTCCGGCAACTGCTCGACAACGCGCTCACCGTGCACAGCACCCTGGTCACGCAGCGGCAGAACGAGGAGACTCGGCGCCTGTCCGAGACCAGCCTCGCCCAGAGCGAAGAGGTCAAGAAGATCTCCAGCTGGGCTGCCATCCTGTTCGCGCCCACACTCGTGGGCACGATCTACGGCATGAACTTCCGGCATATGCCCGAACTCACCTGGGTGTTCGGCTACCCGTTCGCCCTGTCGCTGATGCTGTTCATGGGGATCGGGCTGTACCTGGTGTTCAAGAAGAACGACTGGCTGTAGGCCCCGGGGGTGTCACCGGGGCTGGGCGGCGAGCCAGGCTCCGACTTCGGCGTCCAGCCCCGCCTTCTCGGCGGGGCTGAGGAACGACGCCTCGATCCCGTTCCGGGCCAGCAGAGCCAGCCGGTGTGGGCCCAGGCCGAACTCCCGGTCGAGCGCCGCCAGGTTGTCGTCGATGTAGCCGCCGAAGTAGGCCGGGTCGTCGGAGTTGACACAGACGAGCAGGCCGCGGTCGAGCATCCGCATGATCGGATGCCCGGCGAGCGTGTCGATGACCCGCAGCCGCACGTTCGAGAACGGGCAGACGGTGAGCGGAACGCGGTCCCGCACGAGCCGGTCGAGCAGGACCTCGTCTTCCAGGCTGCGGATGCCGTGGTCGATGCGCTCCACCCCCAGCAGGTCCAGGGCCTGCCAGACGTAGTCCGGCGGCCCTTCCTCGCCCGCGTGGGCGACCAGGCGGGGCCCGCTGGCGCGGGCCAGGTCGAAGACCTCGGTGAACAGCTCCGGGGGATAGCCGACCTCGGCGGAGTCCAGCCCGATGCCGTCGATGCGGTGCGGGCTCGCGAGGATCTCCCTCAGCAACTGCAGCGCCTCCGCGGCCGGCCGGTCCCGCAGGAAGGTCACGATCAACTTCGTGCTGATGCCGACCGAGTCGACGGCGGCGTCCAGGGCGTCACGCACCCCGCCCAGCGCGGTGAGGAGCGGAACGCCCCGGCTCGTGTGCGCCTGCGGATCGAAGAAGATCTCCGCGTGCCGAACGCCGGCGGTGCGGGCCCGCTCGAGGTAGGCGCGGGTCAGGTCGGTGAAGTCGATGCGTTCCCGCAGCACGTCCAGGTTGCGGTAGTAGAGGTCCAGGAAGGACTGCAGATCGGTGAACTCGTACTGCGCGCGCAGTTCGTCCAGCGAACCCCACGGCAGGTCCACGCTGTTGCGGGCGGCCAGCTCGAGGATGAGCTCGGGTTCGAGCGTTCCCTCGATGTGCAGGTGGAGTTCGACCAGGGGGAGTGTCATGGAACCATTCTCGCCGAGGGGGATCGAGGCCCGGCACCGGCCCCCGGGCCCCGCCCCCCGGCCGCACGGCGGCGGCACGCACCCAAACGGGCCAATTTGGCCGCTAATCCCCGCAAAAACGGGGAGCCTTCCATGGAATCCCAGTTGACTGAAATAAAGTGTCCGTGTGCGGCGCCTCGATAAGAAACTAGATGACGACGGCATCCTGTCGGAAATTCAGGATGCCGTGACCGCCGACCCTCGCAATTCGGGCCCTGTGCATTCCGGCCCTGTGCATTCCGGCCCTGTGCATTCCGGCCCGCAGGATGCCGCGGCCCCGCACATGGTCAGTCTCGGCGATCCGTCCCTCGTCGTCGGCAATGTGGCCGACCCCGTCTGGCAGCG
>JACMQV010000004.1 GCA_014376815.1 Cryobacterium sp.
GAAGTTTTTTCGAAGTTATTTGCCCATATTGTGGACCCCCGGGATCGAGATTGGGGAGCTCGCCCCGCTAGGTCTGGCAGCTCGGGCACCAGTAGGTGATCCGCAGTTCAAGGTCTGTGCGGCCCAGACGGCCGCGCTCGATCGGGGTGCCGCAGCGCCGGCACGGCTGGCCGGCCCGGGAGAACACCCAGCCCTGCATGCCCCGACGCTTGTTGCCGGTAGTGATGCGCTCGGAGCGGTCACGGTTGGCCAGGATCAGCCGGCGGGCGAGGCCGACGAGGCCCGGGACATCCGTCACCTCGCTGACGGGCCGGGTGGGCAGCAACCCGCGTAGGAAGCACAGTTCGTTGACGTATTCGTTGCCGAGGCCCGCCAGGTTGCCCTGATCGGCGAGCGCAACGGCCACCGGGCGCTCGGGCCGCTCGCCGATGCGACGGCTCGCCTCGGCGGCGTCCCAGTCGGCGCCCAGCAGGTCGGGCCCGAGGTACGCAAGCAACTCGGCCTCCCGGTCCCGCGGCACGACCTCGAGCACGCCGAGTTCGAAGCCGACGGCCACCCAGTCGGCCGTCTCCAGCACGATGCGCGCCTGGAAGGTCGGGCGCCGCCAGGGGGTGCCGTGCCGGTAGAGGTGCCAGGAACCCTCCATCTTCAGATGCGAGTGGATGCTGTACTCCCCCACCCTCATCAGCAGGTGCTTTCCGCGGCTGACCACCTCGTGCACGGTGTCGCCGGTCAGGTCAACGGTGGCTAAGGCCGGCACCCGCACGTCGCACCGGCTGAGCCGGTCGCCGTGCAGCGCCGCGTCGAGATTACGCGCGGTGCGGTAGACGGTGTCGCCCTCAGGCATGGTGTTTCCCGGGCATGGTGTTTCGCAGGCAGGCGCTTCTCGGGCAGGCGCTTCTCGGGCAGGCGCTTCTCGGGCAGGCCCTCCCGGCACGGTATTTCTCAGGCATGCAGTTTCAGCCCCCGCGGGGTGACGCCGAACCCGGCCGCCTGCAGCGCAGCGCCGACCGCCGTGCCCATCACGAACACCCCGTTGACGGTCTCGACCCCGAGTTTCAGGACCCGGCCGGCGGTCACCGTGCGGGCCAGGGAGAGCGCGGCGGCGCGCAGGGCTGCGTCTGGCTCGACGCTGCCCACCTCGCTGCCCACCTCGCTGCCCACCTCGCTGCCCGCGAACGCCAGCACAGACTTGCCGCCGCGCTCGACGTAGAGCACCAGCGCCCCGTCGACGAGCACGACCAGCGCGCCGGCCTTCCGCCCCGGACGGTGCCCGGTGCCCTCCGGCAGCGGCGGCCAGGGCAGCACGGAACCGTACGGGTTGGCCGGGTCGGTGGCGGCCAGCGTGACCGCGGCCGGTCCGCCCGGCGCGTCGCCCGGCCCGCCTACCGAGCCGGAGCCCGGTCCCTCGCCCGTTCCGGCCCCGGCCTCGGCGACGAAGGAGCGCAGCCGGTCGACGGTGCCGACGGTGGCGAACTGGGCCGCGCCGAGACCCTCGATGAAGTAACCGCGGCGGCAGCGCCCCATCTCCTCGAAGCCGCTCAGTGTGCGGTAGGCGAGCGCGAAACCGCCGGTCACGCCCTCGCCCATCACCGCCCCGCGGGTGACGACGCCGTAGCGCTCGAGCAGGGTCTCGCCGAGGGCGTGCGCGCGCCGGGTCGGGGAATCGTCGCCCACCGGCCCGATGGCCCCCCGCCCGGAAACCGTCGGCGGGCCGCCGCGGGCCGGCAGGGTCGGCCGGGCCAGGATGCGGCCGCCGTGCAGCCGGGCCCGCGGGGCGGCCCGGCGGGTGCTGTGCGCGGACTTCCCGCCGGAGAGGAGCGCGCGCACGGGCGCGAAGGTGTCGTTGCCCACCAGTCCGGCCCAGACCAGGTCCCACAGGGCTGCGGCGAGCCCGGTGTCGTCCTGGCTGCCGACGGCATCCGCCAGCTGCCGGAAGAAGAAGGCGCCCCCGCCGCCCAGGGTGGCCAGGATCTCCTGCTGCAGGGCGGTGGTCTCCAGCGGTGTGGGCAACGGCAGGGTGAGCGGCGCGGTGTCGCGGAGGTGCAGGCTGATCCAGCCGTCGTTGCCGGCCAGCGTGCCCGAACCGGCCCAGAGCACCTCGCCCGCATTCGTGAGTTCGTCGAGCATGGCCGGCCGGTAGTCAGCGATCCGGGCCGGCAGGACCAGGGATTCCCAGGCGGAGGCGGGGATGCGGGCTCCCTCCAACTGCTCGATCACGGATGCGACGCCGTCGACGCCGCGCAACCGCCCGCCCACGTGCTGCCAGGCCGGCAGGAACCGCCCGACGGTCACCTGGTCGACCGGTTCGACCTCGTGCCGGAGGGCGGCCAGCGACCGGCGGCGCAGGCGACGGAGCACCTCCGCGTCGCACCACTCGCTGCCGGTGCCGTGGGGCCGGAACTCGCCCTCAACGACCCGGCGGGCGTCGGCGAGCCGCCGGAGCGCCCCCAGCGCCACGGCCGGACCGAGCCCGAACCGTTCGGCCACATCGGCGACCGTGAACGGGCCGTGGGTGCGGGCGTACCGGCTGACCAGGTCGCCCAGCGGGTCCGCCACGGGCTCGGTGAACACGGCCGGCACCCCCTGCGGTACCGGCACGCCCAGCGCGTCCCGGAGACGGCTGATGTCTTCGACGGCCGTCCAGCACGCCCGGCCGGCGACGCCGACGGGCAGCACCCGCCGGGCGTTTACGAGCGCCTGCAGGCCCTCGGCCGCCTCGGGCCCGGCCTGCGGGTCGAGTCGGGCGGCGACCTCGGCGGTCGTCAGCGGGCCGAGGCCGCGGAGCAGGTCGGCGATGCCCTCGATCCCCCGCGCCTTCCGGTCGGTCGGCAGCCGCTGAAGTTCCGCGTCGGTCTGCTCGATCACCGCCGGGTCGAGCAGCTCCCGCAGCTCCACCCGGCCGAGGAGCTCGGCCAGCAGGCTGGAATCGATCGAGAGCGCCGTGGCGCGGCGCTCGGCGAGCGGGGAATCCCCCTCGTACATGAACGCGGCCACGTAGCCGAAGAGGAGGGTGCTCGCGAACGGGCTCGCAGCATCCGTCTGGACCTCGACCAGGCGCAGGGCGCGACTGTCGATGCGCCGGGTGAGGCTCAGGAGGGCGGGCAGGTCGTAGACGTCCTGGAGGCACTCGCGCACCGTCTCGAGGATGATCGGGAAGGTCGGGAAGGTGCGGGCCACGTCGAGGAGCTGGGCGGCCTTCTGGCGCTGCTGCCACAGGGGCGAGCGCCGCCCCGGGTTGTAGCGCGGGAGAAGCAGCGCCCGCGCGGCGCATTCGCGGAACCGGGCAGCGAACAGGGCGGACCCGCCCACCTCGTCGGTGACCAGCTGCTCGAGTTCGTCGGGGTCGAAGACGAAGAGCGAGGCGTCGGGGGGTTCGGACTCGGTGTCGGGGATGCGCACGACGATCCCGTCGTCGCTCGCCATGCAGGCCCCGTCGAGCCCGTAGCGTTCCCGCACCCGCGCCCCCACGGCCAGCGCCCACGGCGCGTGCACCTGCAGGCCGAACGGGGAGTGCAGCACGACCCGCCAGTCCCCCAGTTCGTCGCGGAAGCGCTCGACGACGAGGGTCCGGTCGGTCGGAAGGTGACCGGTCGCGGTGCGCTGCTCGGCGAGGAACGCCAGCAGGTTGTCGACGGCACGCGCGTCGAGGCCGCCCGCAGCGGCCCGGGCCCTGGCCGCCGCGGGCGGGAGCGCCGACACCTCGCGCAGGAAAGCGCCGATCGCCTCGCCGAGCTCGGCCGGGCGGCCGAGGCCGTCGCCCTTCCAGAACGGCAGCCGGCCCGGCTCGCCGAACGCCGGCAGCACCAGCACGCGGTCGTGGGTGATCTCCTGGATGCGCCAGCTGGTCGTGCCCAGGGCGAAAACGTCGCCCACCCGGGACTCGTAGACCATCTCCTCGTCGAGTCCGCCGACCCGGCGGCCGGTGGCCTGGTCGCCGCCCACCATGAACACGCCGAACAGGCCCCGGTCCGGGATCGTGCCGCCGCTGGTGACCGCGAGCCGTTGGGCGCCCGGGCGGCCGGTGAGGAGTCCCGTCTCCCGGTCCCAGACGATGCGGGGGCGCAGTTCGGCGAACTGGTCGGACGGGTACCGGCCCGCGAGCAGGTCGAGGGTGGCCTCGAAGGCCGAGCGCGGCAGGGAGTGGAACGGGGCGCTGCGCCGCACGGTGTCGAACCAGGCCTCCGCGTCGATGGGTTCGAGCGCCGTGGCCGCGACGGTCTGCTGCGCGAGGATGTCGAGCGGGTTGGAGGGCACCGACAGGGATTCGATCAGGCCGGCGACCATCCGCTCGGCCGCGACGGCCGCGTGGATGAGATCGGCCCGGTGTTTGGGGAAGATCACCCCGCGAGACACCTCCCCCACCTGGTGCCCGGCCCGGCCCACCCGCTGCAGCCCGCTGGCCACCGATGGCGGCGACTCGACCTGCACCACCAGGTCGACCGCGCCCATATCGATACCGAGCTCCAGGCTCGAGGTCGCGACCACGCAGCGCAGCCGCCCGGCCTTCAGGTCGTCCTCGATCAGCGCACGCTGTTCCTTGCTCACCGAGCCGTGATGGGCGCGGGCCAGCAGCGGCTCGGACCCGGCAGTCTGGCCGCTCGCCCCCATCAGCGCGGCGGGTGGACGGATGGCCACGGCCGGGCCGGTGGGTGTCGCCGCGGCCGGCATTGTCGCTGCGGCCGGCATTGTCGCTGCGGCAGATGTCGCGGCGGCCACCGCTCCCACCAGTTCGGGCAGCGCCGCCTCGTCCAGGCGCTGGGCGTAGATCTCGTTGAAGCGGGCGGTCAGCCGTTCGGCCAGCCGCCGCGAGTTCGCGAACACGATCGATGAGGTGTGCGCGAGCACCTGGTCGACGATGGCCTCCTCGACGTGCGGCCAGATCGACCCGGACTGCGGGGCAGCCGCGGCGGTCGACCCCTCGCGCACCGGGGCCGGCCCCACCTGACTCATGTCGTCGACCGGAACCACCACGGTGAGGTCGAACCTCTTGCCCGTGACCGGTGCCACGATCTCCACCGCGGCGGAGCCGCCGAGGAACCGGGCGACCTCGCTGGCCGGGCGCACGGTGGCCGACAGCCCGATGCGCTGCGCCGGCCGGGCCAGCAGATCGTCGAGCCGCTCCAGGGAGACGGCCAGGTGCGCGCCGCGTTTGCTGGCCGCCACCGCGTGCACCTCGTCGAGGATGACGGTGTCGACGCCGCGCAGGGACTCCCGCGCCGCCGACGTCAGCATGAGGAAGAGCGATTCCGGGGTGGTGATCAGGATGTCCGGGGGCGTTTTCACGAGGCTGCGGCGCTCGTTCGCGGGGGTGTCCCCCGAGCGCACCCCGACGGTGACCCGGGGCGGGCCGAAACCGAGCCGGCGGGCCGCCTGCTCGATGCCGACGAGCGGGGCGTGCAGGTTGCGTTCGACGTCGACCCCGAGGGCCTTCAGCGGCGAGATGTAGAGCACGCGGGTGCGGGGGACGTCCGTGAGGTCCGGACGACCGGCATCCGTTTTCGTGCGGTCGGCGGCCAGACGGTCGATGGCCCAGAGGAAGGCCGCGAGGGTCTTGCCTGACCCGGTCGGGGCGACGACCAGGGCGTGGGAGCCGCGGGAGATGGCGTCCCACGCTCCGATCTGCGCCTCCGTGGGCGCGGCGAAGGCTTCTCCGAACCAGGCCCGGGTGGCCGGCGAGAATCGGTGCAGCACCTCACTCATGGGACCATCCTCCCCGATCCGGCTGACAACTCCCACCCGGTCGCCGTGGCCAAGTCCGCGAGACATCTGGCTCGCTATCCCTTCTCCGGGGCCGTGGTCGATGCCGTCCGGGCGAAACTGGACGGTTTCTCCCTGTCCAGGGGTACCATCCGGTTCACCGCGGACCACCCGCTCCCTGACGACGTCGTCGAGGAGATCGTTCGCGCCCGTCTCGCACAGATCAAAGCCGCCTGACCCGGCCGTTCCACGCCCGGCGGCGCCCCTCGCCCTATGCACCCTGCGCCCTGCAGCGTGCGCCCTGCGCCGAACCAATTCGACGGAGATTTTGCTCTGGCAATCGGGATTTCGGGTGTTTCGGCAGGATTTTGGCAAAATCACCGTCGAATTGGTTCAGGGCGGCCGGGGATGCGGCGGGGATGCGGCTAGGACGAGGCGGCTAGGACGAGGCGGCGAGCTGCACCTTGAGCGAGTCCACCTGGGTCGCGATCACGTCGCTGGCCGACCAGCGGGCCGCGAGCCGGGCGAGGGTGGCGTCGAGCTCGGCCTGGGTCAGCCCGTCCACCAGTTCGAGGCGTACCAGCAGTTCCGGCCCGGCCAGGCGGCCCGTGGGGTCACCGGCCGAAAGCTCCACGCCGAGCACGCTCAGCTCCGTGGCGACGGAGTCGGCGAAGGCATCCGCGACCTGCCGGCTGGCATAGCTGGGCGTCCACGGCTTCGACTGGGCGATGGCCCACAGCGCCGGCCGCCGCACGACGAACTCGGTGTCCGCGGTCGGATCGAGCACGACCAGGTCGGTGTTCTCCTGGGCCGCGGCCAGGGCGACCCGGATGCCGTCGGACGGCACCGGACGGGCATCCGTGCTCCATGAGGCCATCGCGGCGGCGGAGGAGAAGACGGGCAGCACGGTGCGGCCGTCCGGTCCGGCCACGGTGATGATCGAGAGTTCCTGGGTCTTGTCGATGAGGAGCCCGGCGGCGGTCGTGGCCGAGTCGCCGAGTCGGGTCACCAGGGGCACGAGCAGCCGGGCCGCACGGATGGCGTCGATCACCGCTTCCTCGCCGGCCTCCCTGGCCTGGAAGAGTCGCAGCGCCGCCAGCAGCGGAGCCGGGGCGAGGCCGTCGTCGTCGGCGTGCGCGTTGGTCTCGAACTGCCGGCCGGCCCACGGCTGCCCGGCGGAGTCGGCAGGGCCACCGGAGCCACCAGGGCCACCGGAGCCACCGGGGCCACCGGGGCCGGACGGTCCACCCGGCAGGCCGGTGGAGCCGAGGTTACGCGCCCGCGACATCCAGCGCCTCGCTCAGGGTGAACGCCTCCGCGTAGAGGGCCTTGCCCACGATTGCGCCTTCGAGGCCGAGCGGCACAAGTTCGCGCAGCGCGCGGAGGTCGTCCAGGCTGGAGATGCCGCCCGACGCGACGACCGGGCGGTCGGTGCGCTCCATCACCTGGCGGAGCAGGTCGATGTTGGGTCCCTGCAGGGTGCCGTCCTTGGTCACGTCGGTGACGACGTAGCGGGAGCAGCCGGCCTCTTCCAGGCGGGCCAGGACCTGCCAGAGGTCGCCGCCCTCCTTCGTCCAGCCGCGGGCCGCCAGGGTGGTGCCGCGCACGTCCAGGCCGACCGCGACGGCGTCGCCGTGGCGAGCGATCACCTGCGCCGCCCACTCCGGGTTCTCCAGCGCCGCGGTGCCGAGGTTGATCCGGCTGACCCCCGCGTTCAGGGCGGCGTCAAGGGACGCGTCGTCGCGGATTCCGCCGGAGAGCTCGATCCTGACCCCGGTCACCTCGCGGATGACGTTGCGGATCACCTCGGTGTTGTTGCCGCGGCCGAAGGCTGCGTCCAGGTCGACCAGGTGAATCCACTCCGCCCCCTGGCGGGCCCAGTCCAGGGCCGCGTCGACGGGGTCACCGTAGTTGGTCTCGGTCCCGGCCTCCCCCTGGGTCAGTCGCACGGCCTTGCCTCCGGCCACGTCGACGGCCGGCAAGAGAACGAGACGCGGGGCGGGGTTGTTCTCAGTCATGGTGGTCCTCAGTTCGGGTGATCGCGAGTTCGGGCCGGTCGGGGCGGAGCGACGACCGGATGAAAGGGGGCGGGGCGAGCCCGTCGACTAGTCGTGCAGCGAGCCGAGCCAGTTCGAGAGCAGACGGATGCCCGCCTCCCCGGACTTCTCCGGGTGGAACTGGGTGGCCACGAGCGGCCCGTTCTCGACCGCGGCCAGGAACGGGCCCCCGTGCTCGGCCCAGGTCAGGCGCGGCTTCGGGAAGGGCGGCATGACTTCCAGGGTCCACTCCTGGGCTGCGTAGGAGTGCACGAAGTAGAATCGCTCCTCCTCGAGGCCCCGGAACAGAACGGAGTCCGGGGCCGGGGCGACCGTGTTCCAGCCCATGTGCGGCAGCACCGGTGCTCGAAGCTCGGTCACGGTGCCGGGCCACTCGCCGAGGCCCTCGGTGTCCACGCCGCGTTCGACGCCATGCTCGAACATGACCTGCATGCCCACGCAGATCCCCAGGACCGGCCGGCTGCCGGCGATCCGGCGGTCGATGATCTCATCACCCCTGACCTCTGTCAGGGCGGCCATGACCGCGCTGAACGCCCCCACTCCGGGGACGACCAGCCCGTCGGCTTCGAGGGCCAGCTTGCGGTCCCGGGTCAGGGTGACCTCGGCCCCGGCCAGCTCGAGGGCCTTCACCGCGGAATGCACGTTTCCCGTGCCGTAGTCCAGGACGACGACGCTGGTCACAGGGCACCCTTGGTCGACGGGATGCCGGAGACCAGCGGGTCGAGCGCCTTCGCCTGCCGGAACGCGCGGGCGAACGCCTTGAACTCCGCCTCGGCGATGTGGTGCGGGTCGCGGCCGCCCTGCACGGTCACGTGCACGGTCAGGCCGGCATTGAACGTGATCGCCTCGAACACGTGACGCACCATGGACCCGGTGAAGTGGCCGCCGATCAGGTGGTACTCGAAACCGGCCGGCTCCCCCTGGTGCACGAGGTAGGGGCGGCCGGAGATGTCCACGACCGCCTGGACGAGTGCCTCGTCGAGCGGCACGAGGGCGTCGCCGTAGCGGGAGATGCCGGACTTGTCCCCCAGCGCCTGCTTGATGGCCTGGCCGAGCAGGATGCCGACGTCCTCGACCGTGTGGTGCACGTCGATGTCGATGTCGCCCCGGGCCCGCACGGTCAGGTCCGTCAGGGAGTGCTTCGCGAACGCGGTGAGCAGGTGGTCGTAGAACGGCACGGACGTCTGGATGTCGGACTCACCGGTTCCGTCCAGGTTGAGCGACAGATCGATGCTGGACTCGCTCGTCTCACGCTGCAGATGGGCGAAGCGCGGCGAGGTGGACGCTGAAGAGAAGCTCATGCCGTTTAGTTTATTGTCCCGGGGCGGTCACTGCCGTCCGAGGCCCTCGAGGGCCTCCAGGAAGGCCGTGGTCTCCGTCTCGGTGCCGGCCGTGACCCGGAGGTGCCCGCTGATCCCGACGTCCCGAACGAGGATGCCGTGGGCCAGGAGCGCCTCGAAGGTCCCCCGCGGGTCTTCGACGCCGCCGAACAGGACGAAGTTGCTCGAGCTGCGCAGGGGCGTGTAGCCGAGGCGGGCGAGTTCGATGACGAGACGGTCCCGCTGGCCACGGATGTCGTCGACCATGGCGAGCATCTCCGGCGTGTGCGCGAGGGCGGCCACCGCCGCCGCCTGGGTGAGCGCGGACAGGTGGTAGGGCAGGCGAACCAGGCGCAGGGCATCCGTCACGGCCGGGTCGGCCGCCAGATAGCCGACGCGGGCCCCGGCGAAGGCGAAGGCCTTGCTCATGGTGCGGGAAACGAACAGACGCTCACGGCCGGGCAGCAGGGTCAGCGCGCTGGGCGAGCCGTCCGGCCCGAACTCGGCGTAGGCCTCGTCGACCACCACGATTCCGTCGGTCGCGTTGTAGACGGCCTCGATCGTGTCCAGGGAGAGCGGGGTGCCGGTGGGGTTATTCGGCGAGCAGAGGAACACGAGGTCCGGTGCCACCCGGTCGACCCAGTCGACCGCGGTGGCCGGGGACAGCTCGAAGTCCGCGTCGCGGCTTCCGGCGACCCAGCGGGTGCCGGTGCCCGAGGCGAGCAGGGGATACATGGAGTATGTCGGCGCGAAGCCCAGCAGGGAACGCCCGGGGCCGCCGAACGCCTGCAGCACCTGCTGCAGCACCTCATTGGAGCCGTTCGCCGCCCAGATGTTCTCACGTGTCAGCCCGTGCCCGAGGTAGCGGGCCAGGGACTCGCGCAGTTCCGTGAACTCGCGGTCCGGGTAGCGGTTGACGGTGCGGATCGCCGCGGCCAGCGCAGCGGCGATGTCCTCGGCTACCGCGGCGGGGATACCGTGGGTGTTTTCATTGACGTTCAGGGCTACCGGAACATGAAGCTGGGGTGCCCCGTAGGGAGTGAGTCCGCGCAGATTATCGCGGAGAGGCAGGTCGTTGAGACTGGTCACTCCCCCCATGATACGGGGTACGAATCAGGGGATGCTCACTCGGTGCGGGCCCGATCAGCGTCAGGCGCCTCGCTGCCGGGAGGGGCTCAGTACTCGTTCGGCAAGGCGAGGCGCTGGCCGGGCTGCACGCTGTCGGACGGCAACTGGTTCAGGCTGACGATCTCGGCGATCACCTCACGCGGGTCCGAGGTCGGCGCGATGGTCTCGGCCAGCTCCCACAGGGACTGGCCCGACTGAATGGTCACGTACTCGAAGGCGGTGACCACGCGACCGCCGACGTTCGAGTTCTCGGCGGCGGCGATGCCCCCGTTGAGAGTGACGACCAGCGCCGTGGCGACGAGGGGAAGTGCGGCCAGCATGGTCAGCACAACGCGGCCGCGCCGGGTGATGCGAAGCGTGCTGCGCCCCGTGGCGACCCGCGGCCCCAGGGCGGCGCCCGTGCCGAGTGCGGTGCTCAGATCGAGGGCAGAACTCATGGTGAATGCAGTGCTCATGTCGAACCTCCTGTGTAAAGTCGCATCCGGCTCTCGGCCGGGAGAGCCGGATGCGAACCTATGTTCCGAATGTATATTCGATTATTCGAACAATCAAGCCCTGTGAGAGATATTTCTCAAAAAACATTGCGACACACTCGAATGAATGTTTGTGTATGCGCGGTGAGGTGGATACAGTTTCGATTGTCTGGTTTCAACACAATCAGGCACCCCTGACATTCGCTCGCGGCCCGGTGATCACCGCCTTCCGGGGCCGCGCGCAGACCGAGACGAGGAGCGACAATCGTGGCCCAAGACACCAGCGGTCCCCGCGAGAAAAGCGGAACGAGACGGCGTAAAAGCCTGAGCGAGAAGCAACTCGCCATCATGGACGTCATCCAGCGATCGGTCAGCCAGCGCGGCTATCCGCCGAGCATGCGGGAGATCGGCGACGCCGTCGGCCTGTCCTCCCTGTCGAGCGTCACCCACCAGCTCAACCAGCTCGAGCTGAGCGGGTACCTCCGCCGGGACCCCAACCGTCCCCGCGCCCTCGAGGTGCTGATCGAGATTCCGCAGTCTCCAGAGGATGCGGCGTCGGGCGGGACCGAAAGTTTCCACTCAGGCGCCCAGGTGGGAGACGCCGCCATGGTGCCTCTCGTCGGGCGCATCGCCGCCGGCATCCCGATCACCGCCGAACAGCAGATCGACGAGATCTTCCCGCTCCCCCGCCAGCTGGTGGGCAAGGGTGATCTGTTCATGCTCAAGGTCTCCGGCGAATCCATGATCGACGCGGCAATCATGGATGGTGACTGGGTCGTCGTGCGCCAGCAGAAGACGGCGGAGAACGGCGAGATCGTCGCCGCCATGCTCGACAACGAAGCGACCGTCAAGGTCTTCCGCCAACGCGACGGCCACACCTGGCTGCTCCCCCGGAACACCAATTTCGAGCCGATCGTCGGCGATCACGCCGAGATCCTGGGCAAGGTCGTCGCCGTGCTGCGGTCCGTTTAGCGCACCGGGCGTCTTTCCGGGCGGCGGTGGCCATGTTCCTGAGCGACTCCACCGTCTCGGCGTAGCCCCGGGTCTTCAGCCCACAGTCGGGGTTCACCCAGACCTGCTTCCCCGGGATCGCCGCGACCGCCCGCTCGAGCAGGCTGACCACTTCGTCGACACTCGGCACGCGCGGCGAGTGGATGTCCCAGACGCCCGGGCCGATGCCGTGGTCGAAGCCGTGGGCCTGGATGTCCGCCACGACCTCCATCCGTGACCGGGCGGCCTCGATGCTGGTGACGTCTGCGTCCAGGTTGCGGATGGCGTCGATGACCACCCCGAACTCGGAGTAGCAGAGGTGGGTGTGGATCTGGGTGCGGTCCAAAGCCCCAGCCGTCGCCAGCCGGAACGAGCCCACCGACCAGTCGAGGTACTCGGCCTGGTCCTTCTTCTTCAGCGGCAGCAATTCCCGCAGGGCAGGCTCGTCCACCTGCACGACGCCGATTCCAGCCGCCTCGAGGTCGGCGATCTCATCCCGGAGGGCCAGGGCGACCTGGCGGGCCGTCTCGCCGAGCGGCTGGTCGTCGCGCACGAACGACCAGGCGAGGATCGTGACCGGACCGGTCAGCATGCCCTTCACCGGCTTCCGGGTCAGGCTCTGGGTGTAGGTCGACCAGTCGACCGTGATCGGCCGGGGCCGCGACACGTCGCCCCAGAGGATCGAAGGCCGGGTGCACCGGCTGCCGTAGGACTGCACCCAGCCGTGCTCGGTCACGGCGAAGCCATCGAGGTTCTCGGCGAAGTACTGCACCATGTCGTTGCGCTCGGGTTCTCCGTGCACGATGACGTCCAGGTCGAGCTCCTCCTGGAGCGTGACCACCCGGGCGATCTCGGCCCGCATCAGGTCCCGGTACTCGGTCGTGGTGAGCGCACCGGTGAGGACCTGAGCGCGCGCCCGACGGATGTCCGCGGTCTGCGGGAAGGACCCGATCGTTGTCGTCGGCAGGAACGGCAGCCCGAGGGCGGCGGCCTGCGTCGCCACCCGCGCGTCGTAGTCCCCGCGGACGAAATCGGCGGCCGTGGGCGCCGCCGCCCGCACCCGCACGGCGCCGTCGCGGACGCCGGGGGCCGTGCGACGCGCGTCCAGCGCCGCGGAGGCTGCGCCCAGCTCGGCTTCGATGGCGGCACGGCCCTGGCTGAGCCCGCGGGCGAGCGTGGCCACCTGCCCGACCTTCTGGTCGGCGAAGGCGAGCCATCCGGTGAGCTCGCTGCCGAGGCCGGTCTCGAGGTCGACGTCGTGCGGCACGTGCAGCAACGAGGTGGAGGTGGACACGGACACCCGCGGCGACAGGGCGCCGAGACCGGCGGCGGTGTCGAACGCGGCGGCGAGGTCACCGCGCCAGACATTGTGCCCGTCGATGACGCCGGCAACGACGGTCTTCGTGTCGAGTCCGGGAACCGGGGCCGGGACGGCGCCGCGCACGAGGTCCAGTCCGATCGCGTCCACCGGGGTGGCCGCGAGAACCGGCAGGGCGTCATCGAGGCTGCCATACGGTGCGGCGACGAAGAGCGCCGGCCGGGCGGCCAGGTTGCCGAGGGTCGTGTAGGCGAACCTCGCGGCGGCCAGGGAATCCGCCCGGGGGGCCTCGATGCTCTCGCTGACCAGGGCCGGCTCGTCCAACTGCACCCACTCGGCCCCGGCGGAGGCGAGTCGCTGCAGCAGGACGGCGTACACCGGAAGGAGGTCGTCGAGCCGGTCGAGCGGCGCGAAACCGTCCGGGGCCTCGTCACTGGGCTTGCTCAGCAGCAGGAACGTGACGGGTCCGACGATGACCGGTCGGGTCAGGAACCCGGCCGCCCTGGCCTCCTCGAACTCGCGCACGATGCGGTCGCTCGAGAGCGAGAAGACCGTTTCGGGGCCGATCTCCGGCACCAGGTAGTGGTAGTTCGAGTCGAACCACTTCGTCATCTCGAGCGGCAGGTTCTCACCCTCGCCGCGCGCCAGGGTGAAATAGGCGGCCAGGTCGATCCGACCGTCCGCGTCCACGAGTTTCGCGAACCGCGAGGGGACGGCCCCCACCGTGCACAGGGCGTCCAGGACCTGGTCATAGTAGGAAAACGACCCGGGAATGGACGAGCCGCCCCGGTCCAGGCCCAGCTGCTCGAGGCGTTCCCAGGTGCGCCGGCGCAGCGCGGCCGCCGCCGACTCGAGGTCGTCGGCGCTGATCGAACCGGCCCAGAACGCTTCGACGGCCTTCTTCAATTCACGGCGCGAACCGATGCGGGGGTAGCCGAGGATGGTGCCGGCGGGGAAGGTGGGCGTGGCGGTCATTGTGACTCCTTGACGGGATTGGGGATGGGCGGGGTGTTGACGAGACCGCAGCGGTCCAGGACGGCCAGAACGGTGTCTGCCTGGTTGAAGGCGTACAGGTGAAGGCCGGGGGCGCCGCCTGCGAGCAGCTCACGCCCCAGTTCACCGGCCTGGCGGATGCCGATGTCCCGCTGGCCTTCGCGGGTGGGCTCCACCTCCAGCTGGATGGCCAGTTCGGAGGGCAGATCCTCGCCGGAGAGTTCGAGGATGCGCCGGAGCCGGGCCGGGCTGGTGACCGGCATGATCCCGGGCAGGATGGGGAATTCGACCCCGGCCGCCCGGGCCCGCTGGATGAAGCTGAGATAGTGGTCGGCGTGGAAGAACAGCTGGGTGATCGCGAGGTTCGCCCCGGCAGCCTGTTTGGCCAGCAGGGTGTCGATGTCCTGGGACGTCGACCGTGACCGCGGGTGCCCGTTCGGGAAGCCGGCGACGGCGATACGCACCTTCTCCCGCTCAGTTTTCACGGCACGTGCCCCCGGGATGCCGGGGATGACCGTTTCCCGGTAGGGCACCCGCTCCGCCTGCACCCGGTGGATCAGCTGCACCAGCTCCGCGGCGCTGCCGAGGTCGCCGAGGAAGGGTTCCCCCTCGCCGGCGCCCTCGGGCCGGTCTCCGCGCAGGGCGAGGAAGCTGCGCACGCCGGCATCCAGGAACTCGCGGATCAGACGGCTCGCCTCCAGACTGGACGAGCCGACGCAGGTGAGGTGGGCCATCGGGTCCACGGTGGTGGTCTTCAGGATGTACGTGAGCACGTCGAGCGATGACCGGCGGGAGGACCCGTTCGCACCGTAGGTCACCGAGATGAAGTCGGGCCCGGCCGCGGCGAGCGTGGCGATGGTTGCGTGCAGGGCGGACGCCGCGGCATCCGATTTCGGCGGATACAGCTCAAACGAGAATGGGGTCTTCCGGCAGTCGGGGTCCGAAGTTTCAGGCATGTGTTCCTCATTCGACAGAAGCCAGTGGGGGCACTGGGCTGGCCGGGCGGCCGCGGACCGCCGGGCACGCCGGGCGGCTTGTTCGCGGGCGGATGCCGGGCTCGGCTGTCGCTCCATGCCGACGAGGACTGACCCGGCGGCAACGATTGGACACACTCTAACAACGCCGCGCGGAGCGTCGCCAGTCAGTGACGGAATGTGTCGCGGATCCGGCCGGACGGGGTCCGGCGGCCTGCCGGAGGCACCGAAAACGCCCGGACGCCGGCCGGAGGAACTCCGAGTGTCACGGCCGGACGCCGGGCCGAGCCCGGCCGGTCAGCCGGTCAGCCCGGTGACGGCGGGAAGAACGACGTAGGCCGCGAACTGCGGCTGGATCTCCGCGGTCACGAGAGCCGTGACCCGGGTGCCCGTCTCGGCGTACTCGGTCGAGAGCACCTGCCCCTGGTCGTGGAGCAGGGCGATCAGGTCTCCGCGCTCGTAGGGGACGAGCAGGTCGAGCTGGATGCTGGGCCGAGGGAGCAGATCGGAGATCTCCGCGAGAAGCTCCTCGATGCCCTCGCCGCTGCGAGCCGACACGAAGACGCCCTGGGGCCAGAGGCCGCGCAGCACGAGCCGGTCGCCGTCACTGATCAGGTCGCTCTTGTTGAAGACGACGATTTCGGGGATCTCCCGGGCGCCGACCTCGCCGATGACCTCGCGCACCGTGGACAGCTGGCTCGCCGGGTCCGGGTGCGAACCGTCGACGACGTGAACGATGACGTCGGCGTCGGCAACCTCCTCGAGCGTGGACCGGAACGCTTCGACCAGCTGGTGGGGCAGGTTGCGCACGAAGCCGACGGTGTCGGTCAGGGTGTACAGGCGGCCGTCGGCCGTCGTGGACTTGCGCACGGTGGCGTCCAGGGTGGCGAACAGGGAGTTCTCGACGAGCACACCGGCCCGGGTGATGCGGTTGAGCAGGCTGGACTTGCCGGCGTTGGTGTAGCCGACGATCGCAACGGATGGCACGGCGTTGCGCTTGCGGTTGGCCCGTTTGGCTTCCCGGGCGGGTTTCATCTCGAGGATCTGCTTGCGCAGCCGGGACATCCGGGTGTGGATGCGGCGGCGGTCGGGTTCGATCTTCGTCTCACCGGGTCCGCGGGAGCCCATTCCGGCGCCGGCGCCGCCGACCTGGCCGCCGGCCTGGCGGGACATGGAATCGCCCCAGCCGCGCAGGCGCGGCAGGAGGTATTCGAGCTGGGCCAGTTCGACCTGGGCCTTGCCCTCACGGCTCTTCGCGTGCTGGCTGAAGATGTCGAGGATCACTGCGGTGCGGTCGATGACCTTGACCTTGACGACGTCCTCGAGCGCGCGTCGCTGGCTGGGCGCGAGCTCGGTGTCGGCGCCCATCGCCTTGACGATGCCGGCCACTTCTTCCGCTTTGCCCTTGCCGAGGTAGGTGCTGGCGTCGGGCTTGGACCGACGCTGCATCAGGCCGTCGGGCACGGTCGCCCCGGCGGTTTCGGCCAGGGCCGCGAGCTCCCGCATGGAGTTCTCGGCATCAGCGACGGTGCCGTGGGTGTAGAGCCCGATCAGGACCACGTTCTCCAGCCGAAGCTGGCGGTATTCGACCTCGGTGACGTCCTCGAGTTCGGTGGAGAGGCTGGGCACGCGGCGCAGGGCGTTGCGGTCTTCCCGGTCGAGCTGGGCGCCGTCGTGGCCCTCATCGTCGCGCGAGTCGGCGGACTCCGCCTGCAGGGCCTGGGCGGTGCCGCTGCGGAACAGCGAATACCCCGCGGCTTTGCTGTCGGCGCTGGCGAGAACGCGTGCGACCACGTCGTCGGTGTCGTCGGGCTCGTGTGACTCAGTCATTGCTTTAACATTAGTTCCTCGAAGCAGGATAAGTTCCCTCTATGCCCTCCGACCACTATTTCACCCCGGCACCCGACAGCACCCTGAAACTCCGCCAGGTGACCGTGCAACTGGGAGGCCAGGAACGCGAGCTGACCACGGCCAATTCGGTCTTCAGCCCCGAGCACATCGACACCGGAACACAGGTTCTGCTGACCAATGCGCCCACCCCGCCCCCCGGAGGGGATTTCCTGGACCTGGGCTGCGGCTGGGGTCCGATCAGCCTGCACCTGGCCCTCGCGTCGCCCCGCGCCACGATTTGGGCCGTCGACGTGAACGAACGGGCGCTCGACCTGGTTCGCCTAAATGCCGAGAAGCTCGGTCTCACCAACGTCACCGCGGTGCTGCCGGAGCAGGTTCCCGCCCACCTCAGTTTCCGCACCATCTGGTCGAACCCGCCGATCCGGGTGGGCAAGACCGAACTTCACACCATGCTGCGCACCTGGCTGCCGCGCCTGGAGCCGGACTCGGATGCCTGGCTGGTCGTGCAGCGCAACCTCGGTTCCGATTCCCTGCAGCGCTGGCTCGACGGTGACCTCCCCGCGGAGTTCACCACGTCCCGCCATGCCATCAGCAAGGGCTTCCGGGTGCTGCGGGTCCAGCGGCAGGGCGAGCAGACCCGATAGCGCAGCGCGCCGCCGGCCTCACCGTGCCGGCTCGCCAGCGCACCCAACCGTGTTGGGTCGCCACTTATGGATTGCAGTGGTCGCACCATTCTGGGTCGGCGTGGGCGTGATTTCGTGGTGTGCGGGTTTGGTGACCGCACCGGCCGCAGCCCTGGATATCGGCTGCGACGGCCTGGGTTGCCGACCCGCAGAAGGAGCAGGGCACACCGTGTTCGACGTTGATGTGGCCAAACCCGGGCGCCCGGCAGTCGGGACACTCTGTTGCAAGACGCTGGGCCATGTGTTCGCAGAGCGCTCGGATGGCTGCAGCGCGGGACGGTGCTTTATGGGCACGGTAGTCCGGAAGGATCACAACTGATTGGCGCTGTTTCAGAAGCGCGTCAACGGTGTCGCCGAGGACCTCGAGTTGGGTGATGTTTTTGTGGGCGGTCGTGAGGTGGTTCTGGGTGCCCTGCAGGATCACTCCCTGGCCGGGGAAGCCGATGGCTGACGCGTACGTGAGGGCCTCGTCGGCGCTGATGATGCGTCGTCCTCCGGCTACTGGGGAGGTGGTGACGCTGCGTTCGACAATTTCCAGGCCCAGGGTGTCGTCAATGAAGATGAGAAGTTCACTGTTCTCCACCAGGAGTCCGAATCCGGAGGTGAAGGTGCCTTCGGAGGCGAGGCCGAGGGTGGTTCCGGCGGTTTGCATGCCGAGTTGGGCTTTCGCGCGGGCTGCGTCGCCCGGGCTGAGGGGTCGTGGGATGTCGCCGGCGAACGTGCCGAACTGGTCGGTGTCGAGGCCCGTCGCCGCGGTGACGGTCGCACCAAGGGTGTTCTGGAACGCGTCGTGGGCGAGCAATTCTTTGCCGTGCATCGTGGCGAACGTGATCGCGCGCCCGGTGTAGGCCGTGAGGGGGCGGGTCATTGGAAGTAGTCGGGCCTGGAGACGTAGGTGTCGGAGACGAACATGACACCACTGGAGGTGCTGAGAAGTTGCTGCACGGCGTCGATCAACTCGCCGGCGTTGTCGGGCGGGAGGACGGTGATGAGCATGGTGAGGGTGTCGTATTCGTTGAAGAGTAAAGCCCCGGAGTGTTGGCCGTGGTGTCCGATGCCGGACACCCCTGACACGGACGTGTAGCCGGTGGCTCCGGCGGAGGTGATCAGTTCGCGGATGGCGGGGGCGTCGCGGGCGGGCACTACCACCTCCAGCCGGGTCATTTGGGTCAGGTTGTTCATGGTCGGGTTCCTTTCAGTGCGGTTGGCGCGGCCGTCCAGCCGTACGGGGTGTAGTGGTGCCAGGGGGCTGCGGGGTCGTTGCGTGCGGTGAGGGTGATCCAGTCGTTGTCGAGCAGGTTCCGCAACACCTGGTTGCGGGAGACGATGCGTCCGATGCTGTCCAGGGGTGCCTGGATGATGACGGTCAGGCGCATGGGTTCGTGGAACAGTTGGTCGCCGAGGCCGACGGATTGCCAGGGCAGGCCGCGGCGCAGGTCGCCGGCGTGGCCGGCGAGCACTCCGATGGTGCCAATGGCGTTGTGGATGGTTTTGGTTCCCGCGCCGAGGGTGGCGGGGTTGAGGGCGGAGAAGAAGTACTGATGGTTGATCCACTGGGCGACCACCAGGGGTGCGGTCATGATCGTTTCCAGCGCGGCACCGTCCAGGTCCAACTCCGTTTCGTAGGAATGGAGGAACACCCGCCGGTCCAGATTGACACCGCGGGTCAGCTGACGCGGTCCGATGATCATGGCGGCGTTGCCGGCCAGCCCCAGCTCTGGATACACCTCCGCCCAGTCGTGGGCGCGCCCCTGCACCCGGGCCGGGGACTGTGGGGAAGCTCCCGGCAGGTCCTGGGCGCGTTCCTTGACCAACCGTCCGGCGGCTGCGCACTGGGCCCGGTCGAAGGTGTGCGCCGCATCGACGTGGCTCTGCGGGACGAGGTGCCGGTCCAGGAGCGTGACGGCGTCGGTGACGGTGTTGTGCTCAGCCGCGATGAAGAAACTGTCGGAGGGGATATCGATTCCGCGGGCCGCGAGGAGAGCGCGCACGTCGGGGTCGTTGAAGATGGCGGCGGAGGCGCGGGCATTGGCCGCCCCGGGGTTGCCGCCGCAGGCGCCGCAATCCAACGCTGACTGGTACAGGTTGTTCATCGACTCGGATGCGTGGCCGGCGAGCACGACCAGCGGGGCGAACCGGGTGATGCCCATCATCCGTACCGCGGTTTCAGCCATCGCGGCCCGCTCCTCCAGCGTGAACGCGTCAACGATCGTCACGTTGCTC
>JACMQV010000165.1 GCA_014376815.1 Cryobacterium sp.
CGGCTTGCCCCCAGTCACTTCGGAGACCTGCGCGGCGAAGTTGGAGTCCCCCTCATTGAAGAGCGACTTCGCGCCGACCTTCCCGCCGCCCGCTTCGAACGCCTTCGTGGTGGACTCGGCGAGGCCGGTGCCGTAGGAGTCGTTGAGCACGATCAGGCCGAGGGTACTGTTGCCGTCCGTGGCGATCTGGTTTCCCAGCACCTCGCCCTGGAGGAGGTCGGACGGCGCGGTGCGCCAGTACAGGCCCTTGTCGGCGTACTTGGTGAAGTCGGCCGAGGTGTTTGCCGGGGAGAACTGCACGACGCCGGCGCCGGTGATCTGGTCGATCACGGTCTTGGAAACGCCCGAGGATGCCGCCCCGACGATCGCGGTGACTTTCTGCGAGAGCAGGTCCGTGACGGAGACGGTCGCCGTGTCGGTTGTGGTGTCGCCGGAGTCGCGGTACACGGGGTCGATGGTCAGACCGAGCTTCGCGTCGTTGATGTCCTTGACGGCCAGCGCGACCCCGGCTTCTTCGGGCGGGCCGAGGAAGGCGAGAGCGCCACTCTGGGGAAGGATCGTGCCGATCTTGAGGGTGAGGTTGCGGTCGCCCGCCGCGACGGCTTTGACGTCGCCGCTCGCGCTGGGCGTCGATGACGCCGCCGGCGTGCCGGCCGTGGTGGCGCAGCCGGTGAGCAGCAAGGCACTGACTCCGACGAGGGCGACACCGGTGAAAACGGCTCGAACTGAGCGGGAGGCCGAGGCCTTCGCGAAAACGCTCATGTTGCTCCTTGGGACTAGGGAAGAAAAGAGGGCTGGCGGCCAAATGACTGCCGTGCTGTCACAGTATGCATAGGGAAGACCTGAAACAAGGCAACCGTGTTACATCCGTGTAACGCGACCAAATCGTTACGATCGCCGACCGGTCATACCCTCCCAGGAAATCCCCCCTGAACTAGAAAGCCCGGTCAGGCACGCTGACCACGATCCGCAGACTGTGCTCCCGTGGCTAACCCGGTCGATTGCGGGCCCGAGAGAGGCAGCGCCGTCGTCGTGCGCCTCTACGGCGGCGAGCGCGGCCAGCATCAAAGCGTCGTACGCTTCCCCGCCCCCGGCCGTTCCTGTGAGTCCAGGGTCGGCGGTGCGCAGACGCGCCGCGAACGCGTCGTCGGCGGGCAACGGTGTGCCGCCGTTGGCGAAGGTGTCGAGCGGCACGATTGTGACGCCGGCCATGTCGACGGATGCTGTCACCTCGGCAGGCACAGGCGTCGTCGCGTCCCAGAGCAGGAGGTCCACGTGGCGCGCCAGCAGTTCGGCCAGGACCGACCCGACATTGCCCATGGAGTTGCGATGCACGAGCTCGATCGGGAGTTTGGCCGCCGTGCCCAACTCGAGGATTTCGCGGGCCGCAAGCTCGGTGCCGGCGACCTGAGCCGGCCCGGTGACGGGCGCGGCGGCATCCGTTCCTCCGGTCATGGGGAACAGGGTGCCGATGCGCAGGATCCCATCACCGGTGGGCGCGAGGCTCTTCGTGGGTGTTGGAGTGGCCGTTGGTGAGGGCGGCGGGGCATCCGTGGTGGAGCAGCCGGCCAGGAGCAGGAGAGCCAGCAGTGCGCTGGAGGCGGCGAGAACACGGGAGGGGGCGGGGCGCTGCGACCGGTGCGGGGCGGGGACCGAATTCTGGGCGTGAATGGGGCGCGGCGACAGCGACTGGGGCGGAAAGGGCATCCGTGGTCCTTTCACAGGTGGGACTGCCTCGAGCGTATCGCCGGTCAGGTCCGTTCAGGGGACGCACGCCGCGGGGCGCGTCCCGTCAGGACCATGTCGGTCGTGAGGATCACGAGCGCGACCCAGACGAGTCCGAAGCCGACCCAGCGTTCGGGAGGCATCGGTTCTCCCAGGACGAAGACCCCGACGAGGAACTGCAGCACGGGCGCGACGAACTGCACGAGGCCGAGCACGCTGAGCGGCAGGCGACGGGCGGCGGCCGCGAAGAACAGCAACGGAACGGCCGTCACCACTCCCGTCGACACGAGGCCGACGGTGTGCCACGGCGAAACGGTCCCGAAGGTGAGACCGGTCACGGCGCCCACGATGAGGAGTTCCGTGATCGCGATCGGCATCAGCCAGACCGTCTCGAGAGTGAGGCCGGTGAGCGCGTCGACCCCCGGGCCGACGTTCTTCTTGATCAACCCGTAGAACCCGAAGGACAGGGCGAGAACGAGGGAGATCCACGGCAGTGCCCCATAACCCACCGTGAGCACGACCACCGCGGCCACGCTGATCGCCACGGCGATCCACTGGATGCGCCGCAGCCGTTCGTGCAGGACGAAGACGCCGAGCAGGACCGTGACGATCGGGTTGATGAAGTAGCCCAGCGCGGCCTCGACCACGTGACCGGTCAGGGTGGCGAAAACGTAGGTCTGCCAGTTCACGAAGATGAGGAGACCTGCGAGGCCCATGACCCAGACCGTCTTCGGCCTGCGGAGAACCAGGAGCAGGGCGGTCCAGCCTCGGGTGGCGGTCAGCAGGGCGAGGCAGAAGACCAGGGAGAAGAGCACGCGCCAGGCCACGACCTCGAAGGGTCCGGTGGGGTGCAGCAGCAGGAAGAAGAGCGGCAGGAGGCCCCAGAGACCGTATGCGGCGAGCGCGTAGCCGAGTCCGCCGGCGGGCTGGCCGGGCTGGTTCCGGGTCCTGGTCCTGGTCACAACGATCCCTTCGTGGCCGGTGTCGGCCGGTCATGCCCCGCGCGGTCGTGCGGCCGGGGAACACAAAATCCCGGATGACCAAGCCATCCGGGATTTTGTGTTGTTTTCTGCTGGTGTTACGTCGTGCGAGTTGCCGGGGAGAAAACCCTAGCGAACGACGACGGCGAGCACGTCGCGTGCGGAGAGGACGAGGAGATCGTCGCCACCGAACTTGACCTCGGTTCCGCCGTACTTGGAGTAAATCACCTTGTCGCCGACGGCGATGTCGAGGGGGATGCGGTTGCCGTTGTCGTCAATGCGGCCGGGGCCGACTGCAACAACTTCGCCCTCCTGGGGCTTTTCCTTCGCGGTGTCAGGAATGACCAGACCTGATGCGGTGGTCTGCTCGGCATCGACCTGCTTGATGACGATGCGATCCTCGAGCGGCTTGATGGAGACCGACACGGTTGACCTCTTTCTAAGATTTGGGTTAGCAGACTCACAGCGAGAGTGCCAAGTGAAGTTTAGGGGGGTTCTGGCACTCACGCAACGTGAGTGCCAGATGGGGGTCATTTTGGTAGCGTTGCAGCATGGATCGAACCGAACTCGTTGAGCTGCTTTCCCCCGCGAGTTTGCGGCTGCTGGACTCGCTGCCGCCCTACGACACCCACGGCGACGTGCTGAAGCTCGTGAGCGATCTGCGCAAGGCCGGGCACGCGCCCGGACTCGTGTCGGCCGTGCTCAGCCAATCGCGGCTGCGGGCAAAAGCCGCCCTCAAGTTCGGTGAATTCGCCGAGCGGATGCTCTTCACAGAGGCCGGCCTGGAACAGGCCACCCGGCTGCGTGTCGCCGCCCTGCACGCGGGCCGTTTCAATGGTCTCGGCGCTGCGCTCGGCCGCACGCCGCGGGTCGCCGACCTCGGCTGCGGAATCGGCGGCGACGCCATGGCCCTCGCCGCGCTGGATCTGTCGGTCGTGGCCGTTGATGCCGACGAGGTCACGGCGACCGTAGCAAGCTTCAACCTCGCGCCGTTTCCGAACGCCTCGGCGGTGCAGGCCGATGCCGAGACGGTCGACCTCGAAGATTTCGACGCGGTCTGGCTCGACCCGGCCCGCCGCACGAGCGGGCACAGCAATACGACCCGGCTGACTCGCTCCGAGGACTACTCCCCCTCGCTCGACTTCGCCTACCTGCTTGCGACGACGCTGCCGCTCGGCATGAAGCTCGGCCCCGGACACGATCGCGACCAGACTCCCGTCGATGCCGAGGCCCAGTGGGTGACGGTCGATGGGCAGCTGGTGGAGATGGGGCTGTGGTTTGGCGC
>JACMQV010000022.1 GCA_014376815.1 Cryobacterium sp.
AACTCCTCGCGCGACGGCAGCACGGGGACCAGGGCACGCTCAGCGAGCGCTCCGTGGCCGATCTCGCGGCGCTTGGGCGTTCCGACCCGGCCGGTTTCACCGGTCGAGTAGGGCGGGAAGTTGTAGTTGTGCATGTAGCGCTTCTTGGTGACCGGGCTCAGGGAGTCGATCGTCTGCTCCAGCTTGAGCATGTTCAGTGTGGTGACGCCCAGGATCTGGGTCTCGCCGCGCTGGAAGATGGCCGAACCGTGCACGCGCGGGATGATGGCAACCTCGGCGTCGAGCGGGCGGATGTCCGCGAGCCCACGGCCGTCGATGCGGATGCCCTCGTTGAGCACGCGTGAGCGCACGACGAGCTTGGTGACGGACTTGTACGCGGCGGACACCTGGTTGTTGGCGCTGGCGTCGAGCTCGCCGGCGGCGACCTTCGCGGCGACGGCGTCCTTGACCCGGGCCTTGAGTGCGTCATCCGCGTCCTGGCGGGCGACCTTGTCGGCGATCTGGTAGACGCCCTTGAGCTCCTCGTAGGCGAGGGCCGCGACGGCGTCGTACGTGGCCGGCTGGTAGGAAGGGAACACCGGGTAGTTGCCGGTCGCCTTGGAGGCGGAGTCGGCGACCTTCTGCTGCGCTTCGATCAGCTGCTTGATGAAGGGCTTCGAGGCTTCGATGCCCTCGGCGATGACCTCTTCGTTGGGCTTGATGGCGCCGCCCTTGATCAGGTTCCACGCGTTGTCGGTGGCTTCGGCCTCGATCATCATGATCGCGACGTCCTGGCTGCCATCGGCATCCGTCACCACTCGGCCGGCGACGACCATGCTGAACACGGCGTCGACGATCTGGGAGTGCTTCGGGAAGGCGACCCACTGGCCGGAGCCGTGCTCGTCGGGGATGAGGGCGACGCGAACGCCACCGATCGGGCCTGAGAAGGGGAGTCCGGCGATCTGGGTCGACATCGACGCGGCGTTGATGGCCAGAACGTCGTAGTACTCGTCCGGCGCGATGGCCAGAACGGTGACGACAACCTGGATCTCGTTGCGGAGACCGTCGACGAACGACGGGCGCAGGGGCCGGTCGATCAGGCGGCAGGTGAGGATGGCCTCGGTCGACGGGCGACCTTCGCGGCGGAAGAAGCTGCCCGGGATGCGGCCGGCAGCGTACATGCGCTCCTCGACGTCGATGGTCAGCGGGAAGAAGTCGAAGTTTTCCTTCGGCTGCTTGCTGGCGCTCGTCGCGGAGAGCAGCATGGTTTCGTCGTCGATGTAGGCGGCGGCAGAGCCCTGCGCCTGCTGGGCGAGACGACCGGTCTCAAAGCGGATGGTGCGCGTGCCGTACTTGCCGTTGTCGATGATGGCTTCGGCGAACGTGATTTCTGGACCCTCCATATGGGGGTTCTCTCCTTTGTTTAGACTCGTTTGCCCGGATGGCGCGCGAGTGGGACTAAGGAGCAGGGAACAGGCAGAACTAAGCCGCTCGTGAGACGTACTCGTGAGACCCTGCTTGTGCTGGCCACCAGTAGAAATTCACCAACCGTGTTCGAATGTGCCGGGTTGGGAAACCACCACCGAGGACCAGCTTCCTGCCAGCCTGCTCCTGTTGCTCGGCCCGTCCGGAGACCGGCCGCGACAATTCTAACAGACCGCCCCCGAAACCAGCAGCGACGCGTAGGTTTACGGCTGACTGCCCGCACTCTCAACAGATTTCTGAAGGGAATCATCATGACGAAGTTCATCCTGCTGTACACCTCTGACATGAGCATGCAGGAGCAAGTACAGCAAACCGAGGATCAAGGCGCCGCCGAAATGCAGGCGTGGATGGACTGGGGGGACAGGATGGGGCCGGCGCTGCTCGACTTCGGCCTCCCGCTCGGAAACGGGCTCACAGTGACGCGGACCGGGACGAGCCCGGGCGACAGCAAGGTGTCCGGCTTTTCGTTCCTGGAGGCCGCGGACGTCGCCGCCGCCGCCGCACTGGTGGCCGATCACCCGCACCTCCAGAACGGGAGCATCGAGGTGCTCGAGGCCTTCCCGACGCCAGGGGCGATGTAACCCGGCACGACGCCCCGGCAGCACGGATCCGTCGAGGTGCCCAGGCCCTCCCGCCGGGAATGTGACCGTCAGACGGGCAGGGCCGCGTCGAAAACGGGGCCGTCGACGCAAACCAGCGGCCCTTCCACCTCCGGGTCGGTGGCGACCGGCGCCGCGCAGCCATGGCAGTAGCCGAGGCCGCAGGCCATGTGAGCCTCGAGCGAGACCTGCACCGGCACGCCCCACTCGGCGCCGAGCTCGGCGGCGAGACGGGCGAGCACACCGGCGCCGCAGACCAGGATGACGTCGGGCGGGTGCGCCTCGAAGCGGGCGCGGAGCCGTTGGGCGAGGGCGGGCATCCGGCTGCTGCCGTCGTCGTCGGTGACGGTGATGACCTCGGCGCCGAGCTCGGCGCAGTCGGCGAGCCCGATCAGGTTCGAGCCGGACCGGCCGCTGACCACGACCACGGCGTCGACGCCGAGCCGGGCGGCGTCTTCGACCGAGCCCATCACGGCGCAGACTCCGACGCCCCGCCCGATCATCAGGGCGGTGCGGGTCGGCTCGGTTTCGGTCCACTCGGGGAACTCGAACCCGCGGCCGAGCGGCCCGGTGACCAGGAGCGTCTCCCCCACGACGACCCCGGCGAGTGCGGTGGTGCCCCGGCCGGCCACGCCGTAGATGACCTCGACGTTGCCGGCGTCCGGGTGCCGGCGGTGGATGGCCATCGGGCGGGGCAGCAGGATGCGCTCCCCGTCCTTCGGCGGCACCGTGATCATCAGGAACTGGCCGGCCAGCGCGGTCGCGGCGATGGTGGGCGTGGCCAGGACGAGCCGGTGGTAGCGCTCCCCCACGACGTCGTGGACCAGCACTGGGGCGTCGTCCCAGACCGGCTCCGGCCGCGGCATCCGTTCGGGCGGGCGCACCGAGAGGAGACCCTCGATCGCCGCCTCGTCGGCCGCGGCGAATTCGCGCTGGCGGCGCAGCGCGCCCAGCAGGGACTCGCTGCTCGGCTGCGGCGTGCTGGTCATTGGGCTCTCCAGAGGTCGATCAGGGCGCTGATGTCGGCGGCACCGTCGGTCAGGCAGCGATCCTGCAGGGCGCGCACGATCTCGACCATGGCGAAGGGCCGCCCGAAGTTGGCCGTCCCCACCTGCACCGCGCTGGCGCCGGCCGAGAAGTAGTCCAGGGCGTCGTCGGCGGTCTCGATACCACCGCAGGCGATCACGGGGATGTCGACCGCACGGGAGGCCAGCCAAGCCAGACGCAGCACGATCGGGCGGATGTTCGGGCCGGAGAGGCCGCCGATCACGTTGCCGAGGGCGGGGTTTCGCGTGTACCGCTCGAGGGGCAGTGCGGGGATGGAGTTGGCCACGCAGACCGCGTCGGCGCCGGCTTCCTGCGCGGCGAGGGCGCAGTCCGCGATCGAGGTGGCCAGCACGGGCAGCTTGACGATCAGCGGCTGGTCCGTTTCGAGCCGGGTGGTGCGCACGACCTCCCGGATCGCGTCCGGGTCCGAGCCGATGTCGGTGCCGTGCCGGTCGAGGTTCGGGCAGGAGACGTTCAGCTCGTACGCGACCCCGGCTCCCGCCAGGTCCCGCACGACCGGCGCGTACTCGCCCGGCCGGTGGCCGCCCACGCTGATGATCGTCGGCACGCCGAGGGCCTGATAGTGCGGATGCTGCTCCGCCAGGTAGCCGGACGCCCCGCGGCTCGGGATGCCGACGCTGTTGACCATCCCGGCCCGGATCTCGGTCAGGCGGTGGGCCGCGTTGCCGCCGCGCGGCGTGCCGAACACGGTCTTGGTGACGACCGCGCCGAGCTCGGTGACCGGGATGAGCCGGCCGAGCGCCGGGCCGAAGCAGCCCGAGGCCGGCATGACCGGGTTGGCGAGGGTGAGGTTGCCGATCCGCACGGAGAGGTCGACCGCGGCCGAGGCTGGGGGACGGGCGTCGAAGAAGGCCCGGCGCGCATCCGTCGTGGGGCGAGGGGGCGCGTGGTTCATGGTGGTCCGCTTCCGCGGGCTGGAAGCATCCGTTCCGCGCCGCCCTCCCAGTATCCCGCGCCCGATCCCCCGGCCCAAATCACGCTTCCGCCGCCGCCTGGCCGTGAGTTCGGCTTGCCTTTGCCGTCAAAAAGACGAGCGAGACTCACGGCTCGGCGAAAGTGACCTGGGCGGCGGCGGCCTTCAGGGAGGCGTGGGTCGGCGCGTCGGGGACGTGGGCGGGCCGGTTGGCCGCCAGCTCGCGGCGGAGGACCGGCACGATCTCCCCGCCGAGGATGTCGAGCTGCTCGAGCACGGTCTTCAGCGGCAGGCCGGCGTGGTCGACGAGGAACAGCTGGCGCTGGTAGTCGCCGAAGTAGTCGCGCATGCCCGCGTAACGGTCGATGATCTGCTGCGGGCTGCCCACCGTCAGCGGGGTCTGCTCGGTGAAGTCCTCGAGGCTCGGCCCGTGCCCGTAGACCGGGGCGTTGTCGAAGTAGGGGCGGAACTCGTTCACGGCCTCCTGCGAGTTCGTGCGGGCGAAGAACTGGCCGCCGAGGCCGACGATGGCCTGGTCGGCGTTGCCGTGGCCGTAGTACTCGAACCGGGCCCGGTAGAGGCCGATCAGCTTGGAGTAGTGCTCCTTGGGCCAGAAGATGTTGTTGGCGAAGAACCCGTCACCGTAGAACGCGGCCTGCTCGGCGATCTCCGGGCTGCGGATGCTGGCGTGCCAGACGAAGGGCGGCACCCCGTCGAGGGGGCGCGGCGTCGACTGGAACCCCTGCAGCGGGGTGCGGAACTGACCCTCCCAGTCCACGACGTCCTCGCGCCAGAGGCGGCGGAGCAGGGCGTAGTTCTCGAGGGCCAGCGGGATGCCCTGCCGCACGTCCTGGCCGAACCACGGGTAGACGGGGCCGGTGTTGCCGCGACCGAGCATCAGGTCGACCCGGCCGCCGGAGAGGTGCTGCAGCATGGCGAAGTCTTCGGCGATCTTGACCGGGTCGTTGGTCGTGATCAGGGTGGTGGCCGTGGAGAGGATGATGCTCTCGGTCTGCGCGGCGATGTAGCCGAGCAGGGTCGTGGGCGAGGACGGCACGAAGGGCGGGTTGTGGTGCTCGCCGGCGGCGAACACGTCGAGTCCGACCTCTTCGGCCTTCCGCGCGATGGCGACCATGGCCGTGATGCGCTCGTGCTCGGTGGGGGTCCGGCCGGTGGTCGGGTTGGCCGTCAGGTCACCCACGGTGAAGATTCCGAACTGCATTTCCAGTCTCCACTCTCGGTGCACGACAGGGACCGATCCTATTCCCTCCGGGGGGTCATGACAGGATCGTGGCTATGACAACTCCCGTTCCCACGGCCGCGATGCCCGTCTCCGACAGCGACTCCCCCGCCGGCGCCCCCTGGTGGACGAAGGCGGTCGTGTACCAGGTGTACCCGCGCAGCTTCGCCGACTCGGACGGCGACGGGATCGGCGATCTCGGCGGCATCCGTTCGAAGTTGGACTACCTCGCGGACCTCGGCGTGGACGCCGTCTGGCTGTCCCCGGTCTACCCCTCGCCGCAGCACGACAACGGCTACGACATCAGCGATTACCAGGACATCGAACCGGTCTTCGGCAGCCTGGCGGAGTTCGACCTGCTGCTCGCCGAAGCGCGCGAGCGCGGCATCAAGATCGTGATGGACCTCGTGGTGAACCACACCAGCGATGAGCACGCCTGGTTCCAGGAGTCCCGTTCCTCCCTGACGAACCCCAAGCGTGACTGGTACTGGTGGCGGAAGCCGCAGGCCGACGGGAGCGCGCCGAACGGCTGGGGCAGCGCCTTCAGCGGACCGGCCTGGACCCTCGATCCGGCGACCGGCGAATACTACCTGCACCTGTTCGCACGGCAGCAGCCCGACCTGAACTGGGAGAACCCCGAGGTGCGCCGGGCCGTCTACTCGATGATGAACTGGTGGCTCGACCGCGGCGTCGACGGCTTCCGGATGGACGTGATCAACTTCATCGCCAAGCGGGTCGAGCTGGTGGACGGTCCCGCCGCGGCCGCCGGGGGCGACTCCCCGACGGGACCTCAGATCCACGATTTCCTGCAGGAGATGCACCGGGAGGTGTTCGACGGCCGCCGGGGTGAGCACCTCACCGTCGGCGAGATGCCGGGTGTGAGCACCGCCGAGGCGCTGCTGTTCACCGACCCGGCCCGACGCGAAGTCGACATGATATTCCAGTTCGAGCATGTGGGCCTCGACCGGGGCGAGAACAAGTTCGACGTGCTTCCCCGCAACCTGCCGGCCCTGAAGCAGAGCCTCTCCCGCTGGCAGGACGGCCTCGCCGCCACCGGCTGGAACAGCCTGTACCTGAACAACCACGACCAGCCCCGGCTCGTGTCCCGCTTCGGCAATGACACCGCGTATCGCTACGAGTCGGCGACCCTGTGGGCGCTGGTGCTGCACCTGCACCGCGGCACGCCCTACATCTACCAGGGCGAGGAGATCGGCATGACGAACGTCTGCTTCGACTCCATCGGCGACTACCGTGACCTCGAGTCACTCAACCACTACCGCGAGGCCGTGGAGGACTTCGACCTGGATCCCGGGACCGTCCTCGCCGGGGTGCAGACCATGGGCCGCGACAACGCCCGCACCCCGATGCAGTGGGATGCCTCGACGCGGGCCGGGTTCACCACGGGAACGCCGTGGTTGGCGGTCAATCCGAACAGCGCCGAGATCAACGTTGCCGCCGACCTCTCATCCGAGCGGAGCATCTTCCGCTTCTACCAGAGCCTGATCGAGCTGCGGCACCAGAGCGAGGTCGTCGCTCTCGGCGACTTCGCCCTGCTGGAACCGGACCACGAGGCGCTGTATGCCTTCACGCGCACTCTCGGCGACGAGACGCTGCTCGTGGTCGCGAACGCGTCGGACGCACCGCTGGCCGACCCGCTGCCGGTGGACGTCTCCGGCGCGGAGCTGGTCCTGGCCAACTACCCGGCCGACACGGATGCCGCCGCCCACCTCGCCCGGCCGGCCCTGCGCCCCTGGGAGGCCCGCCTCTACCGGCTCTAGCCGACGGCTGCCGCGCGGCCGGCGGCATCCGTCTTCTGGGGCACGATCTTCCACGCCGTGAGGACCAGGGCCACCAGCACCCCGATCACCGCGCCGCCCGTGTTCGCGACCAGATCGCGCACGTCGGGGTAGCGGGTCGGCAGGAACTGCTGGGCGAACTCGATCGAGCAGGTGAGTGCGACGCCGATCACGATCGCCAGCCACCACTGTCGGCGGCCGAACAGCAGGACCAGGAAAACGCCGATCGGGATGAACATGCCGATGTTGGCGGCGAATTCGACCCGCCCGTAGGTGATCCAGTCGGTGGCGTCGTGCCGGGAGAAGAACCCGAGGGCGCGCAGCAGCCAGCCGTTGTTGGAGCTGTCCAGCGGCTGCGGCCCGAGCGTCACCCAGCCCACGAACGCCAGATAGGCGAGCGTGACGGCAGACAAGAGGGGATGACGGTGCAGCATGCCTCCATCCTGCCCGACCAAGGCTGGGGGTCCACCCCGTCCCCGGAACGCGAGCCCCCGAACGCGAGAGCGCACAATATGCCCATTCGGGAACGGTGACGGGGCAAATTGTGCGCTTTCGCGGGAGGAAGAGGGGCGCTACTTGCCCCGCGTGGCCTCTTCCTCGCGGATGATCTCATCACGGAAGGTGGCGTCGAAGACGCGCTTCGCCTCGATGCCGACGACGGAGTGGCGGCGGCCGTAGGCGAAGTACACGGCGAGCCCGATCACGAGCCAGACCGCGAAGCGCACCCAGGTGAGCGTGGTCAGGTTCAGCATCAGCCAGAAGCACAGCACCGCGGACAGGATCGGCAGGTAGGGCGAGAACGGAACGGAGAAGGCTCGCTTGAGGTCGGGGCGCTTCTTACGGAGCACGATCACGGCGATGCTGACCAGCACGAACGCGGAAAGCGTGCCGATGTTGATCATCTCCTCGAGCACGCCGACGTCGGTGAAGCCGGCGATCAGGGCGACCGCGCCGCCGGCGATGATCTGGATCCGGGCCGGCGTGCCGCGCTTGGAGGAGGTGACGCTCAGGCTGCGCGGCAGGAGACCGTCGCGGCTCATCGCGAAGAGCACCCGGGACAGGCCGAGCAGCAGCACCATGATGACCGTGGTCAGGCCGACCAGGATGCCGACGGAGATGACCTGGGCGGCCCAGCCGGCGCCGACGGCGATGAAGGCCGTCGCGAGCGACGCGTTGGGGTCGTCGGCGAGCACCGTGTACGGGGCCATTCCGGTGAGGACGAGGCTGACTCCGAGGTAGAGCACGGTCACGATGGCCAGGCCGGCGAAGATGCCGCGCGGCAGGGTCTTCTGCGGGTCCTTGACCTCCTCGGCGCTCGTGGCGACCACGTCGAAGCCGATGAAGGCGAAGAAGACGAGCGACGCGCCGGCCAGCAGGCCGAAGATGCCGTACTGGGCCGGGTGCGCGCCGGTCATGAAGGAGAACAGGGACTGCATCCAGACGTCCCCGTCGCCGCCCGTGCTGGGCACGGCCTTGGGGATGAACGGGGTGTAGTTCTCCGGCTTGATGTAGAACGCGCCGACCACGATGACGAACAGGACGATCGCGACCTTGAGGATCGTGAACACGCTGGCCACCCGGGCGGACAGCTTGGTGCCCAGCACGAGCAGCGCCGTGAAGATGGCGACGATGACGAAGGCGCCCCAGCTCACCTGCAGGCCGAACACCGAGATCGTGGCCGGGACATCCCAGTTCGCCAGTTCGAAGACCTTGCTGAGGTAGATGCCCCAGTACTTGGCGATCACGGCGCCGGCGGTGAGCATCTCGAGGATGAGGTCCCAGCCGATGATCCAGGCCAGCAGCTCGCCGAGGGTGGCGTAGGTGAACGTGTACGCGGAGCCGGCCACGGGCACGGCCGAGGCGAACTCCGCGTAGCACATGATGGCCAGCGCGCAGGTGATGGCGGCGAGCAGGAAACCGAGGGTGACGGATGGCCCGGCGTAGCTTCCGGCCGCCTTCGCGCCGACCGAGAAGATCCCGGCGCCGACCGCGACGGCGACGCCCATGATCATGAGGTCCCAGGTGCCCAGCGTTCGTTTGAGACTGTGGCCTTCCTGGTGGGAATCGGCCAGGGAGGCTTCGATGCTCTTGGTGCGCCAGACGCTCATAGCAGGGTGTTCCGTTCCGTTGGGTACCGGACCATGGTACGGCCCCGCGAGGTCCCGAGACCCCGAACGGGGGTATGCTACGCGTCAGCGGCGTTCCGCGTCGGGGCGCGGGACGAGTTCGGCCAGGTGCACCGCCGAGCGATGCACAAGCGCCGTCACGCGGGAACCGACGGCGAGGCCCTGCGCCTGGAGCTCGCGGCGGGTGAGGAAACAGACCAGCGGGAAGCCGGCATCCGCCTGCACCCGGATGAGGGAGGCCTCCTCGGCGATCCCGGTGACGACGGCGGGCAGCCGGTTGGTGTCCGGGGGCGCCGGGCAGCCCGCCTCCGCCAGGAGCCCGACGTCGCCGCCCCGCAGACAGACCGCCACCGGGTCTCCCACGCGAACCTCAGTCCGGCGCCCGGACGGCAGATCGGCGACCATCGTCGCTTCCCCCACCCGGAGGCGGGCGGTGCCCGGGGCGACCTCCGTGACCCGGGCCGGGCTGATCGTGTCCATGCCCACGGCCCGGGCCACCATGGCGTCCGCGGGGCGGTCGAAGACCCCCGCCGGCGGGCCGACCTGGTGCACGGCGCCGTCGACCAGCACGACGAGCTGGTCGGCCAGGGCGAGGGCCTCGTCGCGGTCATGCGTCACGACGAGGGCGGGGATCCCGGCGTGCAGGATGAGCCGGCGGAGCTCCAAGCGGAGCCGCTGCCTGGTCGGGTCGTCCAGCCCGGCGAGGGGCTCGTCGAGCAGGAGCACGTCGGGCCGGGGCGCGATGGCCCGGGCGAGCGCGACGCGCTGGGCCTCGCCGCCGGAGAGTTCCGCGACGATCCGATCCTGGAAGCCGGGCACCTCGGCCGTGCGCAGGGCATCGTCGACGATCGTCTGACGCGACGCGCGCGGCATCCGCCCCAGGCCGTAGCCGACGTTCTCCGCCACGTTGAGGTGCGGGAACAGGGCCAGGTCCTGGAAGAGGTAGCCGACGTTGCGGCGCCGGGCCGGCACGAAGGTGCGCCCGCCGTCATCCCACATCGTCGACCCGATCGTGATCGTGCCGGACCCGATCCGGTCGAGGCCGGCCAGGCACCGGATGATCGTGGTCTTGCCCGCGCCGGAGGGCCCGAACAGCACCGTGATGCCCGGGTGCTCGAGGTCGAGCTCGAGCCGGGCGTCCACGCGGCGGTGACGGATGTCGACCCGAAGCACCTTCGCATTCGTTCCGACGGTCATCGGGGCGCCCACAGCAGCGACCCGCGCCGTTGGAAGGCGTAGGTCGCGCTCAGCACGATCAGGGAGAAGGCGAGCAGCAGCAGGCTGGTCAGCCCGGCCGCGGCGTAGTCGAAGGACTGCACGGCGTCGTAGACCGACACCGACACGGTGCGGGTCTGCCCCGCGATGTTGCCGCCGACCATCAGCACGACCCCGAATTCGCCCACCGTGTGGGCGAAGGTCAGCACTCCCGACGTGGCCAGCCCGGCCCGGGACAAGGGCAGCACCACCCTGACCAGGCTCTGCCCCCAGGACTTCCCCAGCACGGCCGAGGCCTCCAGCAGCCGCCGGTCGACGCCGGCGAAGGAGGCCAGGAGGGGCTGCACGGCGAAGGGGAGGCTGTAGATGACGGAGGCGATCAGCAGCCCGGTGAACGAGAATGCCAGCGTGGTCCCGGTCGTGTCCCGCCACCACCGCCCGAACGGAGAGCCGGCGCCGAGGGCGACCAGCACGTAGTAGCCGAGCACGGTGGGGGGCAGCACCAGCGGGAGCGCGACCACGGCCTCCACGATAACCGTCCAGCGTCGGCGGGAGAAGGCCAGCCAGGCCGCCAGTGGAATGGCGATGACGAACAGGATCGCCGTCGTGGCGAGCGCGAGCCGGATGCTGACGCCGACGGCCTGCCAGTCCACGGCCTGCCAGTCCACGGCTCAGTTCCCCGGCAGGGAGAAGCCGTAGTCCTTGAGGACGGCCGTGCCCGCGGAGCCGAGCATGGTGTCGCGCACGGTGCGGGCCGCGGCCGGGTCCTGGGCCGCGGAGAGCACCACCCCGCCCTGGTCGAGGCGCGGGTAGCTCGCCAGCGGCAGTTCCGCCCAGCGGCCGACGCCCTGCAGCGGGTCGGAGAGCACGAGGGAGAGCGCCACGATGCCCGCGTCCGCGTTTCCCGACGAGACGAACTCGGCCGCCTGCGCCACGTTCTCGCCGAGCACGAATTTCGGGCTGACCGCGTCATACTGGCCGGCCTCTTCCAGGGCGGCGACGGCGGCCTTGCCATAGGGGGCGTGCTCGGGATTGGCGATGGCCACCGCGGCGACGGCGGGCGAGGCCAGGATGCCCAGGCCGTCCGCCGGGTCCAGGGCCGAGCCCTCGGGCACCCACAGGACGAGCCGGCCGACTGCGTACGGGAAGAGGTCGGTCTTCTCTGCCAGGCCCGCCTCGACCAGCTGCCGCGGGTAGCTCACATCGGCGGACAGGAACAGGTCGAACGGTGCGCCGTTGCTGATCTGGGTCAGGAAGGTGCCCGACGAGCCGTAGGTGGCATCCACCCGGATGCCGGGGTTCTTCTTCTCGACCAGGGCGATGATGTCGTCCAGGGCGAACTTCAGATCGGCCGCGGCGGCCACCCGGACCACCCGGTCGCCGCCGCCCGATCCGGCGCCCGGGGTGAGGGCGGGAGCGGAGGACGTTGCGCAGCCGGTCAGCGCCGACAGCGCCGCCAGCAGCGCCACGCCGAGGCCGAGGCCTCGGAACAGGCCGCGCTTGCGGGCCACTCGGCGTGTCATTCCTGGTCTCCGGGCCGGGACTTCTCCACCACGACCGTGGTGGACTTCACCACGGCGGTCGCCAGGGATCCCGGTTCCAGTTCGAGCTCGTCGGCGGCCTCCCGCGTCATCAGCGACACCAGCCGGAACGGGCCGGCCTGGATCTCGACCACGGCGACGAGCCCGTCGCGCTTCACGTCGGTGACAATGCCGTCGAGGCGGTTGCGCGCCGAGCTGGGGAACGGGGCCGCGTCCTGTTCCTGGTCGCGGCGCTCCCGCACGAACGCGGCGACCTCCGCGCCGTCGATAACCTGCCGGGATCCCGCGCCGCGGGTCGCGCTCAGGTGGCCCTGCTCCACCCACCGGCGAACGGTGTCGTCGCTCACCCGCATCAGGGCCGCAACCTCGCTGATTCGCAATTGAGTCATAAAAACAGACTATATACGGCAAATTCAATCCCGGACAGGGATTCGTCACGCCAATGCGGATCAAGGACGGATGTTTGCCTCGTCGCCGGGGAGGGCGAGGTCGACGAAGGCACGCACCGCCGCCGACGCCCGCCGCTTGCGGGACGCGGCAAGGTAGACGGTGAACTCCGGCACGTTGTCGACGGGGACCCGGCGCACGCCGGGGGCGCCGTGCGCGGCGAATTCCGGCAGCAGGGCGACGCCGAGGCCGTTGGCCACATACTCGGCGGCCGTGCCGATGTCGGAGACCTCGATCATGACCCGCCGCTCGATCCCGGCGGCGGCGAAGGCATCGTCCACGATCTGCCGGCTGGCGTAACCGGGCGGCAGATCGATGAACTCCTCCGGCACGAGATCACCGAGCCCGACCGTGCGGGCGGCGGCCAGCCGGTGCCCGTCCGGCACGACCAGCACCATCGGCGACGACGCGATCCGCACCGCGATCAGCGTCGCAGGGGTAGGGCCGCTCAGCGCGAGGAAGGCCAGGTCGAGCTCGCCGCTGACCAACTCGTCGATCAGCCCGGCCGAACCCCGCCGGGCCGCCCGCAGCCGCACGTCGACGCCCCGGTGGCCGGTGCGGAAATGCCCGAGCAGACGCGGCACGTTCACCAGTGTGACCGAGGTCATCAGGCCGATCACGATGGACCCGGTGATGGCGCGGGTGGTCTCCTGGGCGGCATCGCGCACCTCGTTCACCGCGTCGAGCACCTCGCGCACCTTCGGCAGGAGCAGTTCCCCCGTTGACGTGAGCCGGATCTGTCGGCGGCTGCGGTCGAACAGCTCGACCCCCAGCTCGCTCTCGAGCGACCTCACCCCCGCCGACACGGCGGACTGGGCAATCGTGAGCCGTTCCGCGGCGCGGGTGAAGCTGAGCTCGCCGGCGACGGCACTGAAGAATTCGAATTGTCTGACGTCCACGAGACCAATCATCTCATTCTCAGATCGTTTGCATCACTTATCGGCGTTGTTTCTTATCTGTCTAAGCCGCACCATTGATAGAGGCGCCGGATCAAGCGGCGAGCCGGGAGGCCAGCATGACGAACACTTCACCCGCGGTGAACAGCACCGCGACCACACCAGGCGCGGCGGACGCCGCGCTCGTGCCGGTCGGACCCGGCACCATCGACCTGGCCCGCCGTTCCGCCGACCGGGTCGTCGAGTGCCTGAAGGCCTACGGCGTGAAATGGGTGTTCGGCGTCCCCGGAGCCAAGATCGATCCGGTGTACGACGCCCTCGTCGACGACGGCCCCGAAGTGATCGTCTGCCGCCACGAGCAGAACGCGGCCTTCATGGCGGCCGCAGTCGGACGCCTGAGCGGTCAGCCGGGCGTCGTGCTCGTGACCAGCGGCCCCGGCACCTCCAATCTCGCGACCGGGTTGCTGACGGCCACGACCGAAGGCGACCCCCTGGTCGCCCTGTGCGGGGCGGTCCCGCGCGCCGACCGCCTGAAGCGCACCCACCAGACGATGGACGCGGTGGGGATGCTCTCGGCCGTGACCAAGTCGGCCGGCGAGGTCAGCGTCGCGGACAACGTGCCGGAGGCCATCGCGAACGCGTTCCGAGCCGCGACGCAGGAGCCCCGGGGCGCCGCCGCCGTCGTGCTGCCCTACGACGTGCTCACCGACTCGACCGAGGTGTCGATGACGCACCCACACTGGGTGCCGCGGCTGGGTGCCGCGGCGTCCGAGAACGTGAAGCGTGCCGCCGCCCTGCTGAAGGATGCCCGATTCCCGGTCATCCTGGCCGGCGCGCGTTCCGGCTCCGACCGGGCCACCGCGGCGCTGCACCGGCTGCTGGGCGTCGCCGGCCTTCCCGTCGTCGAGACCTTCCAGGCAGCGGGCGTCATCTCGCACGAGCTCGAAGAGCACTACCTGGGCCGGGTGGGCCTGTTCCGCAACCAGCCGGGCGACATCCTGCTGCACAAGGCCGACGTGATCCTGGCCATCGGCTACGACTTTGTCGAGTACGAACCGTCGAAGTGGAACAAGGACCACCTGCGCGTGATCATCCACCTCGATGAACTGGCGGCTGACCTCGACGACTACTACCGCCCCACGGTGGAACTGCGCGGAGACGTGGCCGAGACCATCGACGCCCTCGCCGGGCAGATCGACGGCCTCGTGCTGGCCGGCGCCGCGGCATCCGTCGTCGCCGACCAGCGGGCACGACTGGCGCAGGCGGACCAGCCCATCGGGCCGCGCGACGAATCGGAGGGCGTGCATCCCGCCGACCTCACCCTGATGATGCGCGAGCTGCTCCCGGATGACACGACCGTGCTCTGCGACGTCGGCTCCCACTACATCTACATGGCCCGGCACTTCCGCACCTATCACCCCCGCACCCTGCTGTTCTCGAACGGGCAGCAGACGCTCGGCGTGGCCCTGCCCTGGGCGATCGCGGCGACGCTCGTGCGCCCGGGAACGCCGGTCGTGTCGGTCTCCGGCGACGGCGGGTTCCTCTACTCGGCGATGGAGCTCGAGACGGCCGTGCGGCTCGGATCGACGTTCACCCACGTCATCTTCAACGACGGCACCTACGACATGGTGGCGTTCCAGCAGCAGGGCAAGTACGGGCGCACCTCCGGCGTTCAGCTGGGCGACTACGACGCGGTCGGCTATGCGGAGTCCTTCGGCGCCCACGGCTACCGCGTCACGCACCTCGACGACTTCGCCGGCGTCCTGGCCCAGGCCATGGCCGAGACCGGACCGAGCATCATCGACGTTCGCGTCGACTACCGTAATAACAGGGACGACCTGATGGCCGACCTCGAAAGCGATGTGCTGCAATGAGTGAATTCACGGTCTCACGACACGAGATCTTCCAGACGAGCCTGATGAGCGCACTGCTCGACGGCGTGTACGAAGACGAGATGACCGTGCGCGACCTGCTCGGTCACGGCAGTTTCGGCATCGGCACGTTCAACGGGCTCGATGGCGAGATGCTGATCATCGGTGGAATCTGCTACCAGCTGCGCGCGGACGGCGGTGTCTCGAAGGCCGACCTCGGCGCGCACACTCCCTACGCGGTCGTCACGAACTTCGTGCCGCATCTCGAGAGCGACCTGCCGCCCGGGCTGTTGCGCACCGAGGCGTCCAGCTTCATCGACCATATGACGGCCACCCAGAACTACATGTACGCCCTGCGCATCGACGGCGACTTCGAGTGGATCCGGATGCGAACGGTCGTCAAGCAGCAGAAGCCGTACCGCCCGATGGTCGAGGCGACCGACGAGGACGCGATCATCGAACTGCACGACGTCACCGGCGTTGTGGCCGGATTCCGCACGCCGCTCTACGAGCAGGGCATCGGGGTCCCCGGCTGCCACGTGCACTTCATCAACGACGACCGCACCGCCGGCGGGCATGTGCTCGACTTCAAGTTGCGCTCCGGACGCGCCGCCCTCTGCCTCGGCACCGATCTGCGGCTGCAACTGCCCCTGACAGATGCCTTCCGCAATGCCAACCTGTCGCCCGACGACCTGGCATGGCAGCTGGAGAAGACCGAGATGCACAAGAAGTAGGCGGGTGCCCGCGCCGCCGGGGCCACTCAGCCCTCGAGCGCCTGCTCGAGGCCGTCGAGGATCAGCTCGAGGCCGAACTCGAACTCCGCCCCGTAGGAGTATCCCGGCTGGAGCACGTGCTCGCGCGTCAGCTCGGCGAGGTAGGGATACTCGTCGACGGGGAACCGGGCGAGGATCAGCTGTGCCAGCTCAATGGTCTGCTCGGGGGTGTCGAAGGGCAGGCTGCTCTCCTGCAGGGCGAACCCGTAGGTGTAGCTGTCCAGGGCCGAGAACGCGTGAGCCGCCAGGGCGAGCGGGAAGCCCGCCTCCCGGAGCGTTCTGAGCACCGTGTCGTGGTGGCGCAGGGTGGCGGGACCGGGCGTCGCGCGGGAGTCCATCAGCACCGTCGCCCAGGGGTGGTGGGCCAGGACTTCCCGGGCCGAGACGCATCGCCGGCGCAGTGCCGCCTTCCAGCCGTCCGGGCCGGACGAAAGCTCGATCTCGCTGAACACGATGTCGGTCATGCCGTCGAGCAGGTCCACCTTGTTGGCCACGTGGTTGTAGAGCGACATCGCCTCGACCCCGAGAGCCTCGCCGAGTTTGCGCATGGTGAGCGAGTCGATGCCACTCGCATCGGCCAGTGTGATGGCCGCGTCGAGGACCCGCTCCCGGGTCAGCCGGGCCCGCGGCCCCGGGCCCGCATCGTTTGTCGCAGCCATCGTCGTCACAGTGCGTTCCACCTCTCCCCTTGACAAGACTTACAACGTAAATCTATGGTACTTACAAGATAAGTCTAGGACCCGAAGGAGAGATCATGGCCCACGAGGACAACCGCCCGGCCGAGAAAGCCGGCGTGGCCGCCGGAGAGAAGCTGATGAACGCCATCGTGCAGGACGAGTACGGCGATGCCGGCCAGGTGCTGAGGCTGGAACGGATCCCCCGCCCCGAGATCGGCGACGACGAGGTGCTGGTGCGCGTTCGGGCGGCCGGAGTGGACCGGGGAGTCTGGCATCTCACGGCCGGACTGCCTTACCCGGTGCGGCTGGCGTTCGGCCTGCGCGCGCCCCGCACCCGGGTGCGGGGACTGGACGTCGCGGGGATCGTCGAGGCGGTCGGAGGCAAGGTGACCTGGCCGCGGCCGGGCGACGAGGTGTTCGGCATCGGCCAGGGCACCTTCGCCGAGTACGCCCGCTGCCGTGCGGACAAGCTCGCGCCGAAACCGCAGCGCCTCTCGTTCGAGCAGGCCGCGGCGGTGCCCGTCTCCGGCCTCACCGCCCTGCAGGGGCTCCGGGACCACGCGCGGGTGCAACCCGGGCAGAAGTTGCTGATCATCGGCGCATCGGGTGGCGTCGGCACATTCGCCGTGCAGATCGCGAAGGCGCTCGGCGCGGAGGTCACCGGCGTCTGCAGCACCGCCAAAGTCGACGTCGTGCGGTCCCTCGGTGCAGACCGGGTCGTCGACTACACCCGGGAAGGGATCGCGGACGCGGGCCGGCGTTACGACGCGGTCCTCGACATCGGCGGCAACACCCCGCTCGGGACGATCAGGCGGGTCCTGACCCCCCGGGGGACGCTCGTCATCGTCGGCGGTGAAACGGATGGGCGGTGGCTCGGCGGCCTGGACCGCCAGCTCCGGGCGCTCGCCCTGTCCCCCTTCGTGGGCCAGAAACTGGGCGGTTTTCTCTCCTCGGAGAACAACCGGGACCTGACCGTCCTCACGGAGTTCATCGAGTCCGGGCAGGTCACCCCGGAGATCGACCGCACGTATCCGCTGACCGAGGTTCCGGCGGCCATCCGGCACATGACCGACGGCCGGGCTCGCGGGAAGGTCGTCATCGCCGTGGCCGACTGAGCCCGGACCAGGCCCGGCGGCGGCGGCCGCTACCCCCCGGGCAGCAGCCTCAGCGCCAGCCTCGGGCAGAGGGCAACCGCCTCGGCGGCGGAATCCAGCAGACGATCCGGCACCGGCACGTCGGACCCGCCGCCCCGGACGAGCGGGTAACCCCAGTCATCCCGGATGAGCAGCTCGGGCAGGATTTCGGTACAGAGGCCCCGGCCGTCGCAGGCCGTCCAGTCGATGTGCAGCAGCGCGCGCGGCTCGGTCATGAGTGCGCCTTGCGGCAGGTGCCCGACAGGTGCGCCTGCACGTCCGCGGCGAACACGGTCAGCGCGCTTACACGAACCGGGCGGTTCCGTCGGGGTGGTGGCACGACCCGCGGCCGGTGACGAGGCCGGCGGTTGCCCGGCGAGACCGGGGCCTGGTTCTGCTGGGTTATCTGGTTCTGCTGGGTTATCTGGTTCTGCTGGGTTATCTGGTTCTGCTGGGGGGTCTGTGCGCCGCCGGCCGGCCCGGCACCTTCATTCCCGCCGTCGTCCTCGCCGTCGTCCTCGCCGTCGTCCTCGCCGCCGCTCTCGCCGTCGTTCTCGCCGTCGTCGGAGCCCGAGGAGTCCGTGACTGTGGATTGCTGCGTCGCGGGGGTCGTCGACGAAGAGCCCGCGGCGGCCTTGGTCGCCACGATATCCGCCCAGCTGCGGAGCCCGAGCGCCGAGGCGGCGACCACGGCCAGAACGCCGATTGTCCCCGTGACGAGTTGACTGAGCCTCCTGCCCTGTTCGCGAGCAAGCGGTCGCTATGCGTTCCCTATGAGGAACCCCCGAGCCGGCAGGGTGTTAGGGAGCGGCGACAGTTCGGTCCGAGGAGGCGCCCAGCGACGGCAACTGTTGCTGTTCCGGACGAATGTTGCCGGTCCGCCGGCAACATATGTGCGAACCGGCAACACTCGCGGCGGGGCGGGACGGTGCGGGACGGTGCGGGGGCGGGACCCGCGGGGTCAGCCGGCGGTGACCAGTTCGCCGGTGGCAGCCCCCTCGAGCAGGAGCTCGGCGGCGAGGAGGTCGAGCGTGCGCTCCCGGCCCGGGGAGGTCGACGGATCGGCGGTCTCGTGCGCGGAGGCGATGGGCTGCAGCATGACCTCGTCGACCCCGAACCGCGCGGCGAGGGCACGGATGCGCTCGCCCGCCGCGACCGGCTCGTCCAGAATCCAGGTGGCGGACATCCGCTCGATCATGCCCTGCTGTGCCGGGGCCATCGTCGTGGCGGCGGCCTCCTCGACGGTCGCGAGCGGCCCGAGCGGCTGGCCGGACCGCAGCCGCGCCATCTGCTGCATCTGCGGCAGGGCGAGGGCTCGGGCCTCGGCCGCGGTGTCGGCGACCACCACGTTGAGGGTGAGGATGGTGCGCGGCGCGGCGAGGGTCTCGCTCGGGGTGAAGCCGCGCCGGTAGAGGTCGAGTGCCTGGGTGGTGCCGTCGCCCGCGAAGTGGTTCGCGAAGACGTAGGGCATGCCCTCTTTCGCGGCGAGCCGGGCCGAGTATTCGCTGGAGCCGAGCAGCCAGATCTCGGGCATCGCGTCGGCGGCAGGGGTGGCGCGCAGGGCGTATTCCTGGCCGGAGGTGAGGTTCAGGGCGGCGCCGCCGGGCTGCAAGAGCGCTTCAATGTCGGCGATGTTGCGGGGGAAGGCGTCGACCTCACTCACGGCGCCGCTGGAGCGCAGCAGAGCGGTGATCATCGGGTCGCTGCCGGGCGCGCGGCCCAGTCCCAGGTCGATCCGGCCGGGGAAGGCGGCCTCGAGCAGGCCGAACTGCTCGGCGATCACGAGTGGGGAGTGGTTGGGCAGCATGACTCCCCCGGAGCCGACCCGGATGCGCTCGGTGCGGGCGGCGAGGATGCCGATCAGCACCGGCGGGTTGGTCGACGCGACGGCCTGCATATTGTGGTGCTCCGCCACCCAGTACCGGGTGTAGCCGAGCCGGTCGGCGCGCTGTGCGAGGGCGACGGATGCCGCGATCGCCTGGGCCGAGCTCTGGGAGGTGCGGACGGGAATCAGGTCGAGCACGGAGAGGCTCAGGGCGGAAGTAGTCATCGGTTCAGGAAACCCTTCCGGGCCCGGTCTTATTCCCCCGGGTACGCAGAACGGGCCGCCACCCGGAGGTGACGGCCCGTTCGCAAGAAGATCGCGGTGTCTTCGAAAAGTGCCTTAGCGGCGCAGTCCGAGGCTGCCGATCAGCGTGCGGTACCGAGTGATGTCGATGTCCGACAGGTAACCGAGCAGACGACGGCGCTGACCAACCATGAGAAGCAGGCCACGACGTGAGTGGTGGTCGTGCTTGTGCTCTTTCAGGTGCTCCGTGAGGTCCAGGATGCGCTGCGTGAGCATGGCAATCTGGACTTCGGGGGACCCGGTGTCGCCTGGGTGGGTAGCGTACTTTTCGATGATCGCCTTCTTTGCATTAGCTTCGAGTGCCATAGATGGGATCCCCTTTCTCTCACTGCGCGGTGCCCGGGG
>JACMQV010000166.1 GCA_014376815.1 Cryobacterium sp.
AAACAGGAAAAACATAGCACATGTTGAATGTCGGGAATTGATTGTAGGGAGAAGCTCGTCGGGTGGGAGATAATCGAGAGATGGCGACCTGGACGTTTCTGACCAATCACGCCCACGTGTTGTTGTGCGTGGCGGACAACCCGAACGTGCGGCTACGCGACGTCGCCGTTCAGGTCGGCATCACGGAGCGAGCGGCGCAACGCATCGTCACCGAGCTGGAGGAGGCAGGCTACCTGGACCGCGAACGGGAAGGTCGCCGCAACACGTACCGGCTCAACACGGCAATGCCCCTTCGGCACCCCCTGGATCGAGATCATCGCATCGGGGAGCTTCTTTCCACCTTCGCCAACCCTCACGGCCGGTAACAGATCCGCGGGTCCAACGATCTGACTCCGCGTGGGTGCGAAAGGGATACCTGTCCACTGTCAGAATCAGAGCATGACGTCAGCCTCTAGCTCGATACTGCTCGACGGGCCGGGACCCTATTCCTGCGGACGCAACTCATGACGTCCTGGTGGGAAATCGCTCTGGGCGTGCTCGGGGGGTTGCTCGTGCTCTGGCTCGCCCTTGTCCTGCTCCTCTGGATCGAGCAGCGCCGGCATCCCGGCGGCGCTTCGCTTCGTGACCTCCTTCGACTTGCCCCTGACGTCGCCCGGCTTCTCAAACGCCTCACCTGCGATCGATCCGTGTCGGTGGGTGTTCGAATTTGGCTTGGCGTTCTCCTGGCCTACCTGCTGTCACCCATTGACCTGATCCCTGATTTCATCCCGGTTCTCGGCTACGCGGATGACGCCATCGTGGTCGCGTTCGCTCTTCGTTTCGCGACTCGCCGGGCAGGCATTGACGCAGTCGAGCGACACTGGCCCGGAACGCCCGAAGGGCTAGCTGCCGTCCTCCGTCTGGCCGGTTTGACGTCCCGCACCTGAAGAGGTGACGCCGTCACGCCCAACCGCAGAATCACCTGTTGACAGCATTCCGTCGAGCGCGCCCGAGACCGGCCGGCAGAAGCCGGTCACGCGCGTCAGTTCAGGCGGAAGACCCCGTCGAAGACGAGCTCCGCCGGCCCCGACAGCGCGACGTGCTCGCCGTCTTCGGCCGGGAACATGCGCACGCCCAGCGTGCCGCCGGTGACCTCGACCTGCCACTGGTTGGGGGCCCCGGCTCCGGCCCAGTGCCGGGTGGCGAGGGCCGCGGCTGCGGCGCCCGTGCCGCAGGACAGCGTCTCGCCGCTGCCGCGCTCGTGCACGCGCATCCGGATGTGTCCGACGCCGTTCCTGATCACCGGGTCGCCGGGCAGCACGAACTCGACGTTCGCCCCGGACTCCGGGTTGGGGTCGAGCTGGGGCACGAACGTGAGATCCACGCCCGCGAGCTCGACATCGTCGGCGAGGGCGACCACCACGTGCGGGTTGCCGACGTTGATGCCGAGCCCGGGGCGGGCCACGGGCAGGTTCTTCGCCCGGACAAGCGGTTCGCCGCCGTCGAGGCGCCAGCGGCCGAGGTCGACCTGGTAGCCGGCCGCGCCGCGCTGCACGTCCCGCACTCCCCCACGCGTTCCGATGCTCAGCGTGTCGCCCCGGCCCAGGCTGGCGAGGCCGTGCTCGACCAGGAAGCGTGTGTAGACCCGGATGCCGTTGCCGCACATCTCCGACACCGTGCCGTCGGCGTTCCAGTAGTCCATGAACCATTCGGCCTGGTCGTCCTCGGCGAGGGCGGCCGTGCCGGCGGCCAGGCTGCGGGAACGAACGGCACGGATGATGCCGTCGCCGCCGATCCCGAAGCGGCGGTCGCAGAGCAGACGAATCTGGGCCGGCGTGAGGTCGATCTGCCCGTCAGGGTCGGCGAAGAGGACGAAGTCGTTACCGGTGCCGTGGCCCTTGGCGAAGTTCAGATCAGTTCCCATGGGATCCAGTTTACGAGGGCGCGTCCCCGGCCCAGCGCTCCGCGGGTCCGCCCGGGTCGGCGAGACGGGCGACGGCACGGTCCAGCCGGTCGGGCGCGGACGCGTCCATCCAGTGCGTCTGCGGGGAGCGTTTGAACCAGCTCACCTGGCGCCGGGCGTACCGCCGGGTGATCTGCTGGGTCGTCTCGATCGCCTCGGCCCGGGTGAGCGAGCCGCTGAGCTGGCCGAGCGCCTGGGCGTAGCCGATGGCGCGGCTGGCGGTCACCCCCGTCTCGATCCCGGCCGGGATCAGCGCCTCGACCTCGTCGACGAGCCCGTCCGCCCACATCCGCTCGACCCGCGCGTCGAGGCGCGGGGTGAGCTCGGCCCGCGGCGCCCGCAGGCCGAGGGTGACGGCCGGCATCCAGTGCGCGGGGGCGTCGGGCAGCGCTGCGGTGTGCGGGGCGCCGGTGAGTTCGACGACCTCGAGCGCGCGCACGAGGCGCCGCCCGTTGCTGGGGCCGATCCGGGCCGCGGCGCCCGGGTCGAGGGCCTTCAGCCGGGTGTAGAGGGCCCCCGGTCCCTGAACGGTCAGTTGGGCCTCGAGCCGGGCTCGCAGCTCGGGGTCGGTGCCGGGAAACTGGAAGTCGTAGACCACGGACGACACGTAGAGGCCCGAGCCGCCGACCAGGATGGGCACGCGATCGCGGCCGAGGATGCCCGTGATGGCGTCCCGGGCTTCGGCCTGGTAGCGGGCCACGGTCGCCTCGTCGGTCACCTCCAGCACGTCGAGCAGGTGGTGCGGGATGCCACGCCGGTCGGCCACCGGCACTTTCGCGGTGCCGATGTCCATCCCGCGGTACAGCTGCATGGCGTCGGCGTTCACGATCTCCGCCGGGGTGCCGGCCTGCGTGAGACGCTCGGCGAGGTCGAGGGAGAGCTCGGACTTGCCCGTGCCGGTGGGGCCGACGATGACGACGAGCACCCGGTCAGCGCTGCCCGTCGGTGACGTCGTAGATCGGGACGGTGGACGCCGCGGACTCACCCGCGGTGCGCGGGCGCAGGGCGGGCAGGCCGAGCGACACCGCTCCGCCGGCACCGGATGCCCCGCCGTGGCTGGGCACGCCGCAGGCCTCGGCCTGGATGCGGTCCCACGCGTCGCCGGCGATGGTGCGGCGGATGCGCAGCGGGGCGCCGTCGCTGGAGTCGGCGATCAGGTGGAACGGGGCGGCCTGGGTCACCGTGACGGTGACGAGGTCTCCCGGGCGGGGCAGGTCCGATCCGGCCGGCACCTCGAAGTGCACGAGGCGGCTGTCGGGGGCACGCCCGCTCAGCCGGTGGGTGTCGGAATCCTTGCGGCCCTCGCCGTTGGCGACGAGCAGCTCGACCTCACGGCCGATCTGGGTCTGGTTCTCTTCCAAGGAGATGCGCTCCTGCAGGGCGGCCAGGCGTTCGTAGCGGTCCTGCACGACCTCCTTGGGAACCTGGTCGGCCATGGTCGCGGCCGGTGTTCCGGGGCGGATCGAGTACTGGAAGGTGAACGCGGTGGCGAACCGGGCCAGCTCCACGACCCGGAGCGTCTCCTGGAAGTCTTCCTCGGTCTCTCCGGGGAAGCCCACGATGATGTCGGTGCTGATGGCGGCGTGGGGCATCTGCGCGCGCACCCGGTCCAGGATGCCGAGGAACCGTGCGGAGCGGTAGGACCGGCGCATGGCCTTGAGCACACGATCGGACCCGGACTGCAGGGGCATGTGCAGCTGCGGCATGACCGACCGCGTCTCGGCCATCGCGTCGATCACGTCATCGGTGAAGGCGGCCGGGTGCGGGCTGGTGAAACGGATGCGCTCCAGGCCCTCGATCCGGCCGGCCGCGCGCAGCAGCTTACCGAACGCCAGTCGGTCGCCGAATTCCACGCCGTAGGAGTTGACGTTCTGTCCGAGCAGGGTGACCTCGATCGCCCCGTCGTCGACCAGGGCCTGAATCTCGGCGAGGATCTCGCCCGGTCGGCGGTCCTTCTCCTTGCCGCGCAGGGCCGGCACGATGCAGAACGTGCAGGTGTTGTTGCAGCCGACCGAGATGGAGACCCAGCCGCTGTAGCTCGAGTCGCGCTTGGTGGGCAGGGTCGAGGGGAACGTCTCCAGCGCGTCGAGGATTTCCAGCTGCGCCTCCCCGTTGTGGCGGGCGCGTTCGAGCATGCTCGGCAGCGACCCCATGTTGTGGGTGCCGAAGACCACGTCGACCCAGGGCGCCTTCTTGAGGATGACGTCCTTGTCTTTCTGGGCGAGGCATCCCCCGACCGCGATTTGCATTCCCTCGTGGCGGCGTTTCACCGAGGCCAGGTGTCCCAGGTTGCCGTAGAGCTTGTTGTCGGCGTTCTCGCGCACGGCGCAGGTGTTCAGCACCACGATGTCGGCTTCTTCGCCGTTGGCGGGCACGTACCCGGCCGCCTCGAGGGATCCGCTCAGCCGCTCGGAGTCGTGCACGTTCATCTGGCAGCCGAAGGTGCGTACCTCGTAGGTGCGGGCCCGGCCCTCCGCATCGTGGGCGGCCAGGGACGGGGCGATCAGGGTGGGCGCGCTCAAGCCGGATGCGGGCGGAGCCGGCAGGTGCACGCTCGGCCTCTGCACGCTCGACATCTGCGGGCTCAGCGTCTCGGCGCTGGAGAACTGGGGCATGGCAGTGCTGCTGGTCATAGTGGATACAGCTTACGCGTGGGACCCGAGGATACCGAGCCGGGGCTGTGGCCCCGGCTCGTCCCAGGCCGCCCCGCGCTAACGGAACCGGACGCTGGACGAACCCGACGAACCTCCGCGGGATTCCAGCGCCGCCTTCACCGCGACCCTCACGATGGAGGACGGGTAGCCCTTGCGCATCAGAAACGCGTTCAGGCGGCGGTCGATGGTCTGGTCGTCGAGCCGGCCGAGCTGCCCGACCCGCTTGACGGCCACCTCGATAGCGCGTTCGGTTTCGTCGTCGGGCATTTCCTCCAGCTTGGCCAGGATCAGGTCGTGATCGAGCCCGCGACGGCGCATCTCGGCCTGGACGGCGCTGCGCCCCAGGCCCTTGCGCTCATGGTGGCTGTGCAGGATCTGGTCGGCGAGCCGGCCTTCGTCGATGTATTGGAGCTCGATGAAGCGCTCGATGATCTCCTCGGCGTCTCCTCCGTCGACGTCCGTCGAGGACAAGACCGTCCGGGCCTCCGAAACGGAGAGGGAACGCCCGCGCAGGCGCTGCACCAGCACCTGCTCCGCGTGTGCCCGTCCGGCCGCCGGGTCGAACACCGGCGCGGCGGCCTCCTCGTCGTCCGTGTCGTCCGCGTGGTCGCCGGCCTCCTCGGCCGATGGCGCCTGGCCGCGCAGGTAGCTGACCGGCGCGAGAGCGTCGTCGTCGTCTGCCTCCTGACCAACCATCGGCGCCTCGGCGGGCGGTTGCGGGGCCGCGCGCGCCGCACTCTTGCGCCGTGCGGCGCTGAGCGAGACCACCTCGTCGACCGGTTCGAAGTGGACCACCGGGCTACGCTCCCTTGCGGGCGGCGAGCTTCGCCTGGACCGACTCGGCCTTGGCGGCCGCGGCTTCCTTGGCGATCACCTCGGCAGCAGCCAGCGCCACCGCCGCCGCTTCCTTCTCGGCCTTCTTGGCCGCGGCGCCTTCCGGGCCGACGCCGAGCTTGAAGAGGATCTTCTTCTCGATCTCGTTGGCCATGTCCGGGTTGCGGAGCAGGAAGTTGCGGGAGTTCTCCTTGCCCTGGCCGAGCTGGTCGCCGTCGTAGGTGTACCAGGCGCCGGACTTCTTGACGATCCCCTGGTCGACGCCGAAGTCGATCAGGCTGCCCTCACGGGAGATGCCGATGCCGTAGATGATGTCGAATTCCGCCTGCTTGAAGGGCGGCGCCATCTTGTTCTTGACGACCTTGACCCTGGTGCGGTTTCCGACGGCCTCGGTGCCGTCCTTCAGGGTCTCGATCCGGCGGATGTCCAGGCGCACCGACGCGTAGAACTTGAGCGCCTTGCCGCCCGAGGTGGTCTCGGGGCTGCCGAAGAAGACGCCGATCTTCTCCCGCAGCTGGTTGATGAAGATCATGGTGGTGTTGGTCTGGCTGAGCCCGCCGGTGAGCTTGCGCAGCGCCTGTGACATCAGCCGGGCCTGCAGGCCCACGTGCGAGTCACCCATCTCGCCCTCGATCTCGGCGCGGGGCACGAGCGCAGCCACGGAGTCGATCACGATCAGGTCGATGGACCCGCTTCGCACCAGCATGTCGGCGATCTCCAGCGCCTGCTCGCCGGTGTCGGGCTGCGAGACGAGGAGGGCGTCGATGTCGACGCCCAGCTTCTTGGCGTATTCGGGGTCGAGGGCGTGCTCGGCGTCGATGAACGCGGCGATGCCGCCGTTCTTCTGTGCGTTGGCGATGGCGTGCAGGGTCAGCGTGGTCTTGCCCGAGGACTCCGGGCCGTAGATCTCAACGATTCGGCCGCGGGGCAGGCCGCCTATGCCGAGGGCCACGTCCAGGGCGATCGACCCGGTGGAAATGGTGTCGACGGGAGCGCGCTCGTCGCTGCCCAAACGCATGACCGAACCCTTGCCGAACTGGCGGTCGATGGCCGCGAGGGCGGTGTCGAGTGCCTTTTCGCGATCTGCTGCTGATGCCATGATGGTCTCCTTCGGTCGTGCGTTGTGGCGCCTATAGGCTGTCGAACCCGACCACCGGGAAGACCCCGATGCCCATTCTCAACAAGGCAAATGCTCTCTGCCGCTGACGTGACCCGACTGTACGCGGAGCCTCCGACACGGGGTCGGGTGCTGCCGGGGACGTGGAGGGTGCGCCGGTGACTTCTGCTGTGGAGGAGCCTATCAACACACGAACACGCATTCGAGAATTACCACCGCATTCGTGGCGTGTCGTCGAAACACGCCGCGCACCGAGTCAGCTTCAAGCGAGCGGTCAGAGCCGAGCGGCCGGAAGGCCGGCGCCGTACCGGCGGCTCCGCGGGACATCCGTCTCGTCGCAGAGGGCCAGCCACACGTCACGCGCAGAAGCACCGCCGGCCAGGGCCTGGTCGGCGGTGCATCCAAACGGGGTGAGGATGAGGTCACGGGTGAGGACCCGTGAGTAGCCGTCACCGAACTCGTCTTTCAGAGCCTGACGAAATTCACTGAGGCGCATGGTCACTCACACGAACACGGGAATGGACTGGAATGGGAACTAGCGCACCATCATGCCGTCGTAGTTGGCCACGAGTTCGTCCGGAACGGTGTCGGGGAACCGGTCGATTCCCTCGATGACCGCCAGACGGTCGCCAACCTCTCGCATGATGACCGAGATCGGGGTATCCAACGCATCTGCAACAGAGGCCAGAATCTCGGAAGACGCTTCCTTCTGTCCACGCTCAACCTCGCTCAGGTATCCGAGGGCCACGCTGGCCTTACTCGCAACCTGGCGGAGTGTGCGCCCCTTCTGCAGGCGGAAGTCCCTGAGCACATCGCCGATTTCCTGTCGAACAAGAATCATCGGAACCTCCTTCTCGTACTGATTGCTGGTGCTTCTCAAGTACTGATTGATACTACTGGCGCCCACTCGACCGGTTGGTTTCGTGTGATTGGATCGCAAGAGTACTACCTTGAATAACCCGACACTACCGATGACGACTGGACTTTTCTTGTGAATCTGATCGGTGTAACCGGCAGATCCGGGGAACTATTCCGTTGTTTCCCGCGCTATCAGGTGCTGCACAGCTTCCACCGCGCGGGCGACGGTTGCGGAACGGATCGCAGCCCGGTCGCCGTCGAGCCGCAGTTCGACGGCCCACGACTCGGAACCCCGGGAGAGTCCGAGGAACACGGTGCCCGGGGCCTGTCCGCCCTGCGCGTAAGGGCCCGCCACACCGGTGGTGGCCACGCCGATGTCCGCGTCCCGGCCCCCGACGGCGAGCCGGCTCCGCACGCCGGCCGCCATCTGCCGGGCGACCTCCGGGTGAACGGGTCCGTGCTCGGCCAGCAGGGCGCCGTCCACGCCGAGCAGGCTCTGCTTGAGCTCGGTCTGATACGCCACCACGGCCCCGTTCACGACGACGGATGCGCCGGGGATGCGGATGAGCTCGGCCGCCAGGGCGCCGCCGGTCAGGGACTCGGCCACCGCCAGGGTCAGGCGCCGCCGGGTGAGGTCGTTGATCAGCAGCGCCGTGGCGTCCGTCACGCCCGACCCGTCAGGTGCCGGCGGCGCGTCACTCATGCGACTGGGACTGGGACTGCGACTGCCGGTTCTCCCGACGGGCGGCGACGAGGTAGTCGATGCCGGTGACGACCGTGAGGATCAGGGCCAGGGCCATCGCGGTCCAGTTGACCCAGTAGACCCAGTCGCCCAGCACCAGCCACAACGGCAGGAGGGCCAGGGAGATGGCCACGGACTGCATGAGGGTCTTCAGTTTGCCGCCGCGGGACGCCGGGATCACCCGGTCCCGGAGCATCACGAAGCGGAACACCGTGATGCCGACCTCGCGCACCAGGATGACGATGGTCACCCACCACCACAGCTCACCGAGGATGGACAGGCACACCAACGCCCCGCCGGTGAGCACCTTGTCGGCGATGGGGTCGAGGATCTTGCCGAGGTCGGTGACCAGGTTGTGCCGCCGGGCGATGGCCCCGTCGATCCCGTCGGTCGCGATGGCGACGATGAAGAGCAGGGCGGCCCACCAGCGGAGGGCGCCGTCCTGGCCGGCGTCGGCGAGGAGCATCCAGATGAAGAGGGGGGCGAGCAGGATGCGCACGACCGTGATCAGGTTCGGCAGATTCCAGTTGCTGGGCCGGGTGGCCGGGCTCGATTCGGTGGCCATCGGTCACTCCCTGTCGGTCAGTTGCCAGGCGTCTTCATCGGGGGATCCCTCTTCTTCAGGTAATCCCGCCGACATCTTCGCGACCGGGTCGTCGGCGTACCGGGGGTCGGGCCGCACATCGGCCTGGTGCGCCGCGGCCGCCTGGGCGTTCGCCGCGGAAGCGTGGTGCTCGGCGTCGGACCCGCGCAGCAGCGCGAGCACGCCGGGCAGCTGCTCGACGCTGACGAGCACGTCGCGCGCCTTGGAACCCTCGGAGGGGCCGACGATCTCGCGGGACTCCAGCAGGTCCATCAGGCGACCCGCCTTGGCGAAGCCGACCCGGAGCTTGCGCTGCAGCATCGAGGTGGACCCGAATTGGGTCGACACCACCAGTTCCGCGGCGGCGAGGAGCACCTCGAGGTCGTCGCCGATGTCGGAGTCGATCTCCTTGCGCGGGGCGACCATGGAGACATCCGGCCGGTGGTCCGGCAGGGCCTGCTGGGTGACGTGCTTGACGTCGCGTTCGATCTCGGCCTCGTTGACCCAGGCCCCCTGGACCCGGATGGCCTTGGAGGCCCCCATCGGCAGGAACAGGGCGTCGCCCTGCCCGATCAGCTTGTCGGCGCCCGGCTGGTCGAGGATGACGCGGGAGTCGGTGACGCTGGTGACGGCGAACGCGAGCCGGGAAGGCACGTTGGCCTTGATCAGGCCGGTGACGACGTCGACGCTGGGTCGCTGGGTGGCGAGCACCAGGTGGATGCCGGAGGCACGCGCCAGCTGCGTGATGCGCACGATCGAGTCCTCGACGTCGCGCGGGGCGACCATCATCAGGTCGGCGAGCTCGTCGACGACGACCAGGAGGTACGGATAGGGCTTGAGCGTGCGCATGCTCCCGGCCGGCAGCACGAGTTCGTTGTTGACGACGGCCTTGTTGAAGTCATCGATGTGGCGGAAACCGAAGCTGGCCAGGTCGTCGTAGCGCATGTCCATCTCCTTCACCACCCACTGCAGCGCCTCGGCTGCCTTCTTCGGGCTGGTGATGATGGGCGTGATCAGGTGCGGCACGCCGGCGTAGGCGGCCAGTTCGACCCGCTTCGGGTCGATCAGCACCATGCGCACGTCGGACGGTTTGGCCCGCATCAGCAGGCTGGTGACCATCGAGTTCACGAAGCTGGACTTGCCCGAACCGGTCGAGCCGGCCACCAGGAGGTGAGGCATCTTGGCCAGGTTGGCCACGACGAAGCCGCCGCCGACGTCCTTGCCGACGCCGATGGTCATCGGGTGGGTGCTGTTGGTGGCCGTGGCCGAGCGGAGCACGTCGCCGAGGGTGACGATCTCCCGGTCCGTGTTCGGGATCTCGATGCCGATGGCGCTCTTGCCGGGGATGGGCGAGAGGATCCGCACCTCGTTGGAGGCGACGGCGTAGGAGAGGTTCTTGCTCAGCGCGGTGACCCGCTCCACCTTGACGCCCGGGCCGAGTTCGATCTCATACTGGGTCACGGTCGGGCCGCGGGAGAAGCCGGTGACCTTCGCATCCACCTGGAACTGGCGCAGCACCTCGGTGATGGACTTGACGATCTCATCGTTGGCGGCCGAGCGTGCCTTCGCCGGCGGGCCCTTGATCAGCGTCGTGTCCGACGGCAGCACGTAGGGGGCCTTCGGCTCGTCCGCGGCCGGGACCGCGGCGGGGCCGCTGGCCGCCGCGGCCAGGTCGAGCTCGTCGAAGCCGGGCAGCGCCTCGGTCAGGCCGGTCTGGTCGTCGGACTGGAGGCCGGTGGCCGCGCGGTGCGGCAGGTCGATTTCGCCGGTGAAGCGCTTGAGGGCGTCCTCGGCCCGGAGCAGGTCTTCGAGCACCTCGGTGCCGTAGTGGTCCTGGCCGTGGCCGGGCGCCTCGGGCACCGTCTCCAGGGGGGTGTCGAAACTGCCCCGCTTGTCTCCGCCGAGCAGGATGCTGAGCGGGTCCGCGGCATCCGCTGCGCCGGGCCCGGCCCCGTGCTCCGTGCTGAGCGCGCCGCCGAAGTCGGGGTCTTCCTCGCGGTTGCTGGTGTTGCGGCGCCACCAGGGCAGGGTGCTGACGTCGTCGTCGACGCCGTCGAGCTCGACCTGCTGGGTCTTCTCCGCCTTGGCTTCGCGGCTGGCTGCCCGGGCGGCCGCGCGCTCGTCGGGATCGGGGAGCTGCGCCCCGAACAACCACGCGTACAGTTCACGGCTGCGCTCCCCGACGCGGTTCGGCGGGGTCTTCGTGACGATGAAGAGGCTGAGCGTCAGCAGCAGGATGACGACGATGGTGGCACCGATGGAGGTGGTCAGGTAGATCAGGGGCGCCGCGATCATCCAGCCGATCACGCCGCCGGACAGCGCGAGCGTCTCCATGCCGTCGCTGGGAGCCGGCTGGCCGCCGAAGATGTGGCACAGCCCGGACACGGACACGAGCAGGAGCGACAGGCCGATCCCGATGCGCCCGTTGTCGTGCACCGAGCTGGGTTTGCGGAAGAGCCAGATCGCGAAGAGCAGCATGATGACCGGGAGGGCGAACGCGACGCGTCCGAACAGCCCGCCGAAGGACCAGGCGTCCAGGGTCTGGGCGACCGGCTCGTTGATCAGGAACCACTCGATCACCGCGCCGGCGATGGCGAGGAGCACGAGGAAGAAGGGCAGCCCGTCCCGGCGTTCCTCCTTGGAGAGTTGCTCGGGGCCGAGGGCGCGGGCGGCGCCGCCGGTGACGTGGGCCAGCGCCATCCAGGACCGCACGAATGCACTCGGTTTGGTGTCCACCGCGGTGAACTTGACGGTCTTCTGGGTTGCGGTCTTGCTGACGGGCTTGCGCGCCGTGGTGCCGCGCGCAGGCGCGCTGCGGGCGCGACCGGTCGACTTAGTGCTCGTAGCCATGAAAGCTACGGTACCGCCGTCGCCGGATTTCGGAGAGATCCCACGCCCATTCCCGTCACTGCGATGTACCGGTCAGTACCGGATCGCGTCGATCACCTTGACGCGCACGGCCACGAGGGCGGGCAGGAGGCCGGCGAGGGCGCCCACGACGGTGGCCGAGACCAGGCCCAGCACGGCGGCCTCGACCGGGAAGGGCGGGAAGTCGGTGACCTGCCCCTGGCCGATGAAGCCCTGAACCGCCGGATTCGTCACGATCAGAACCGCGGCGATGACCCCGACGATTCCCGCGACAACGGTGGCGACGACGCTCTCCATCATGACGGAGAAGAACACCCGTCCGGCGGTGGCGCCGAAGCTGCGCCGGATCCCGATTTCACGGATGCGCTGCTTCAGGGTGACGAGGGCGATGTTGACCAGGCCCAGGGCGCCGAGCAGCAGCACGAGCCCTGCCACGCCCCCCACCATCAGCTTGAGCGAGAGGTACGGGTCGTCCCCGAAGGCGGCGTAGTCCTGGCGGTTGATCTCCACGTTCGCGCCCGCTCCGAGCGCACCGGCCACGTCGCGTTTCAGCGCGGCGCCCAGCTGCTCGGACACCTCCGGCGGGACCCACAGTTCGAAGGACGGCGGCTGCGCGTCGAACCCGGTGGGGCCGCTCGCCGCCGCCGGGGTGATCCGGGCCAGGGCATCCGTCAGCATGTACATGGCCGGGTCGATCTCCCAGGTCATGGCCGGATAAACGCCGGTGATGACGGCCGTCGTGTCCTGTTCGCCGATCAGGGTCACGGTGGGGTGCGTGCGCAGGTCGGGGCGGCCCAGCCGGTCGTAGAGCACCGAGTTGACCAGCACGTTCGGGGCCAGGCGCTCCGCGTCCTCCGGTCCGAACCAGCGGCCCACGGTCGGTGTGATGCGGTGCATCGCCCCGTAGGGCTGGTCGACCGCCTGCACCGGGACGTTCACCGCTCCGCCCTGCAGCTGCACCAGCTGACTGGTTTGCACCACCCTGCTCGCGTAGGTGATCCGGTAGCGCTCGAGCGAGGTCCGCCAGATCTCGGCCATCTGCTCGGCGGGCGGGGAACTCCCGTCGGCGAGGGACGCGTACAGGAACAGGCTGGCGGGACGTCCGCCCTGGCGCTCGCTCTGTTCGATGGTGGCCTGCTCCGCCACGGCCCCGAGGCCGACCACGGTGGTGATCGCGCAGACGGCCACGGCGACGCCGATCAGGGACAGCATGACCCGGGTGCGATGGATGCGCAGTTCCTGCCAGGCCTCGACGAAGGAGCCGACCAGATTGCTCAGCAGGCGCGTCACGCTCGTGCGCCCCATGCGGACGGGGCGGTCGCACCGAGACGGTCCGTGCCGGGAGCGGGCGTGCTGGGACCGGTGCCGACCTCGCTAAGCACACCGTGGTCCAGGCTCAGGTGCAGGGTCGCCCTGGCCGCGATGGCGGGGTCGTGGGTGATGGTCACCAGGGCCGCGCCCGACTCGGTCGCAACCTGATCGAGCAGGTCCATCACGGCGGCCCCCGTCTCCAGGTCGAGCGCCCCGGTCGGTTCGTCGGCCAGGATGAGCCTCGGCCCCCGCACGAGCGAGCGGGCGATCGCCACCCGCTGTTGTTCGCCGCCGGAGAGCTTGTCCGGCATGGCCGACCGGCGATGGCCGAGCCCCACCCGGTCGAGCATGTCGCCGGCAATGCGCGCCCGCTGCCAGAACTGCCGGCCGCCCGCGTAGAGCAGCGGGGTCATCACGTTCTCCAGCGCCGTGCGCCCCTGCAGCAGGTTGAACTGCTGGAAGATGAAGCCCACATCCCGGCCGCGCACGCGATCACGCTGCCCCCCGGAGTACGACTGCACCGGCCGGCCGTCGAAGAGCATGGTCCCGGTCGTGGGGTTGTCGAGCAGGCCGAGCAGGTTCAGCAGGGTCGACTTCCCGGACCCGGACCGGCCGACGATCGAGACCCGGTCGCCGACCATTACGTCCAGGTCGACCCCGCTGAGGATGGTCAGCGGCGGGGCATCGATGAGGGCGACCGTGCGCGTCACCCCGGCCAGGTGCAGGAGAGTCACCCGGTCACCTGGCCGGCCAGGCCCGGACCGGAACAGACCGTGCTTCCGTCGGGCAGCGTCTGGCAGCCGGTGGTCGCCGGGTCAATCGCGCCGGGAACGAACTGGTTGACCACGTCACCCTCGACCAGGCCGGTCAGGACCTGCACGGAGGTGCCATCGGTCATGCCGAGCGTGACCGGGCGTTCCTCGGTGCTGCCGTCGGGCAGCGCGAACCAGACGATCCCGTCCACGGCCGCGCCCTTCACCGCGGTGGTGGGCACGACGAGCACGTTCTCGGCCTTGCCGCCGGCGATCGTGATCTTCGCGGCCAGGCCGGGGAAGACCGTCACCTCGGCCGGGATGGCGCAGCGCACCGTGGTGCTCGTGCCGCCGGCCGCGGCGCCGTCGGCGGCGCCGGGCCCATCAGAGCCCGCTCCCCCGGAGCCCGCGCCGGCGAGCGGGGTCGTGATGGTCAGCCCGGTGCAGGTGAAGGGGGCCGGCCCGTTCTCGATCGCGATGGTGGCCTCGGTCGGCCGGGTGACCAGGCGGTACTGCTGTTCGGGGCTGAGCGACCCGCTGACCGAGAAGGTCGGCGGGGCCACCTGCCCGGTCGTGTCCCCCACCGCGACGACCTGGCCGGGGATCACGCCGAGCGAGCTGAGCACCCCGGCGGCCGGGGCCAGGACCCTGGCGAAACTGACCGCCGGCTTGGGCTGGGACACCGTGACGGTGCCGGCGGCATCCGTGGACTCGACCGGGTCCCTGGGCGTCTCGACCTTGATGTCGTAGATCTTGTCGCCCGCGGCCACCGTGGCGCCCACGGCCGCGAACACCTCGTCGACCGCCCCCTGGGCGACCGCCTTGACCGGAACGGCCGCATCGGCGTTGACGGTTCCCGGCAGGGTCACATCATTGGTGATGGTGCCCAGCGTGACCGGGATCGTCGGTTCGACCACCTCGCCGGTGGGGAACGCCGGGTTCTCCGCCGTGGCACTCCCGTCGGGGAAGAACGCCAGTTTCACCAGCGCCACCGCGACGGCCGCGATGATCACCAGCCGGAGAATCGGAAAAACCCATGTGCGCACAACGTTCACCGGAGCCCCCGTTCGGTTGACTGTACTGCGTCGATCCTAAGGGGGAAACGTGTCCAGCGGGCGGTTCCGCAGCATCCGTTCGCGCGAAGGCGAATCGGGGCGTTATGCCTCGATGACCAGGGGAACGATCATCGGGCGGCGGCGGAACGCGGTGTTCACCCAGCGGCCGACCGTGCGGCGCACGACCTGCTGCAGGGCGAACGGGTCGCGCACCCCGTTCTCGGCGGCCTCGGCGAGGGCGGCCTCGATCTTGGGCCGGACCGCGTCGAAGACCGAGTCGTCCTCGGCGAACCCCTTGGCGTGGATCTCCGGGCCGACGATGACCTTGCCGGTCTGGGCGTCCACCACGATGATGATCGAGATGAAACCCTCCTCGGCGAGGGTGCGGCGGTCCTTGAGATCGGCCTCGGTGATCTCGCCCACGGTGGACCCGTCGACGTAGACGTAGCCGATGTCGAGCTGTCCGACCTTGCGGGCCACACCGTCCCGCAGGTCGATCACGGTGCCGTCCTCGGCGAGCAGCACGTTCGCCTCTGGCACGCCCGTCTCCACCGCGAGCTTCGCGTTGGCGACCAGGTGCCGGTATTCGCCGTGCACGGGCAGCACGTTCTTGGGTTTGAGGATGTTGTAGCAGTAGGTCAGTTCGCCCGCGGCGGCGTGCCCGGACACGTGCACCTTCGCGTTGCCCTTGTGCACGACCGCGGCGCCGAGCTTGGTCAGGCCGTCGATGATGCGGTAGACCGCGTTCTCGTTGCCGGGGATCAGGCTGGACGCCAGGATGACGGTGTCGCCGTGGCCGACCTCGACCTGGTGGTCCTGGTTGACCATCCGGCTGAGCACGGCCATCGGTTCGCCCTGCGAGCCGGTGGACATGTAGACGATCTGGTTGTCCGGGATGTTGCCGGCCTTCTTGAAATCGACCAGCACCCCCTCCGGCACCGTGAGGTAGCCGAGGTCCGCGGCGATGGTCATGTTGCGCACCATGGACCGGCCGAGGAGTGCCACCCGGCGGCCGTTCGCGTGGGCGGCGTCCAGCACCTGCTGCACCCGGTGCACGTGGCTGGAGAAGCTGGCCACGATCACGCGCCGGGGGGCCCGGGCGATGACGTCGTCGAGCACGGGGCCGATGGAGCGTTCCGTGGGCGTGAAGCCGGGGACATCCGCGTTGGTGGAATCGACCAGGAACAGGTCGACGCCCTCCGTGCCCAGGCGTGCGAATTCGCGCAGGTCCGTCAGCCGGTTGTCTAGCGGCAACTGGTCCATCTTGAAGTCGCCGGTGTGCAGCACCGTGCCGCCGGCCGTCTTGATGGCCACGGCCAGCGCGTCCGGGATGGAGTGGTTCACGGCGACGAATTCGAGGCTGAACGGGCCGAGCCGCTCCTTCTGGCCCTCCGCGACCTGCAGCGTGTACGGCGTGATCCGGTGTTCCTTGAGCTTGGCCTCGATGAACGCGAGGGTGAGCCCTGACCCGATCAGGGGGATGTCCTGCCGCAGCCGGAGCAGGTACGGCACCGCCCCGATGTGGTCCTCATGGCCGTGCGTGAGCACCACACCCAGGATGTCGTCGAGTCGGTCACGGATGGGGCCGAAGTCGGGCAGGATCAGGTCGACGCCCGGCTGGTGCTCCTCGGGGAACAGCACGCCGCAGTCCACGATCAGGATCTTGCCGTCGATCTCGAAGGAGGTCATGTTGCGACCGATTTCGCCCAGGCCGCCGATCGGGATGATACGCAGGGTGCCCGGTTCGAGCGCGGCCGGGTCGTACACGTCGATGGGCATGAGCCCTCCTAGGGGGTCGGTGTGGCGTTCAGCGGGTGGTCCCCGCGACCTTCGGCAGTGCGCCGCCGGCTGCGGCGTTGCGGTCGGGACGGAAGTTCGAGAAGTCGACTCCCGGGATGTTCCTGACCAGGTCGATCTCGTCCTCGATCTGGGCGGCTTCCCACTCCTCCGGGCCCACCAGGGGCAGGCGCACGCGGGGGCTGTTGATGCGGCCGAGGCCGTGCAGGATGTACTTGACGGCGACCGTTCCTGGCACGTGGGTCATGCAGGCCCGCACCAGCGGTTCGAGCTGCTGGTGAGCCCTGGTAGCGGCCTTCAGGTCGCCCGCGTTGACGGCGTCCACCATCTGCCGGTAGGGCGTCGCCGCGATGTTGGCGGTGACGCCGATCAGCCCGGTCGCGCCGATCGAGAGGTGCGGCAGCACGTTGGGGTCGTCGCCGGAGAAGTACATCAGGTCGGTCTGGTTCAGCACGCGGCTGACCTGGGCCAGGTCGCCCTTGGCGTCCTTGACGGCCAGGATGTTCGGGTGCTTCGCGGCCCGCAGGATCGTCTTGTATTCGATCGGGATGCCGGTGCGGCCGGGGATGTCGTACAGGATCACCGGGAGGTCCGTGGCATCCGCGATCATGCGGAAGTGGGTGAGCACGCCCGCCTGGGTGGGCTTGTTGTAGTACGGGGTGACGATCATGTTGCCGTCGGCGCCGGCCTTCTCGCTCTGCTTGGCGAGCTGCATGGCGTGGGCGGTCTCGTTGGACCCGCCGCCGGTGATGATCTTCGCCCGCCCGCCCGAGACGTCCTTGCCGACCTCGACCAGGCGGATCTTCTCCGCGTCGGTCAGGGTGGAGGTCTCGCCGGTGGTGCCGGTGACGACGATCCCGTCGGCGCCGGCGTTGATGACGTCGTCGATGTGCTTGGCCACCCCCGGCCAGTCGACTTCGCCATCGGCGGTGAAGGGGGTCACCAGGGCGACGAGCACCTGGCCGAAGGGATTCTGAGACATAGACACGAGGGACAGGCTACCGGTCAGCGTTCAACCGTGCAGCGCCGCCGCGTCTTGTTACGGGGCGACGCGGCCGTTCTTATTGAAGGCGGCATAGGTGAGCGGCATGAGAACCGCGAACTGGTCTTCCATCTTCTCGGCGCACATCTCGATCTCGCGCTGCGGGAACGAGGGGAAGTGCGTTCCCTCGCGCTTGGTGCGCAGGCTGAGGAAGTTCATCAGCGACCGGGCGTTCATGGTCACGTACATCGAGGAGAAGATGTTCAGCGGCAGCACGATGCGGGCCACCTCGCGGGCGACGCCGGCCTCGAGCATCCGCTGGTACGACGCGTAGGCGTGCGTGGAGGCCTCGCGGGTCAGCTGGTCGACCAGGGCGGCCTGCTCGGCGGTGCCGGGCAGGAAGTCGTAGGCGCCGGGTTTGCCGACCTGCACCAGGTTGCGGGTGGCGGCCGGAACGTAGAAGACCGGGTTCAGCTCGCGGTAGCGGCCCGATTCCTCGTTGTAGGAGGCGATCCGGTGCCGCATGAACTCCCGGAACACGAAAATGGGCGCCTGCACGTAGAACGTCATCGAGTTGTGCTCGAACGGCGAGCCGTGGCGGTCGCGCATCAGGTAGTTGATCAGCCCGCTGTCGCCCTTGCTCGAGGCATCGGAGTCGGATTCCTCCAGCCGGGCCTTGGCGAGGGTCTGCTCCCCCTGCGTCGACACCCGTGCGGCGAACAGCACATCGGAGTCGTGGGCGCTGGCGCGAACCAGCTCTACGGTCACATCGGAGCGAAACTCAATCTCAGGCACGGCTAAACGATACCCGGTCAACGCCCGCCGGATGCGCCGCCTCACCGCAGGCCCCGCCGGCGCCGCGACCGTAACGTGTCGTCACACTGCCCCGGCCACCATGCCGGTCGCGTAGCGTCGCAGCATGAACCCGATTCCGGCACTGAGCCTCGTGCTCGTCCTCGTCGCGGGGGCGACCGCGCTCGGCCTGCTGTGGCGGGCCCGGCAGGGGCGCACCGCACCGGTCAGGGGCAACGCGCCGCTCACCCCGGCGGACGTCGGCAGCCCGGTGCCGTTCGGCCCCCGCGGCACCCTGCTGCAGTTCTCCACCGACCACTGCGCCCGCTGTCCCGGCACGCACGCGCTGCTGACCCGGCTCGCCGGGTCCCGCCCCGGCGTCGCCCACGTCGACGTCGACATCACCCACCGCCGCGACCTGGCCAACCGGTTCGGCATCATGCAGACCCCCACCACGCTGATCCTGGACGAGACCGGCCGGGTGCTCGCCCGCGTCGGCGGGGCCCCGGACCGGGCCGGCATCCTGCGGCACCTCGACGACCTCACCGGGAGCGCCCATGTCCGCCTCGCCCGTTAGCACCCGACCCGCCCGCCCGGACCTCGACCCGCGCGGCCCGCGCTTCGGCGCCGCGATCACGGCCGTGCTGCTGCTGGTCGTGGTGTTCCTGTCGTTGACCGGGGCATCCGTGGCCGCCGGACTGCTGTTGGCCGGGCTGGCCGGTTTGTTCGCCTGGGGCGCGTTCGCCGGGGCCGGCCGTCACCCCTACGGCCTCGTGTTCAAGAAGTTCGTGCGGCCGCGGCTGGCCCCGCCGGCCGCCCTGGAGAACCCCGCCCCACCGACGTTCGCCCAGGGGGTGGGCCTCGTGGTCACGCTCGTCGGGGTGGTCCTGGGGGTCGCCGGGTTCGCACCGGCCGTCGGAGTGGCTGCCGCGGTCGCGTTCGTCGCCGCGTTCCTCAACGCCGTGTTCGACTACTGCCTGGGCTGCCAGCTGTACCTGCTCCTGCTGCGTGCCGGAGTCCTCGGCACGGCGGGCCGGACCGGTGAATCGGCTTAGCTGAACATCGGCTGGGAGGTTCCTTCATCCGGACCGGCCCGCCGGTTAGGCTGAAGCTTCACTTCCAGGAGGTAACACCATGGCACTCACCAGCGAAGCAACAACAGTCTGGACCGGCGACCTCAAGTCCGGCACCGGCAACGTCACCCTCGATTCCTCCCACACGGCCGAGTTCCCGGTCACCTGGCAGGCCCGCTCGGTCGGCACCCCGAACACGACCAACCCCGAAGAGCTGCTCGGCGCCGCCCATTCGGCCTGCTTCTCGATGGCACTGGCCGGCATCCTCAGCGCCGCCGGCCACACCCCCGACAGCATCCAGACCACCGCGGCCGTCACGTTCGAGGCCGGTGTCGGCGTCGTCGGCAGCCACCTCCTGGTCAGCGTGAAGATCCCCGGGCTGACCGAGGAGGAGTTCGCGGCCTTCGCCGAGGACGCCAAGGCGAACTGCCCGATCTCGAAGGCGCTGGCCGGCATCCCGATCACCATTGAAGCCGAGCTGGCCTAGAGCCGACTCGCCCCCCATGCGGGTACTGGTTTCCGGCGCATCCGGACTGATCGGAACGGAACTCTGCGTCCAACTGGGCGCGGCCGGCCACACGGTCGCCCGCCTGGTGCGCCGGGAACCGAGGGGCACGGACGAGTTCCGGTGGAATCCGGCCGCGCAGACCATCGACGAGGCCGCACTCGACGGGGTCGACGCGGTGATCAACCTGTCGGGCGCCTCCATCGGCCGTCTGCCGTGGACGGCAGGCTACCGCCGGGAGATCCTCGATTCGCGCGTGCAGGCCACACGTACCCTGACGGATGCGATGCGCCGCCGCGCGACGCCGCCCTCGGTGCTGCTCAACGCGTCGGCCGTCGGCATCTACGGCAACCGCCCGCATGAGGTCCTCACCGAGGATTCCCCCGCGGGCAGCGACTTCCTGGCGAAGGTCGTGACGGTGTGGGAGACCGAGGCGGCCCGAGCGCCGGAGCAGACCCGGGTCGTCACCTTCCGCACCGGGCTGGTCATCGCCCGGGGCGGGGCCCTGAAGCCGCTGCTGCCGCTGGCGAAGCTCGGCCTGGCCGGTCCGCTCGGCAAGGGAACGCAGCACTGGCCGTGGGTGAGCCTGCACGACGAGGCCGCCGCGATCGTGCACCTGCTCACCTCCACCCTGTCCGGTCCGGTGAACGTGGTGGGCCCGGCGCCGGCCACGGCCAACACCGTGATCAGGGCCGTGGCCGCGGCGCTGCACCGGCCGTTCCTCGTGCCGGTCCCGGAATTCGTGCTCACCCTGGCGTTGCAGGACGCCGCCCGCCAGCTCCTGCTCGCCGACCAGCAGGTCACGGCGTCACGCCTGGAGGGCGACGGGTTCGTCTTCACCCACCGCACCGTGGCCGAGGCCGTCGCCACGATGCGGCTCCGGCCATAGGCCGGGTGAGCCGTCGAACCAATTCGACGGAGATTCTGCTTTAAAAACAGGCAGTTGGGGAGTTTGGGCCTGATTTTGGCAAAATCTCCGTCGAATTCGTCGGAACGCCGGCCGAGCTGCGGTCACGGCGCAACTAGGGTGCCGCGGGCGGGGCTGACGCCGTGGCCTCGGAGCGCTCCAGTGCGATGGCGGTACGGATGGCGCCGCGAGCCCGGCGACGGTCCCCGGACGCGTCGTAGGCCAGGCCCAGGCGGAACCAGGCGCGCCAGTCCTCCGGGGCGGCGTCGACGTCAGCCCGGTACTGCGGGAATTCGGCGTCCGCGGCGGTGCGCAGCGGCCGCCCGCTCGGCCGGAGCGGCAGGTCCTCGACGGGGAGCCCGCCCTCGGCCTGGAGCCGGCGCACGAGCCGTTCGGAGTTGCGCCCGAACCGGACCTCCGCCGCCAGCGCCCACACCCCGACCAGAGGCAGCACGAGCAGCGCCACCCCGATCACGATGCCGACGGGTTCGCCGCTCTGCAGGAACAGGACCGCACGCCAGCCGACTAGGACCAGGTAGAACGCGAGCAGCAGTGCCATCAGGCCGGCGGCGATGCGGCCCCTCATGCGGGCACGTCCGCACCGGCCGAGGTCGCGTCCCGCGTCCCCAGCCCCAGGTCGATGATCTGGTCGAGCCCGACTCGGACGCCGGTGGCCGTGCGCGTGGCTGCGAGGGCCAGCAGGATGCCGCGCTCGTAGGCGGCCGCCGACAGGGTGTTGTGGGTGATGGTGAGGGTCTCCCCGGCGCCGCCGAAGATGACGTCCTGGCGGGCCAGCATCCCCTCCAGCCGCAGGCTGTGCACGGGCACGCTCGAGACCTGCTGGCCCCGGGCCCGCTGGTCGGTGTGCGGCGCCGAGACCGGGCCGATGTCGGCCCTGGCCCGTCCGATCAGCTCCGCGGTGCGCACGGCCGTACCGGAGGGAGAGTCCACCTTGCCGGCCCGGTGGGACTCGACGATCTCGATCGAGTCGTAGAAACGGGCCACCATCACGGACAGGGCGGTCGCGATCACCGACCCCATCGAGAAGTTCGGGATGATGACGACGCCGGTGTCGTCGCGGCCGGCGATCCGGCTCGCGAGGGCGTCGATCCGGCCCTGGGACCAGCCGGACGTCCCCACCAGCACGCGCAGCCCGTGATCGACGGCGAAGTCCACCACGCTCTGGCTGACCCGCGGCAGGGTGAGGTCGATCACGACGTCCGCCCCGATCATCTCGGACAGGTCGCTCTTCGAATCCAGTCCGGCGACGAGGTCGTACCCGTCAGTCTGCTCGACCAGCCCGGAGACCAGACGACCCATCGTGCCCGTTACGCCGACGATGGCCACCCGTGTTGTCATGGAGTCCAATCTACCAAGCACCCCCGGGCACTTGCCGCCCGGGCGCGTCGAAGTAGCCTTGGGCCATGCCTGACTCCCCCGCCCCGGCCTTCAGCGACGTGTCTGTGACGGATACCGGATCGATCGCGCTGCTCACCCAGTACTTCAGTGACCGGGAATCGAGCTTCCCCTCCCGGCAGGGCCGGTACCGCACCACGTTCCCCGACCCGGGCCAGTTCATTCCGCCGCACGGAGTGTTCCTCCTGGTAGGCGAGCAGGACGGCGCGGCGGAGCATGTCTTCGTGGGCTGCGGGGGCATCCGCCGGATCGAGGATTCCGCGGCCGGGGAGACCCGGTACGAGATCAAGCACCTGTGGCTGCAGCCGCAGGTGCGGGGTCGGGGGTGGGGCCACAGCCTGCTGGCCGAGCTGGAGCGGCGTGCCCGCGCGTTCGGCGCCGCGGAGGTCGTGCTCGACACGAACGCGAGCCTCACCGCAGCCGGGGCACTGTATGCGGGCTCCGGGTACGAGTCCTGTGCGCCCTACAACGACAACCCGAACGCCACGAACTGGTACCGCAAACGGCTCGTGGAGAACCGAGAGCCCCAGTGAGAGGACGCGGCCGCTAGAAGAGCAGAGGGTCGGGCAGGCCCGTGCGCAGTTCCACGGGCAGGTGCCCGGTGTCGTTGTGGGTGATCATCGTCCAGGGGCGGCCCGGCTTCTGATGCAGCACGGTGAGGCCGCAGTTGGCCTGGTTGATGCTGATCCAGCGCCAGTCGGGCGCGCCGAGCACCTCCCGCACGAACCACGCGATGACGAAGTTGTGCGTGATCAGGAGGTCGTGCCGGTCGCCGCGCCGCGGCTGCAGGAACTCGGCGACGGCGTCTTCCATCTGCGCGCTGCCGGCTTCGATCTCCGCCTCGGTGACCGCGCCGAAGAAGGGCGCGTAGGCCGTCGGGGTCTCCGGGGCCATCCCCGAGGGGATGCAGTCGAAGAGCAGCGGCGACGGCACCGGGGTCAGCGCGGGCAGGCGCTGCGCGATGATCTTGGCCGTCTCGGCGGCGCGCTGCAGGGGCGAGTGCCAGGCATCCGTGAACGGGACCCCGCCGAGGCGCTCGGCGATCAGCTGCGCCTGGCGGGTGCCGCGGGCGGACAGCGGTCCGTCGGGCAGGCCGTGTTCGGCATCCTGCTGCTCACCGTGGCGGACGAGGTAGATGTAGTGGGGCACGTGGTTCTCTTTCAATTCGGTGCGCGGGGCCGGACGACGGTGTTGCGGCCTCGGGAGTCTGGGGAGTGGTACCGGTCAGGGGCGAGTCGCCAGGACGGCCGCGAAGACGTCCGGGTCGAGGGCGCCGACCGCGGCGATGGACAGCGGCCCGGCAGACAGGTCGGCGGCCAGGACGCGCACGTCCTCGGCCGTGACCCGCGCGAGGCGGCGCAGGGACTCGTCGAGGTCGATGAACTCGCCGAGGGTGATCTCGGCGCGGCCGAGCCGGGACATCCGGGTGTCGGAATCTTCGAGGGCGAGGGCGGATGCGCCCGACAACTGTCCCGCGGCCCGCTTCATCTCGTCGGCCGTGACACCGTCTTCCGCGATGCGGTGCGCCTCATTCAGCATGAGTTCGGCCACCTGACCGGCCTTCGCCGGGGTGCAGCCCGCATACATGCCGAACAGGCCGGCATCGGAGTAGCCGGGAGCGAAGGAATACACGGAGTAGGCGAGCCCGCGCTTCTCGCGCACCTCCTGGAACAGCCGGGAGGACATGCCGCCGCCGAAGATGGAGTTCAATACGCTCATGGTGACGCGGCGGTCGTCGGTGGCGAGCAGCCCTGGGAAGCCCATCAGGATGTTCGCCTGCTCGAGCGGTCGCTGCACGATCGTGACCGGGTCACCCTGGCTGAGGGGGACGGGGCTGCCGCTCCGGCGTGCGACCGGGGGCGCGAAGACGCTGAGGTCCCAGCCGGCCAGGGCCAGGGAGCGGGTCACCGCGGCGACGAGCACGTCGTGGTCGACGGCGCCGGCCACGGTGACGACGAGGTCCTGGGGCCGGTAATTGGCCCGGTAGTGCTCCAGGACCGCGGCGTGGGTCGCGGCCCGGATCGTGTCGGGGCTACCGCCAATCGGGCGCCCGAGCGGGTGCGCGCCCATGACCGCCTCGAAGAAACGCTCGTTGGCGACATCCGTCGGGTCGTCGTCGGCCATGGCGAGTTCTTCGAGGATGACGCCCCGCTCGTTCTCGAACTCGACCGGGTCGAGCAGGGACGAGGTCAGCATGTCGGTGAGCACCTCGACCGCCATCGCCAGGTCCCGGTCCTGCACCTTGGCGTAGTAGCAGGTGTATTCCTTGGCCGTCATCGCATTGTGCTCGCCGCCGACGGAGTCGAAAGCGATCGCGATGTCCAGTGCGGTGCGCTGTTTCGTGCCCTTGAACAGGAGGTGTTCCAGGAAGTGGGTGGACCCGAAATGGCCGGTCTCCTCGTCGCGGGAACCGACCGCGACCCAGTAGCCGACCGTGAGGCTGCGACTGCCGGGCACGTGCTCAGACACGATGCGCACCCCGCTGGGCAGCACGGTGCGTCGCACGAGGGACTCCCCGGCCGCACGGAAGGAGAGTTCGGGCAGGTCCAGGGGGAATTCGACAGCACCGTTCATGACATCACCCACCTTACGTCACGGCACTGGCCCGGCCCGGGTGCCGACACGGCCACGCCGGGGCGCCCGGGCGCGGCAGTCAGGGGGCTGAGACCCGGTCGAGGTCGACCATGTCGCCGCGGGTCAGACGGATGCCGGCCGCCGCCACCAGCGCCTCCACCTGGTCGGGGTGGCCGGCACTGGCCACCGGGGCGACCACCGGGCTGCGCGCCAGCAGCCACGAGAGCGCGATCGTCGCCGGCGCCACCTCGTGCTCCGCGGCGATCCGGTCGAGCACAGCCAGCACGCGGAATCCGTGGCGGTTGAGGTGCTTGGCGGCGCGGGAGGCGCGGGTGGTCTTCTGCAGGTCCGCCTTGGAACGGTACCGGCCGGCCAGGAAACCGTGCGCGAGCGCGAAGTACGGCAGCACCGCCATCCCCTGCGCGCCGGTGACCAGTGCCAGCGCGGACTCGAACGGGGTGCGGTGCATCAGGCTGTACTGCGTCTGCAGGGCCACGAAACGGGGCAGGCCGTTGGCGGCGAGCACCCTCGCCTCCATCAGCCGTTCGGCGGAGAAGTTGGAGGCGGCGAGGTAGCGCACCTGGCCGCTGCGCATGAGCACGTCGACGGCGCCGAGGCTCTCCTCCAGGGGAACCGTCGGGTCGTCGAAATGGAAGTGCAGCAGGTCGATGTGGTCCGTGCCCAGCCGGTCGAGCGAGGCGTGCACGGCCCCGATGATGCTGCGGGAGGAGAGACCGGGGTTGTCCCGGTTCTTGCCGATCTTCGTGGCGATGACGGTTTCGTCCCTGGCCCGGCGGGATCGCAGCCAGGCCCCGATGATCACCTCGCTGCGACCGGAGGTGTAACTGTCGGCCGTGTCGAGGAAGTTTCCGCCGAGGTCGCGGTAGCGGTCGAGCACGCTCGTGCTGGTGGCGCCGTCGGCCGTCCAGCCGAACACGCTGCCGCCGAGGGCGAGCGGGTGCACGACCAGGTCGGTGTCCGCGATGGTGCGGCGAAGGCTGAGCGCGGAGCGGGCGGGCGGCGCCGGGATGGACTGCGCGGCTTCCGGCCGGACCGGGATCTCCGTGGAGACGGCCGGCGGACCCAGTGTTTTCGCGGGGCCTGGGGGCGAGGAAACTGCGGTGGCCGGTGCCGTGGCCGAGTGAACGGTACCGCGCATGGTCGGACGGGGCATCCGCTGTCTCCCTCCAGTTTGTGCTGAGGGTATCCCCGGCGCCGGCCATTGGAAAGGACGCTCCCGGACCGTTACCAAAACGTGCGCGAGCGCCCTCGTCCGTCCATCGCCCGGGGCCGAACGAACCGGAGGGCGAACCGGGACGGCGAGGCACTCGCGGGGCAAGTTACAATTGGAGGGAACCGATTCTTGAGTAGCGGCCACCAGGCATCGCCCCCCGCCTGCCCGAATCATCCGCGAAAGAAGGATCCATGACGCAGCTATCCGGCATGTCCACGCCCGAGGTCCTGACCGAAGCGCTGCGGCGACGCACCTTCGCCGTGATTTCGCACCCCGACGCCGGCAAGTCGACGCTGACCGAGGCGCTGCTGCTGCACGCCCGGGCGATCACGACGGCCGGCGCCACCCACGGCAAGGCGGGGCGGCGCGGCACCGTGTCCGACTGGATGGCGATGGAACAGGCTCGCGGGATCTCCGTGACCAGCGCGGCCATTCAGTTCGAGTACCGGGACGCCGTGATCAACCTGGTCGACACCCCCGGTCACGCCGACTTCTCGGAGGACACGTTCCGGGTTCTCTCCGCGGTCGATGCGGCCGTGATGCTCGTGGATGCCAGCAAGGGCCTCGAGGTGCAGACCATGAAGCTCTTCGAGGTCTGCCGGCAGCGCGGCCTCCCGGTCATCACGGTGATCAACAAGTGGGACCGCCCTGGCGCCGAGGCGCTGGACCTGATGGACGAGATCCGCCAGCGCACGGGCCTCGTACCCACTCCCCTGACCTGGCCGGTCGGGGTCGCCGGCGACTTCCGCGGCGTGATCGACCGGTCGACCGACGAGTTCATCCGCTTCACCCGCACGGCCGGCGGCGCGAAGACAGCGGAGCCCGAGCGGCTCAGCGTGGCCGTCGCGGCCGCGGAGGAGGGCGCGGCCTGGGTCACCGCGACCGAGGAATCCGAACTGCTCGCCGAGTCGGACCAGGACCATGACGAGGCGCGCTTCCTCAAGAACGAGACCACACCGGTGCTCTTCGCCGCCGCCGTGCTGAACTTCGGCGTGCAGCACATCCTCGACACGCTCGTGGACTTCGCCCCGGCGGCGGAAGCCCGGGAGGACGCATCCGGGGGCCATCGCCCCGTGGGCAGCGCCTTCTCCGGCTTCGTGTTCAAGGTGCAGTCCGGAATGAACGCCTCGCACCGGGACCACGTCGCCTTCGTGCGGGTCTGCTCAGGCCAGTTCCGGCGCGGCATGATCGTCACCCACGCCGCCAGCGGGCGGCCGTTCGCGACCAAGTATGCGCAGCACCTGTTCGGGCGCGAGCGCGAGGTGGCCGACGAGGCCTGGCCCGGCGACATCGTCGGACTGGTCAACGCCTCGGCCCTGCGCGTCGGCGACACGATCTTCGAGACCGAACCGGTCGAGTTCCCGCCGCTGCCGATGTTCGCGCCCGAACACTTCCGGGTGGTGCGGTCGGCGGACTCCAGCAAGCACAAGCAGTTCCGTCGCGGCATCGACCAGCTCGACCATGAGGGCGTCATCCAGGTGCTGCGCTCGGAGCTGCGCGGCGACCAGGCGCCGGTGCTCGGCGCGGTCGGTCCGATGCAGTTCGAGGTCGTCGAGGAACGGATGACGCACGACTTCGGCGCCGCCATCCGCACGGAAGCCCTGCCGTACCAGCTGGCCCGCCGGACCGACCGGGAGAGCGCCGAGATCCTCGGGCACGACCGTCAGGTCGAGGTGCTGATGCGCTCCGACGGCACCCTGCTCGCCCTGTTCAGCACCCCGTGGCGGCTGCGCAACACCGTGCGGGACCACCCCGAGCTGATGCTGGAAGACCTCGCCACGGGGAGCAACGCGGTCCCCGCCGCCTACTAGCCAGGCGCATCCGGCCGCCTGGGCGGCCCGGCGGTGGCCCGAGCGGCCCATGCCCGAGCCCGAGCAGAGCAGAGTACCGCCGCCCACCAGGTCCGGCGCCGAACGAATTCGACGGAGATTCTGAGACACGAAGCCGGATATCGAGACGTTCGGCGCGATCCGCGCAAAATCTCCGTCGAATTCGTCAGGGGCGGGGCTCAGGCGGATGCCGTCGAGGCGACCGTCAGCGGGTCATGCTGCGCGGGGGCAGGGCGAAGTCCTCCCCGCCGAACTTGGCGTTGGCGACGCTCATCATGTCCGGCCACATCCGGTGCCGGGCCCTGGCCGCCTCACCACTGTCGAAGTAGGTCTCCCGCTGGTCCTCCCCGACCCCGGACACGTTCACGACGCCCACAACGGTGGCGACCTTGGTGCTCGCCCCGGACATCCAGGTGTCCAGGTTGCCGTCCGTGGTGCCGGTCTTACCGATCATCGGCACCCGCGGGGAGGTGGCCCAGTAGGAGGCGGTCGCCGTGCCATCGGTCAGCACCCGCTGCATCGCGTAGGCCATCCCGGCGGCGATCTCCGGCTGGACGGACGCCGTGCACGCCGACTTCGGGGCCGGGATCTCGGTGCCGTCCGGGCCGAGGATCCTGTCGATCACGATGGGGGTGCAGGTGACGCCCTTGTTGGCGATCCCCGCGTAGGCGGCCGCCATGGTGAGGGGCGCGATCTCGTTCGTGCCCAGCACCGACGAGGCCCCCTGCTCCAGGGCGTCGCCATCGGCACGGTGAATCCCGAAGGCTTCGGCCGTCTTCCGGATGTTGCAGAGGTCGAGTTCCTTCGCCATCCCGATGTAGCCGGTGTTGATCGAGCCGACGGTGGATTCGAGCGCGCTGTAATAGGAATCGTCGTCGGAGGAGGAGTCGTTGCCGGGGGAGAAACTCGTGCCGTAGGCCTGGGGCCCGTTGCAACTGTCCTGGAAGACACCCCAGTCCGAGCGGTCCCGGGAGTTGACGGTATCGCCGAGCGTGTGGCCCGCCTTCAGCCACTCCGCCAGGGTGAACACCTTGTAGGTCGACCCGGGCTGAAAACCGTTGGAGCCGCCCTGGCCGAGGTCGGTGTTGTAGTTGACCCCGGTGAAGTTCGCCCCGGTATCCGCCTGGCTCTGGCTGTAGTCCTTGTTCTGGGCCATGGCGAGCACCCGGCCGGTGCCGACCCCGACGCTCGAGATCACACCGCCGACGTCCCAGTCGTCGAAGGTCTTGGGAACGTTCTCCGCCATGGTGACCTCGGCCTCCTTCTGCAGGTCGAGGTCCAGGGTCGTGTAGACGTTGTAGCCGCCGAGCCGGAAGTTGGCGGCGCGGATGGCCGCGGTCTCGCCGAAGGCCGGGTCGTCCCGCAGGGTTTGCACGACCAGGTCGCAGAAGTAGGCGCTGCCATCGGCGGTCTGGCAGCCGGTGCTCGGCTCGGTGATCGCCGGTTCGATCGGAGCGGCGACCGCGGCGTCGTGGTCGGCCGTGCTGATCTTCCGGTGCGTGAGCATCTCGCCGAGGATGTAGTCCCGCCGGTCCTTGTTGGCCGCGTACCCGTTGGCCGCCCCGTTGGTCTCGCTGTCCGGCTTGTCGAGCTGGAACTTGACCGGGTTGTTCACGATCGCGACGAGGCTGGCCGCCTGCGGGAGGGTCAGCGCGGCCGCGGTCGTGTTGAAGTAGTAGTTCGCGGCCGATTCGATGCCGTAGATCGAGCCGCCGAAACCGGTGATGTTCAGGTACTGGCGCAGGATGTCCGCCTTGGAGGACTTCTTCTCCAGGCCGATGGCGAGGCTCATCTCGGTGAGTTTGCGCCCGGCGCTCGTCTCCGTCGCCGCGTCGTAGCACTCGCTGCGTTTGTCGGCGTCGGAGAGGACCTCGCACTTCTGTACGAGGACGTTCTTCACGTACTGCTGGGTGATGGAGGACCCGCCCCGGGCCGACCCGGTCACCACGGTCGACACCAGGCCGGTGAGGCTGCCCCAGATGTCCACGCCGCCGTGATCGTAGAAGCCGGGATCCTCCGCGGAGGTGGCCGCGTCCTTCACGAACGGGCTGATCGCATCCGAGGCCACTTCGACCCGGTTCTGGTCGTAGAACGAGGCCAGGAGAACGGGACTGCCGTCATTCGCGGTGGCGTAGACGTTGCTCTTCTGGGACAGCCGGCCGATCGACAGGTCGTCGGGCAGGGTCACGATCACGGTGATCGCGACGGCCAGGGTCAGGGCGGCGATGACCCCCATCGCGATCAGGGCGCGACCCCGGCGCCGCGATCGGCGACCGTGTCTTCTGGCGGCCGACCTGGAGTCGGTCATGGGCGTTCTGGTCAACTTAGTGCTCATGGTGCGACAAATCGTTTCCCGGTCCCGTCACATGCTCGGTTCCGTCGACAGAGGGGGGCGCCGGGCCGGGTGGCTCGGCGGCATCCGGTCAGGCGTCGACGACGACCGAGGTGATGACCGGGATGCGGCGGTACTTGCGCTGCATCCAGCGGGTCAGGCTCTGGGTGAAGATGTCTTCGAGCTCGGCGCCGTTGACGATCTTGACCTTGTTCGCGGCGCGCAGGGCGTCATCGATGGACTTTGTCGCGCCCTGGATCCACTCGTTGTCCTGCACGAAGCCGCGGGCGATGAACTCGACCGGCTCGGTGAGCAGGCCGGTGCGGGTGTCGAGAATGCCGAGGATGGTGACGGCACCGTCGTTGGCGAGCTGCACGCGATCCGCGAGGGCCTCTTCCGAGCCGCCGCCGCCGACAGTCATGCCGTGCACGAAGACGAGCTCCGCGGCGACCCGGCCGGTGACCTTCGCGAGGCCGTCGACGAGGTCGACGACCACGCCGTCTTCGACGATGAGGACCTGGTCCTCGGGGATGCCGGTGCGGATGGCGAGCTCGGCGTTGGCCTTGAGGTGGCGCCATTCGCCGTGGTACGGGACGACGTTCTTGGGCTTGACGATGTTGTAGCAGTAGACGAGTTCTCCGGCGGAGGCGTGCCCGGAGACGTGCACCTTGGCGTTGCCCTTGTGCACGACGTTGGCGCCCCAGCGGGTGAGGCCGTTGATGACCCGGTAGATCGAGTTCTCGTTGCCGGGGATCAGGGAGCTGGCCAGGAGCACCGTGTCGCCCTCGCCGATCTTGATGGTGTGCTCGCGGTTGGCCATGCGAGCCAGGGCGGCCATCGGCTCACCCTGCGAGCCGGTGCAGATGAGCACGACCTTGTCGTCCTTCATCCGTTCCAGGGCCTTGACGTCGACGATGAGGCCCTTGGGCACGTTGAGGAAGCCCAGCTTCTCGGCAATACCCATGTTGCGCACCATGGAGCGTCCGACGAAGGCCACCTTGCGGTTGTGCCGGGCGGCGGCGTCGATGACCTGCTGGATGCGGTGCACGTGGCTGGCGAAGCTCGACACGATGATCCGGCGCGGCGCGGTGCGGAAGACGGCGTCGATGGCCGGACGGATGTCTTCCTCGGTCACCGTGAATCCGGGGACCTCGGCGTTGGTCGAGTCGGTCATGAACAGGTCGACGCCCTCTTCGCCGAGCCGGGCGAAACCGGGGAGGTCGGTGAGGCGGTTGTCGAGGGGGAACTGGTCCATCTTGAAGTCGCCGGTGACCAGCACGAGGCCGGCCTCGGTGCGGATGGCGACGGCGAGGCCGTCGGGGATGGAGTGGTTCACCGCGAGGAACTCGAGGTCGAACGGTCCGGCCTTGCGGCGCTGGCCTTCCTTGACCTCGATCAGGCGGGGTGTGATGCGGTGTTCCTCGAGCTTGGCGCTGACGAACGCGAGCGTCAGCTTCGAGCCGATGATCGGGATGTCCTTGCGTTCGCGGAGCAGGTACGGCACGCCGCCGATGTGGTCCTCGTGGCCGTGCGTGAGCACGATCGCCTCGATGTCCTGCAGGCGGTCACGGATGGACGAGAAGTCGGGCAGGATGACGTTGATGCCGGGCTGGGTCTCCTCGGGGAACAGTACGCCGCAGTCCACGATCAGGAGCTTGCCCTTGTGTTCGAAGACCGTCATGTTACGGCCGATTTCGCCCAGGCCGCCGAGGGGGGTGACGCGCAGGCCGCGACGGGGAAGGGGCGGTGGCGTGGACAGGTCAAGCTGGTGCTTGGTCAATGAAACTCATTTCTCAGGGTGAGACCGCGCGCCTGTCAGGCGGCGTCTCGCTAGTTGGGCCGATCATCGGCCCTGTGAACGGGTGGTGCAAAGTTGGGATCCGGGTGCCCGCACAGTCAGGCTGCGCCCGAAGGCAATGGCGACACGGTCGTGGAGTCATCGATCTGAGGTCGAGAGGGCACGCGTGCTGCTCATGACTGCCCATTCTACCGCAACCGGGTGCGACCCTCCGCCGGTCCCCGTCCAGCCTTCTCGAAGCCGCCCGCGCTACTGTCGACGCATGTCAGCCTCAGCGCTCTACGCGACCCCCCTCACCCTCATCGACGGCACGGAAACGACGTTCGACCGGTTCAGGGGCAAGACCGTCCTGATCGTGAACGTCGCCTCCAAGTGCGGGTTCACCCCCCAGTACGCCGGCCTGGAGGCGCTCTACGAGAAGTACAAGGATGACGGCCTCGTCGTGCTGGGCCTCCCCTGCAACCAGTTCATGGGCCAGGAGCCGGGCACCGAGTCGGACATCGAGTCGTTCTGCCAGCTGAACTTCGGCGTGACCTTCCCCCTCACCGCGAAGGTGGACGTGCGCGGCAGGAACCAGCACCCGCTGTACGCCCAGTTGACGAAGTTCAAGAGCGGACTGCTCCCCGGCCTGATCAAGTGGAACTTCGAGAAGTTCCTGGTGAACGCCCAGGGCGAGATCGTCGACCGGTTCGCGTCGACCGTGGAGCCGGAGTCCGAGGAGATCGTGGGCGCGATCGAGAAGACTCTCGCGAGCAACGCGGCGTAGCCGGATGCGCCCTGACGCCTCCTGGCGCTGAACAGCGGGCCACGCGGACAAGCGGGCCGGGATGAGGACCGGTCGGCGCTCGGAGCTCAGCGTGACGGAACGCGGCGTGGGGACAACGGATGCTGCCGCCTGAACGAATTCGACGGAGATATTGCCCAAATCGGGCCCCAACGTCCCTCATGCGTGTTTTTAAAGCAGAATCTCCGTCGAATTGGCTCGGCGCCGTGCCTTCTTGCTCGGGCCGAGCTCCCCGGGGAGCGGGCGGGGAGCGGGCGCTAGTCGGTGGCTTCGGTGGGCGGCTGGTCGAAGCCCGGCCGGATGACGTCAGCCCGGCGCAGCACGGCCTCCGCATGGCGGAGCAGCGGGGCGTCGACCATGCGGCCCTGGTAGGCGAACACGCCCTCCTCGCCGGCCGCCGCCTCCAGGATCGCCCACGCCGCGGCAACCTCGGCGGGCGTGGGCCGGTAGGCGTCACGGATCACGCCCACCTGGCTGGGATGGATGCAGGCCGTGGCCCGGAACCCGCTCGCCACGGCATCCTCGACCTCGGCGGCCAGCCCGGCCAGGTCGGGGATGGCCAGGAACACGCCGCCGACCGCGGCCTTACCGTGCGCGCCCCCCGCCAGCAGCGCGGCGGAGGGGGGGTGGCGGGCGGTGGCCCGGTAGCTGCCGCCCGCGAACCGCCTGGAGCTGCCGCCGAGTGAGGCCACCAGGTCGTCGGCGCCCCACATCAGGGCGACCACATTCGGCGCCGCCGCGATCGACGGGGCGGCGAGCACGCCGGCCGCGGTCTCGCAGAGCGCCACCACCTCGAACCGGGCCAGCGCCTCGAGTTCGGCGGCGCTGACAGTCTTGGGAACCATGACGTAGCGGTACACCCTCTCGTCCAGGGCGGCGAGGTCGAGGGCGAAG
>JACMQV010000167.1 GCA_014376815.1 Cryobacterium sp.
CCACCATCATCAGCGACCGCATCTACGAGCCCTTCAAGCACGGCGACACGACGTTCTACCACGGCTACACCTTCGGCGGCCACCCGGTGTCCGCGGCGGTGGCGATGGCCAACCTCGACATCTTCGAGGAGGAGAAGCTCAACGAGAACGTGCGCGAGAACTCGCCGCTCTTCCGGGCCGAACTGGAGAAGCTGCTCGACCTCCCCATCGTCGGTGACGTGCGCGGCGAGGGTTACTTCTTCGGAATTGAGCTGGTCAAGGACAAGGTGACGAAGGAGACCTTCACCGATGCCGAGTCCGAGCGCCTGCTGCGCGGCTACCTCTCCAAGGCCCTGTTCGAGGCCGGTCTCTACTGCCGTGCCGACGACCGCGGAGACCCCGTCGTGCAGCTCGCTCCCCCGCTGACCATCGGCCCGGCCGAGTTCAGCGAGATCGGCGATATCCTGCACGGCGTGCTCTCCGAGGCGCCCAAGTACCTGTAGGCAGGCACCTCGACGGCGACCGGCGCGCGCTGACCTTCACGGGTCGGTGCGCACCGGTCGTTTTCTTCGCGGTCAGGGTGCCGGGGCCTGGACCGGCGGGACGGCGAAGGCCCAGTCCGGCAGGTGCCCGCTGGACACCACGGTGTCGAGCAGGTCGGCCATGCCGTATCCCGGGTCGATCGAGCGCGCCTGGTCGATGAAAATGCCGGCGACCGACCCGCGCCCCATCGCCCAGGAGAGCCAGGCCAGCATGCAGAGCGGCCCCGGGCGGCTCGCCCGGGGCGCCAGCGCGACCAGGACCTTCAGCAGCCGGATGGCGCTCTCGATGCGGCCCGGGTCCGGGCGCTCATCGGTAAGCCCGAGCATGTAGTCGCTGGTCTCCCGTGCGTCGGGCACCCGGGGCAGGTCCCCTCCCGTGCATTCCTCCGCGACGAGGTCGTCCAGGCTGCGCCCGGTGGCCCGCTGGAGGGCCGCGTAGTGCAGATTCAACTCGAAGGTTCTGCGCCCGACCGACTCCCCAAACGCGAACTGCAGCATCATCTGGTCCCGGCAGGCCGGCCCCTGAACGAGGAAAAGCAGCGCAGCGGCCTCCTCCACGGCCAGGGCCGCCGGATCGAAACCGAGCGCGGCCTCGGCGGTGCCGACCGGGTCGAGGATGTCGCCGGCGAGGTCGAGCAGTTCCGGCACTGTCTGCGCGGAACTCCCGAGACGCTGGTACCTGGCCAGCCTGCGGCCGACCCGGGCCTTCTGCGCCGGGTCGACCCGGGGCAGGTCCGCGCGGCTCCGCAGGCTGGCGAGGTCGCGGCGCGCCTCGGCGGGGATCATCTGGTTGACCTCGGAGGCCGCGATGGCACTCAGCGGATGCCCGCCGGCCGGGCAGTCAGGGTCAAGGTAGGAGCCCCATCCGTCGGGTGCGACGCAGAGCGAGTCCCGCACGAGGAATCCGGACAGCCGTGCGCGCGCGCAGAGGACCTCCGCGAATCGTTCCTGGGGCAGACCGGCCACGCTCGCGATGGGCTCGTCGGTGTACACGACCGGGACGACGGCGTCCACCCCGGGGATCTTGCAGAGCGTGCCGACGAGCGACGAGACGACCCGCCCCAGAACGGCGCGCGAGGAGCCGGGTTCGGGCAGGTTGAAGCGCATCGCACCGCAGGTGCGGTTTCCGCGGAAGGCGACGAGCACCAGGCTGTCCTCGGGCAGGAACCCGGCGAGTTGAGGCACGAGCGCGAGGAAGTCGTGGGCTTCCCGGGTCTTGACGATTGTCCGATTCATGGGACAACCATCGCCGTGGCCGGTGGGGTGGAACGGCGCCGCCCAGGACCGGGGCAGAACTCGGCCCTCCGCCACCTGTGGAGGCCTCATTCAGCAAACCCGACCGTCGACGACGTACGCTTGTCTGACAGATGCGGCCGGTGGGGGAAGCAGAACACCGACAAGCGAACGAGGTCCACCGATGCCGATCACCACGATCCTCGACATCACGCTCCTGATCGTGCTCCTGGGTTACCTCGCTTCCGGCTTTCGAAGCGGGCTCATCGGCAGCCTGAGCGGCATCGCCGGGCTCGTCACGGGAGCCGTCGCAGCCTATTTCTTCGTTCCCCTCGTGGGTACGTGGGTGCCCGCCGCCGAGTGGCGGACGGCGGCTACCATCGCGACCGCCGGCGTGCTCCTGCTCGGCGGGCTCTCCCTCGGCACGACGATCGGCCGGGCGCTCCGCCCGCGGCGCGCCCGCGCCAAACTCCACGCCGTCGACCGTGTTTTCGGTGCGGGGGCCGCGGTCGCCGTCTCCGCCCTGGCGGCCTCCATGATCGCCTTCAGCATCGGCTCCCTCGGGGTTCCCGTGCTGTCTCCGGCAATCGCCTCGTCGACCGTGATCCGTTCAATCGACTCCCTCACGCCCGACCAGGTCAGAACCCTGCTCACCCAGCTGCGCTCCATGGTCGTAACCGAGGGCATCCCCCGGGTGATCGAGGCCTTCAACGGCCCCGCCCCCGCCGTGCCCGCCGTCGGCACGGACAGCGAGGCCCTGCTCGCGGCGAAGGCCTCCGTGATGAAGATCACGGGCACCGCCTACGCCTGCGGGCAGAACCAGTCGGGCAGCGGCTTCGTCATCGCCCCCGACCGCGTCCTGACGAATGCCCACGTCGTCGCGGGCGTGACCGAACCCGTCGTGGTCACCCCCGGCGGCAACGCGAGGCCGGGCCAGGTCGTCTACTTCGACCCGGCCGTCGACCTCGCGGTGATCGCCGTGTCCGGCTTGAACGCTCCCGCACTGCCGCTCGGTGCCAACCTCGAGCCGGCCAGTCCCGCCGTCAGCGACGGGTACCCCTACGGCGGCCCGTTCGACTCCGGGCCCGCGGAGGTCGTCGCCGTCGCCCCGGCGCTGGTCGCGGACATCTACGGCCAGTCACCCACCCAACGCCAGATCTACACCCTGGCTGCCGACGTGCAGCACGGCGAGTCGGGCGGCCCGCTGCTGAGCGAAGCCGGTGTGGTCGCGGGCGTCATCTTCGCAAAGTCGACGATCACCGCCAACCTCGGCTACGCCCTCGCCATGGAGGAGGTCGACCCCGTCGCGGAGCAGGCTGCCGCGCTCAGCGCACCCGTGTCCTCCGGGGCCTGCATCAGCGGCTAGCTATTCTGTCCAGCATCGCGGCGCAGGTTCGGGCTGCGGGCGGAGGTTGTGTCGTGCGCCGGCTTCTCCAGCCTGAGCCGCGAGGCTCGGCCGCCTCAGGACACCCAGCTGTGCGTTCGACCAGCGGAGTGTCTGGCAAAATGGACAGGTCCCGCACGGGCGGGACACCAGGGAAGGCCTGTATGACTATCATCGCCGCCGCAGACGGTTCGGCTCTCGGCAACCCCGGCCCCGCCGGGTGGGCGTGGTTCGTCGACGATTCCTGCTGGGCCGCCGGCGGCTGGAAACACGCCACGAACAACCAGGGTGAGCTCAGGGCCGTGCTCGAGCTGTTCCGGGCCACCGCCCACCTGGACGACGATCTGCTCGTGCTCTGCGACAGCCAGTACGTGATCAATTCCATCACCAAGTGGATGCGCGGCTGGAAGGCCAAGGGCTGGCGCAAGGCGGACGGCAAGCCGGTGATGAACCTCGACCTGCTGCAGGAGCTCGATCAGGCTCTGCAGGGACGCAACTACCGCTTCGAATGGGTCAAGGGCCACGCGAACCACCCGCTCAACGAGGCCGCGGACGCCCGCGCGCGCGCCGTGTCCGAGGCGTTCCAACGCCAGGCGCCGATCAACCCCGGCCCCGGCTGGGTGCGGGCAGGAGACGTCCCGCCACCGCGGCGGCCGGCGGTGACCGCACCGGCCACGAAGCCGGCTGCCGTCACCGCGGCGCCCGCCGGCCGGACGCTTCCGGCTGCTGCGGCGCATCCGGAGCTCTTCGTGTTCGACGACGAGCCGGCCGGGTCGCACACCGTGTCCCTGGAACTCTCCGCGGAGGGGCATGGCCGCCTGAGCCGGCGTGCGGCCAAGCTCGGCGTCAGCGTCGAGGAGCTGCTGCGCGGCCTGATCTGAGCTGATCAGACGCCGGCGTGCACCCTGTCCGCGTGAGCCGCGGCAGCCGCGGCCTTCGCGGCCTTCTTCGCGGCGTTCTTGGGCGGCAGCAGGGTGTTCGCCTCGTCCAATGACATCCCCGTCGTCTCGGGGATCTTGGTCAGCACGGACACGAACGACAGCGCGGCGAACAGTGCGTACATGCCATAGGTCAACGGCAGCGAGACCGCGGCCATCGGCGGGAACGTCACCGCGACCAGGAAGTTCGCGATCCACTGGGCGGCGGCGGCGAGGCCGAGCGCCTTGACCCGGATGGTGTTCGGGAACATCTCGCCGAGAAGCACCCAGACGACCGGGCCCCAGGACGCGCCGAAGAAGACCACGAACACGTTGGCCGCGACCAGGGCGATCGGTCCCCAGGCACCGGGCAGGCTGATCTCGCCGCCGACGGTGACCGACTGGCTGAAGGCGATGGCCATGGTCGCCAGCGACAGGGTCATGCCCATCGAACCGGTCATCAGGATCGGGCGGCGCCCGATCCGGTCGACCAGGGCGATGGCGATGAAGGTGACCGCAATGTTCGTCAGGCCGGTGAACACCGAGATGGTGAGCGAGCTCGATTCCTCGAAGCCGACGGCCTTCCACAGGGTGGTCGAGTAGAAGAAGATCACGTTGATGCCGACGAACTGCTGGAAGACCGAGAGCAGGATGCCGATCCAGACGATCGGACGCAGGCCGAATGCCTTGCCGCGCAGCGACCCGGCCCTCTGTGCCAGCTTGTCCGTCTGGATCGAGGCCCGGATGTCGCGGATCTCACGCTCGACGTCGCCGTCGGGCCAGACCTTGAGGAAAACGGCGCGCGCTTCCTGTTCGCGGCCCTTGAGCACGAGGAAACGCGGGGACTCCGGCAGGATCTTCGCGATCACGAAGTAAATGGCCGCGGGCAGGGCACAGGCCAGGAACATCCAGCGCCAGGCGTCAATGCCGAACAGGGAGGCCTCGCTCGCCCCGCCGGCGGTGTTCGCGAAGAGCGCGTCCGACAGCAGGGCGGAGAAGATTCCGATCGTGATGGCGAGCTGTTGAAGCGAACCCAGCCGTCCGCGCATCGCTCTTGGTGAGATCTCGGCGATGTAGGCCGGAGCCACGACCGAGGCGAGCCCGATTCCGAGGCCGCCGACGATGCGCCACAGCACGAGGTCGTAAATGCTGAATGCGAACCCGGACCCGACCGAACTGACGAAGAACATGATCGAACCCAGCAGCATCACGGGGATCCGGCCGAAACGGTCACCCACCCGTCCGCCGAGGTACGCTCCGGCGGCGGCGCCCAGGAGCGCACTCGCCACGGCCAGGCCCGTAAGGGTCGCCGTGAGGGCGTACTCGTCCTGAATGGCATTGACGGCACCGTTGATGACGGACGCGTCGAACCCGAAGAGGAAGCCTCCGAACGCTCCGGCGACCGCCAGGGCGATGACTCTCCCGTTCGTGGTCGGTTTCGCGTTCTGGATCATCTTCAGCCCTCTGTCTCTTTGTTGAACAACCTTCGAAGGCTACGCCGGGAGAGGGATGAGGAAGAATCGAAGCTGAATGTCAGCTGAGTAGTCGTAACAGTGGAGACCCCAGTTCGAGTGACAGCACGGTGTTCACGGCCCTGTGCTAGTCATGAGCCATGACACGTTTCCTCGGAGTGGACCTGGCCTGGGGTGAAGGCAGCCCGTCGAAACCGGCCAACGAATCCGGTTTGGCCTGCGTCGACGAGAACGGCCGCGTGCTCGACGCCGGCTGGGCGCGCGGCACGGATGCCGTGGTGCGGTGGATCGAGCGGCTCTGGGAGCCCGGGGCCGTGCTGGCCATCGACGCGCCGCTCGTGGTCGACAACCCGTCCGGCATGCGCCTCTGCGAGCGGGAGACCGGCAGCCGGTACGGGCGCTGGCACGTGGCCGCGAACGCCTCCAATCTGGGCCTTCCCTGGCTCGCCGGGGTCACGGTGAGGCGGCGGCTCGAGGCATCGGGCTGGACGTATACCGATGGCGTCTCCCCGGTTCCCCCGACCGCTGCGAGTTTCTTCGAGTGCTACCCGTACACGACCCTGGTCGGCGCCGAGGAACTGGGCTACTCCGACAAACGTCCCCGGTACAAGCGCATGGGCACCTCGCTTCCGCTCGGGGAACGCCGCACCGAGCGGGCCATGGTCTGCGATGACCTCATCCAGCGGATGTGGCGGCTCACGAACGCGACCCCGCCGCTCGATCTGGGGTCGCATCCGGCTTCCGACGCCCTCATCACGGCGGCCTCGCCCCTCCTCGACAAGGCGTACAAGCACCGCGAAGACCTGATCGACGCCCTGCTCTGCGCGTGGACGGCGTCGCTCTGGTGGCATGAGGGTACCCGGCGCTGCCAGGTTCTGGGCGCTCAGGATGCCGTCTCTTCCGGCGGCCACCGGCCCACGATCATTGCGCCGGCCCGCCCGGAGCAGCGCCGCGACGCGGGCACCGCTGCCGTCGTCCCCGCCGGGGTTCGTGCTACCGGACCGGGTACCAGCGCGATGCGACCCGCTCGGTGACCTGCCACGACAGCGGCTCGGCCCGTGCCCGGGTTGCGTCGACGACGTGGCGGCCGACGCGCAGGGCCATGGCCGGGTCATCCGCCGTGAACCTCACCGTGGCCCGGGCCGACCCGGCGACCACCGCCAGGTCGGATGCCTCCACCGTCGTCAGTTCGGCGGCCGCGGAGGCCATGCCCGGCAGCACGGAGTCCGGGGTGACGCCCGGCCGGAGCGACCCGATGATCAGGGTGATGCGATACGAAGGCACCGTCCCAGCGTAGGCGGCCGGCGGGTGGCCACCGTGCGCGAAGCGGTATCCACTGGTCAGACCGAGTGAATCGAGGACATCATGCTGCTCCTCCTGCTCGGCGCGCTCAGCCCCCGGCGGGAGTAGCCGGCCGGTCCACCGCGGGGAAGCGCACCTCGACCTTCGCGTGGTCCGCCAGTTCATCCCCGGCCAGATCACGCAACGCAATGATCACGACGCTGGGCGCATGGCCGAGCTGCTCCAGGACCGACCCGATGTCCAGCCCGGCATACAGGTCGTCGATGTCGAGCACCTCCGGACGCACCCCGAACACCGCGTCCGCCTCCTCGATCAGCAGCACGGCCCCGTGGTGCTCCGCCTGCTCGAACAGCCGGGTGAGCTTCTCCGCGGTCGCGGCCAGGTCGAACCCGACGATGTCGGTCACGGGCACGGTCACCAGGGACTTGCCCAGTTCGTGGGCGACGGATGCGGCGGCCTCGGTCTTCGCCTCGGCGTCCGCGCCGGTGAAGACGGCGATGGAGCCGGCGCCGGCCAGCTTCACGACGTCCCGGACGGTTCCGACGATCGCGAGCCGTTCCGAGGCGTCCAGGGTGAAGGAGGCCATCACGGCGAAGGAGAGCCGGAGCGGTTCGGCGGCGGCCAGCCAGAGAGAGGTGAGCACCTCGTGGGTCAGCGGCGAGGGCGACAACCAGACCTGCAGGGTGTCCGCCGACCCCCAGCGGGACATTCAGCACGGGATGGCGTTCGATGGCGGCCCGGGCGGTACCGAATGCCCGGTGGCTGCCGGCATCCGTGTCGCCGTCGTCGCCGGGGTAGGCGCTGACCAGGTAGTGCAGCTCCGAGATCACCCGGCTCGGGCCCCGCTCGGTTTCCTCGCGATAGGTGATCAGGCTGTCGGAGTAGAGGAACAGGTTGACCGAGGGGCCGGTCACCCCGGTGCGCGGCGCATTGAGCGGGGACACGGTGACCTGAAGACCGATCGGCGGCGAGGAGAGCAGTTGCTGGAGCGCGACGGTCGTCGAGGCGATGGCCTGGCCGTAGTTGGTGAGGGACGACATGGTGGCTCCGGCTTCCGGTCGCGGGGGGGCCGCAGCCACTGTCACGGTACCCCGGCCCGCCGCTCAGGTCGAGGTTCTGCCGCGCGCAGGCCGGGCCGGCGCCGATGGCGGCACATATGCCGTAACGTGCATCGGAGTATGTGCTCCCCGCCCGGGTGGCCGACCCGCGCGCCGTGAAGGAGATCCATGGACTACCTGGCAACGATCGTGGCACAGGCCCACGTCACCAAGCCGGATGCGCTGCGGTTGATCGCGCTGGCGGCCGGGTCGAGCGTGGAGGGGGCCGCGACGGCGCATCCGTTCGTTCCGCTGGTCGGCGGAGGCCGGGTCGAGGTGGAGATCCCCAAGTTCGGTGAGTCCCCGCCGTTGGCGATCGACGTCTACAGCCCGCGCGGGCTGGACGAGGCCCGGGCCCTGGCCCGGTCGCTGCAGGGCGCCCTGGCCGGCCTGACCGACTGGCCGACCGAGGTGCGGTAGGCCGGCCGCTACATCACGCTGTCGAGGAAGGCCATGGTGCGGGCGCTCTGAGGGTTGTCCAGCACCAGGGCGGGCGGCCCCGATTCCACCACGACGCCGCCGTCCATGAACACGACCACGTCGGCGGCGCCCCGGGCGAACCCGATCTCGTGCGTCACGACGACCATCGTCATCCCGTCGGCCGCCAGGGTGCGCATCACGTCGAGCACATCGCCGACCAGCTCCGGGTCGAGGGCGCTCGTCGGCTCGTCGAAGAGGAGCAGCTTGGGGTCCATCGCGAGCGCGCGCGCAATCGCGACGCGCTGCTGCTGGCCACCGGACAACTGAGCGGGATAGGACTGGGCGAGGTTGGCGAGGCCGACCCGGTCGAGCAGGTCCAGTCCCCGCTCCCTGGCCTTCTGCTTCGAGATGCGGCGCACCCCGATCGGCGCGGCCGTGATGTTCTCCAGGGCGGTCATGTGGGGGAACAGGTTGAAGCGCTGGAAGACCATCCCGATCCCACGGCGCTGACGGGCGACCTCCCGCGGATTCATCTCGAAGATGCGGTCCCGGCGCTGGGCGTAGCCGACGAGCTCGCCGTTGACCGAGATCCGGCCGCCGTCGATCCGCTCCAGGTGGTTGATGCAGCGGAGGAAGGTCGATTTGCCGGAGCCGGACGGTCCGAGCAGGCACATCACCTGCCCGGGGTTCACGGCCAGGGAGATGCCTTTGAGCACTTCGACGCCGCCGTAGCTCTTTCGCACCTTCAGTGCGCTGAGCAGCGGTTCGACGGGGGCTGAGGTGATCATGAGGCGTCCTGGCTCTCGGTCCGGCGAACGGGGATCGGGCCGCGGCCGAGCACGGCGCGTACCCGCTGGAAGGGCGTGGGCGGGAGGGTGCGGGCCTTGCCGCGCCCGTAATACCGCTCCAGGTAGTACTGCGGGATCGACAGCACCGAGGTGAGGAAGAGGTACCAGCAGCTGACCACGAGCAGGAGCTCGACCTGGCGCAGGTTCTGCGACGAGATCTGGGTGGCGACCGTGTACAGCTCGAGCACGGCGATGACCGACAGGAGCGACGTGTTCTTGAGCATCGAGATCGTCTCGTTGCCCATCGGCGGGATGATCACCCGCATGGCCTGGGGCAGCACCACCTTGAACAGGGTGAACACGGGGCTCATGCCCACCGAGTAGGCCGCCTCGTACTGGCCTTCGTCGACCGAGAGCATGCCCGAGCGCACGATTTCGGCCGAGTAAGCCGCCTGGTTCAGGGTCAGGGCGAGCAGCCCCGCCGTGAGCGCCGGGATCAGGGTGTTGGTGTCCACGGAGAAGATCGTGAAGTCCGTGAACGGGATGCCGACCGAGATCTGCGCGTAGAGCAGACCGAGGTAGCCCCAGAAGACGATCTGGATCAACAGCGGGGTCCCGCGGAAGGCCCACACGTACAGCCAGGCCAGGGTGTTCATCACCGGGTTGTTCGAGAGCCGCATCACGGCCAGGAGCACCCCGAGAACCGTGGACACCAGCATCGCGACGACGGTGAGCACCACGGTCAGCACGACGCCGCTCAGGATCCGCGGGTTGAAGATGAACTCGGTGATGGTGGGGTGGTTGATGTTCTCGTTCTGCCACAGGGAGATCCCGAGGCTGACGAAGCCGATCAGCAGGAAGACGGCGAGGAACCACCGCCACGGATGCCGCAGCGGGACCGCGACGATATCGTCGGGATCGACCTCGATGGCCGGGCCGGCCCCGACCGGGGTCGCCAGTGTCGCGTGCGGCATCGGCTCAGGACCCGAGGTTGATTCCGGCCGCGTCAACGGCGTAGTCGTTCATGTCGTACTTGCTCAGGATCTTCTCGTACGACCCGTCCGCGATGACCGCGTCCAGGGCGAGCAGGAGCGCCTTGCTCAGCGCGGCATCCTTCTTCAGCACGCCGATGCCGGTGTGAACCGGGTCGTAGCCCGCGGGGTTGGCCGGGTCGCGCACGACCTCGAAGAATTTCCCGTCGCCGGCGGTCTGGGCGGCGTAGGCGGCCACGGCGGAGTCCACGACGTCCGCGACGGCTTTGCCCGCGCGCACGGCGGTCTGCACATCGGTTTCCAGCGGCAGTTCGGAGAGTTTCATCGGGCCGGGGCCGGCATCCGTGCACTCTGTGTCGTAACCGCGGAGGATCTCGGCCTGCACGGTCGCCTTCTGCACCGCGACTTCCTGGCCGCACAGGTCCAGCACGGTCGCGATCTTGTCGGGGTTGCCGGCCGGAACGAGGATGGAGAAGCCGGCGTGGAGGTAGTCCACGAAGTCGATGGTCACCTGGCGCTCGGGGGTGTCGTTCATCCCGGACATGATCACGTCGTGCTTGCCGGACTGCAGGGAGGGGATGATGCTGTCGAAGGCCTGGGTCTGCAGTTCCATGGTGACGCCGAGTTTCGCCCCGATGGCCTGCGCCAGGTCGTAGTCGAAGCCGGTCAGTTTCTGGTTCTCGTCGAACATCTCCATCGGCGGGAACGGGATGTCGGAGGCGACCTTGATCAGCCCGGCGTCCTTGTACTTCGCGGGCAGGGCCGCCGCGGCTGCGGCGTCCACATCAGCGGCGGAGGGCGCCTTCTCGTTCGAGGGCGCCGCGTCGGCGGTGGCGCAGGCGGAGAGCGCCAGCGTCGCCGCGATCCCGATCGATGCCACCATCAGCCACGACGGACCGGTGCGTTTTTCAGTGTTCATTCGTGCTCTCCAGACTGGGGTGTTGCTCGGGCTGGCCGGGACCGGGTGCGTCCAGGGGGTTAGGGGTGGTTAGAACGTGATGTCCACGGTGGAGGCGGTGAGGTCGGCCAGCACGTCGGGCAGGACCTCGACGCCGATGCCCGGGCCAGTGGGTACGCGCAAGTGACCATCCTCCAGCACGAAGGGGGCGGTGAGGTCCTGCGCATAGTAACGATTGGATGCGGAGGTGTCCCCCGGCAGCACGAAGTTCGGCAAGCCGGCGAGGGCGACGTTCGCGGCCCGGCCGATGCCGGTTTCCAGCATTCCCCCGCACCAGACCGGGACTCCGTGGGCCGCGGCGACGTCATGGATACGGCGGGCCTCGAGGTAGCCGCCGACCCGGGCGGGCTTGACGTTGATGATGCTGCAGGCGCCGAGGGTGATCGCGGCGGCGGCGTCGCGGGCGGACTCGATGGATTCGTCGAGGCAGATCGGGGTCCTGATCAGCCTGGCCAGGGCCGCGTGGCCCAGGATGTCGTCTTCGGCCATGGGCTGCTCCATCAGGAGCAGGTCGAAGGGGTCGAGGCGGGCGAGGTGACGGGCATCCGCGAGCGTGTACGCGGTGTTCGCGTCCACCTGCAGCAGGATGTCGTCGCCGAACCGCTCCCGCACGGCGCGGACGGGGGCGAGGTCCCAGCCGGGTTCGATCTTGAGCTTGATCCGCAGGTAGCCCTCCTCGAGGTAACCGCCGACGGCGTCGAGGAGTTCCTCGATCGAATCCATGATGCCCACCGAGACGCCGGCGGGAACGGTGTCGTGCACCGCACCCAGATAGCCGGCGAAGGAGACCCCGGTTTCTTTGAGCTGGGCGTCGAGGATGGCCGTTTCGAGCACGGCCTTGGACATCGGGTGGCCCTTCACCGGTGCGAGGGCCCCGGCGACATGCTCGGCGGTCAGCCGGTCCCCGAGTGCCTGGAGCCTCGGGATCAGGTGGTCGCGAATGACAAGGTCACAGCCGTCGAGGAACTCGGAACTGTAGAGCGGGTCGGGCTCGGCGGCGCACTCGGCCCACCCCTCGGCGTTCGCGGTGCGCACGCGCACCAGCGTCGTCTCCCGTTCGGTGGCCGTTCCGAAGGATGTCCGGAACGGACTCACCAGGGGCAGAGTGACCCTGCGCAGTTCGATGTTCTCGATTCTCATTGCTGTCCTCCTGTTTCGAGCCGGTACCAGCCGTCTCGGGTGACTCCGACGGCCGAACGGCCCCTGCCGAATTCCGTGGTGAAGATCTCCCGCACGCTCGCCCGCCAGGCCGCGGCCTGCTCCGGATCGAGGGTGCGCAGGGCGACGATGTCCGTGGGCACGCGACACCACAGTGCGTCGCCGCTCAGGGCGACGTTCGGTCGGCCGTCCGGTCCGGTGCCCCGCACGTCGGCGGGGTCGATGTCGGGCAGGACGGTGGCCAGGGGAAGGCCTTCACTGCAGGCGACGGACTCGGGGCTCGTCAGCGGCCATACGGCCACCAGCCGGTCGCTCTGGTCGTCGGCGTTGATGTCGTCGTCCATCGGGCCGTAGAAGTTCTCGAGGTACTCCGTCGCGTGAGCCCCGAGCTTGGTCAGGTTGAACCGGGCATTGCGGCTGACCAGCGGATCGAAGGTCCAGGTCATGGTCTCAATGCCGCGGGCCAGCGCCCAGGACCGCTGGTGCTGCTTGAGGGCGAAGCCGACACCGGCGTCGGCGAGGCCCGGCAGCACGCCGGCGATCAGGGAGTACATGGACGCGTTTCCGGGTGACACGATCGCCGCGGCCGCACCGCAGAGCGTGCCGTCCTCGGTGTACGCGGCCGTGACGTTGCAGCCGGCGTGGCTGATGCTGCGCAGCAGGTCTGTCGGGATCGGCGCCCCGTGCGGAGAGGTTCCCCAGACGGCGATGAGCAGGGCTTCCACGTCACGGAGGCGATCCAGGTCCGACTCGTCGACGACGCGGATCCGGGCCGCCCTCGCCGCGCGGGCCGCGGCGCCGTGCGCCTGGCGGACGAGCGGGCTGGCTTCGAGGCTGAGAGGCATGGTCCCAGTGTGGTCAGAACGCCGCGTCCGATCCTCGTCGAGCAGCACAGAGCCTCGCCGGATCTATTGTCGTGCAGCACAATGAGCCGCTACGGTTGCGGGGTGGAACAATCGAATCCGCCTGAACAGGGCATTGGTGTCACCGAGCTGCTGCACGTTCTCGACGGCTCCGGGCTGCGGCTGGCCTCGCACCTGGCCCGGATCCGCCTGCCCCTGACCAGTCCGACCCTGTACGACCCGCTCGGTGCCGAGACCGGCCGGCGCAGCGGCATCCTCCTGGGGATCGGCCTGCATCCGGCCGCACCGGAATCCGTGGACGTCGTGCGGACCGCGGCTCGTCGGGGATTCGGCGCGGTCGTCGTCAAGTCGCTCGGGCTGAGCGTCGAGACCCTCGCGGCCGTGGCGGATGCCGAGGGGATCGCCCTGTTGGTCGTGGACGACGAGCTCGAGTGGCGCCAGGTGGACTCGCTCATGAATTCCGCCCTGACGACGGTGAGCGAGGCAGACAGCTCCCTCTCGGCCACCCCGGTCGGCGACCTCTTCGCCCTGGCCAACGCGATCGCCGCCCTGATCGGCGGGGCGACCGCGATCGAGGACCTCCAGACGCACATCCTCGCCTATTCGACCGTGCCGGGGCAGGTGATCGACGGCGATCGGCGGGAGGGCATCCTCGGCCGGCAGGTGCCGGACCTGCCGGAGAACGCCGCGCAGTATGCGGCAGTGTTCCGTGCGGCCGGGGCGGTGCGGGTGCCCGGCCTCGCTCCGGGCCTAGGGCGGCTGGCCGTGGCGGTCCGGGCCGGCGTGCAGCCGTTGGGTTCGATCTGGGTCGTCGACGCGGCGGAGGACCTCGACACCGATGCCCTGAGTGCGCTCGAGCGTGCCGCCGACATCGCCGCGCTGCACCTCCTACGGGCCCGAAGCACCGCGGACCTGGCCCGTCTGCAGCGCGCCGAGCTACTGCGCCGGCTACTCGAGGGCGGTGACGATTCGCGGCTCCTGGCCACCCAGTTGGGGCTCGACGCCGCCGGGCCGTTCGTGGTGCTGGCGTTCCAGCCCGATCTGGCGGCGACCGGCGACGAGCTGCGGCTGTTGCGGCTCGTCGACCTGATCGCGATCCAGTGCGAGGCTCACCAGCACAACTCCGAATGCGTCGTGATCGGCACCGCGATCTATGCGTTGTTCAGCGGAGCTGCCGGGTCCGAACCGGCGGGCGTCGAGGCCCTGGCCGGACGGGTCGTGAGCCGCTCGGGGACGGCATTCGGAATCACCGTGCGCGCCTCCGTAGGGTCTGTGGTCTCGGCCCTGGCCGGCATCGCACGGTCGCGGCACGATGCCGATCTGGTGCTGCTGCTCGTCGGGGCTCGTCCGGCGGGCGGTGCCGTGGCGAGCGCCGGGGACGAGCGCAGCCAGCTCACGCTCCTGGAACTGGCCGAGATCTTCCGCCAGACGCCCCGGCTGGTCTCCGAGCAAGCGGTTCGAGTCCTCGAGACGGATGCCCGCACCGGCAGCGACTACGCCAAGACCCTGAGCACCTATCTGGACTGTTCGCGGGATTCGGCCGTGACGGCCGGCCGGTTGTCGGTGCACCAGAACACCCTCCGGTACCGACTGCGCCGGGCTCAGGAGCTCTTCGAGATCGACCTTGATGATGCGGACGACACCCTGACCCTGTGGCTCAGCCTCCGGCTGGCCGAATTCGACTGAGGCGCTTGCTCGGCAATGTGATCGGCGCCTGTTCCGGATCGACCGTGACCGGTGGTCGGAGCCAGTACTCCGTTCCGGTGCGAATGATCGTCCAGTGCTGATTGTGCAGCAGCAGATGATGCGGATGGCAGAGCAGCACTCCATCGGCGAGATCGGTGCGCCCCGTGTCTTTCAGCCACTCGTCGATGTGGTGCGCTTCGCTCCAGGCCGGTGATCTGTCGCAGCCGACCCAGCGGCATCCGCCGTCCCGAACGCCCATCGCGGCACGCTGGTCCTCGGTGAAGAGGCGCTGGTCGCGGCCGACGTTGATGATCTGGCCGGTGTCGTCGAATCTGATGCCGCGGGTTCCGGTGTCGCAGAGCAGCCTGTCGATGGTTTCCTGCGAGATCGGGACCGGGCTGCCCTCGATCTGCCCGTGACTGGCCTCTGCGGCGGACCCCTGCTCCACAGTCTCAGACTGAATCGTCTGCCCGGGCTGCCCGGGCTGATCCGCCTGACCCGCCGTGATCGCCTTCTCCGTGACAATCACGCGCACAGACGGGCGGCGGCCGCCGAAGACCCGGCCCGGGTCGGCCTCGCCGGCGATCTTGAGCAGCTGCACAAGGGAGTCCGCGGCGATCTGTTCGTTGCTGCGCGGGTCGTCCTGCATCTGTGTGGCCCAGGCGGCCCGCTCCTTGTCGACGAACCGCACCCCGCCGCGACGCGGACCGGTGATGGAGTCGAAGGTGGAGAGCACGAACTCGCCGTCTTCCGGCGCGAAGAGCCCGTTCACGCGAACGTTGCCGTTGCCCAGCCGGTAGACACGCAGGTAGCGGTCGTCGTAGGCCTGCTTCTCCCTGGCGGCGATACCGGCCTCGTCGAGGGAATCGCGCATCCGCCGGGCGCGCTTGAAGACCTCGTCGGCGTTCAGGGCCCCCTCGGACAGGAACGACGCCTCCGCAAGCAGCGCCTCGAGCGCCGCCCCGAGCTTCTCCGCTGTGACCGCCTCGTCGATCTTGCCCAGCCCAGCACGGATCGACTCCGCAGCGTCGACGGAGAGTGTTCCGGCGGTCACGGCCCGAGCGATCGGCGCCTGCCACGGCACCTTCGCCACGAACGCGGCGACCTCGGCAGCATCCGCGCCCGGGATCTCCGACGCCGCCTCGACCAGCTTCTCGGCTGCCTCCGTGTCGGCCATCATGGTGCCGACCGCGACGAGCTTGTACGCGTCCCCCTTCGACGAACCCGTCCACTGCTGAATCAGAGCCTCCGGCGACAGGAATCCCTGCTGCGCCGCCAGACCCGAGTGGCCGAGCTCCGGGCGGGAACGTCGGGCGATCGTGGCGGCCATCCACGCGGAACGGGTGTCGAGCAGGCGGCGGGCCGCCGCGATCTGCTTCTGCCCGGCCAGCACGGCGGCGTCGGGCAATGCCTCATAGTCGGCGCTCGAGGAACCCAGCAGGGCGACGGCATCCGCTGCCCGCCTGAGGTCTTCCGCGAGGTTGGTCATGTTCTGAGCATACCTCATGAAGAACGTATGGTCTATAGTCGATCGCGTCATGTTGAGAAATTTTTAGATAATACATTCGACTCTCACCACTGGGTACGGGCACGCTCCTGGGCGACGACCTCGTCACGGTCGACGAGTCGGCGGAGCCCGGCCAGGGGCTGGGCCATCCGGTGATTGCCGCGGATGCGTGGCTCCACCCGGTCGAGGAAGGCCCAGTACCCGGCCGTGAACGGGCACGCGTCCTCGCCCAGCCGTTTCTTCGGGTTGAAGGTGCACGAGCCGCAGTAGTCGCTCATCTTCGAGATGTAGGCGCCGCCGGAGGCATAGGGTTTCGTGGCGACGATTCCGCCGTCGGCGTGCTGGGACATCCCCACGACGTTGGCGGGCATCACCCAGGGTGTGCCGTCGACAAAGGCGTTCGTGAACCAGTCGGTGAGTTCCGCCGGGCGGTACCCGCGCTGAAGGGCCCAGTTGCCAAGCACCATCAGGCGCTGGATGTGGTGGGCATATCCGGTGCGGCGCACCTGATCGAGCACGTGACTCACGCATTTCGCCCGCACCCCGCGTCCGTCCAGTTCGAGGAATTCCCGGGGCAGTGGCACCTGCGCGTCCAGATAATTGCTGCGCCGCACATAGTCCTCACCGAGGTGCCAGTAGAGGTGCCAGACCCAGTCCCGCCAGCCCATGATCTGCCGCACCACCGCCTCCACGCTCTGCAACGGCGCTCCCCCCGTCTCGTAAGCCTGGACCACGGCGTCGATCACCTCGCGCGGATGCAGCAGCCCCAGATTGAGCGGAACGCTCAGCCGCGAGTGGGCCATCGCGTCGTCGCCGAGCAGTGACGCATCCTCGAACGGTCCGAAATCGCCCAGCCGCGTCTCGACGAAGTCGGCGAGCGCCGCCAGCGCCTCTGCCCGGGTCGCCGCGAATCGCCGGGGAGCATCCTCCCCGATCAGGCGGATGCGCCCGTCCGCCTGCAGCCGGTCCAGGTCGGCCCGCACCTGTTCGTCGATGTCGTCTTCGACCGGCCGGTACGGGTCCGGCAGGCCCAGCCCCACTGCTCCTTTCGGCGGCGGCTGACGGTTGTCGTGGTCGAAGTTGAATCGGCCGCCCTCCGGGTCGGGACCACGCATCAGCAGGCCGGTGTCCGTGCGCACCTGGCGGTAGAAGTGATCCATGACCAGCCGGGAGGGCGGCCGCCCGGCGGCCCACGCGGCGAAGTCCGCTTCGCTGGTGACGAAGCCGCGGCTGGGCAGCACGCGAGCGTTCAGCTCCCGCACGAGGGCGCGGGAGCCCCAGGAGGTGGGATTGATCACCTCGAGCTCACGCCCCGCAAGGACGTCCCGGTAGTGCTCGGCCTGGAGGTATTCCACCCGGTCGCCCAGCTCCCTGGCCCGGTGACGCAGGGCGCTGAGGATCAGGTGCGCCTTGGCCCGATGGTAGGGGCGGCGCCCGAGTACCCCCAGGGCTTCCACCATCACCAGGGGTCCGCCGTCGTCGAAGTGGGGACCGAGCTGATCGGCAAACAGGAGGCGTGGCGGCATGATCCCGAGCCTAGAGGCCCCCGGTTCCCCGGCGTCCTCGTCGCCGAGGTTCCGGGCCGATGCCCAGCAACGACGGGTTAGCCTCTCTCCATGGGCAGGTTCGTAGAAAGCTGGCGGTCACATCTCCTGGTGACACTCTCCGGGAACAGCGAGGGCCGGCCGAACTGGGTCGACAAGATCGAACTCGGCGACGACGCGGGTTTCTTCGGCCCGGGCTCGGCCTCGTGGGCCGTTCACGGCGGGATGGCCACGATGGTCGCCGGCATCCGTGCCCTGCTGATGCAGACCCTGCACCCGGGTGCCATGGCCGGCGTGCATGACTGGTCGCGGTACAGGGAAGACCCTCTCGGGCGCCTCTCCGGGACCATCCAGTGGCTGGTCACGGTGACCTTCGCCGATACGAACCTGGCCGAGTTCGAATCGTCCCGGGTGGGACGCTTCCACGACCGGGTGACCGGCACCTACCGCGACGCCCAGGGCATCGAGCGCCCCTATGCGGCCGGGGATCCCGAGCTGCTCGCCTGGGTTCACATCGTCTTCACCGACGCGTTCCTGCAGTCCCACACGATCTGGGGTGACGCCATCCCGGGCGGGGCCGACGGCTACGTGCGGGAATGGGCGAAGGCGGGAGAGCTGGTGGGGGTGCGGAACCCGCCCCTGTCGGCCACCGAGCTGCGGCAGCAACTCGACGCGTTCAAGGATGCCGGCGTGCTCAAAAGCGACGAGCGCGTCGCCGAGGCGGTGCGCTTCATCCGCAATCCCCCGCTCCGGCCCGGGATGATGCCGTTCTACCGGGTCATGTTCGCCGGCGCGGTCGCGTCCATCCCCCGCGAATACCGGGACCTGCTCGGCCTGCGGCGGTCGATGCTGCCCGTGGTCTGGGGCACGGGCGCGGTGCTCGGCGCGGTGCGGCTCCTGCTCGGACCCACGTCGAGCTCCGAGGACGCGGCCCGCGCCCGGCTCAAGCGCATCGCCGCCGCTGACCCGGCCTAGAGCTGGCCCGGCCTGGAGCTGGCCCGGCCTAGAGCTGGCCCGGCCTAGACTCGACGGATGCCTCCGCGCCCCGACCGCCGTCCCCGGGCAGCGGGTCCCCGGCGCGGGCGTCCAAAACGGCTGGTGGTCGCGATCGGAGTCTCCGCGCTCGCCCTGGCAGGGGCCTGCGTTGCCTCCGCCTTCGCGCTGAACCCCCCGGCGGCAGACACGATGGCGCAGGTCACCCGCCCCGACGACCGCCCGCTCCGGGTCCTGTTCGTCGGGGATTCCATCAGCTACGGGCTCGATGCCAAGCTGCAAGACCGGGGTTTCCGCCCCGTGATGGTCGACGCCCTGTCGACGGACGGGCCGGTGCGGGAATTCCACAAGAACCGTGCCGGCGCCACCACCGCGACCGTCTCCGGGCTGGTGAACGTGCCGGAGAACCTGGACCTGGCCCTGGTCGAACTGGGAACCAACGACGTGGTGGCCCGGACCGGGCCGACCGAATTCGAGCAGAGCTACGAGTCGCTGCTGCGCCGGGTGCACACCGAGTCCCCGGACGTGCCCCTCGTCTGCGTCGGCACCTGGGGCAGCGCGGGCGGGGCAGACGGTTCGGATGCCTACAACGCGGTCATCGAGGATGCGTGCGCCCGGCAGGGTGGCGCGTTCGTCAGCCTCTACGGCCTCTACCCCGAGGCGGCCAACCGGGGGCCGGCCGGGCGGGCGGTGTTCGGCGGGACAAGCGACCGCTTCCACCCCAACGACCGCGGCTACCGGGTGATCGCCGAGTTGATCCTGGGCCGGATCAGCGTGCGCTGACGCCCCCGCTTGCATATCGCGCCGCGGAAGTACACCCCCTTGCCGCACGTTCCCATCTGAGGAAACCTCTGAGAATGAGAGAAATCGACTGGGTACTGAATGTCCACTGCCGGGAGTGCGGAATCGGTGGCACAGCCCACGTCGGAAACGACCGCCGGATCATCTGGCCCGTCATCGTGCATGAAGCCGATTGTGACCTTGCCGAGGGGCAGGACCTGGTGGAGTCGGTGCATTACCCGGCGCCGCTGCGCAGCAGGGAACGGGTTTTCGCCCGCTAGGTAGTTTGCTCAGCTTTCCGCTCAGCCACGGCCGGTTCCCCCCGCACGACCTTCCGGCGGGCAGCGAGCCCGACCACGACGCCGTACGACACGGCGGCTGCCGAGCAGAGCCCGACCGCGATGGTCGCGATGACGAGGTCGGGGCGCACGATCGACTGCCCGGCGAGCGCCTGCCCGGTCAGGAGGGCGAGCACCCCCAGATAGAACACGACGCTCACCCAGAGCAAGCGCAGGCGCACCATCGGGTCTCGGAACACCGGCAGCCGCCGGGCCGCGACTTCCAGCAGCAGTGCCGCGAGTGGCAGCACCTGGAGAGCGTGCATCCCCACGAAGTGCGGTATGCGCAGATCGCCGGCCACGGTGCTCCAGCCGAGCAGGGGCAGGCCAGGCCCGCCGTCCGGGACGCCGACGGTGTGCGCCCCGGCGATGCCCTGGAAGCTGTCCAGTTGGTCCGCGGTCGGCCCGGTCATCAGAAAGGCCAGACCCATTCCGACCACGGCGATGAGCGCGCCGCTCCGGATAGCGAGCGACCTGGCCGGGTCGCCGAGATCAGCCCGGACGAGCAGGAACGCGAGAAGCAGCGTCGCCAGCCAGACCACGACGATCGAAAACGCCATCACCGACCAGAGAACGGATGCGAGTGAGGTTGCGACGTTGAAGTGGCTCGGCACTCCGACCCAGGCCGCCCCGACGATGACGACCATCTCAACGGCCAGCGCCACCATGGCCGCGGTGCCGATCCACCAGGCCAGCCACCGTCGGCGGAGAAGGGGGAGCAGCCAGGCCAGGGTGAGCGAATACACCAGCACGCTGATCGAGAATTTGAGCGGCTTGGCCCAAATCGGGGCGCCGGTGAGGGTGCGGTGGTCGATCAGGAGCCCGATCAGGCAGACCACGACCAGAACCGCCATGGCCAGAGACATCCAGAGCACGGGCCGATGCCAGACGAGGGGGCGGAGCCCCAGGCGCATCGGGGACGACGGGGACGACGGGGACGACAAACTGGACACGATCACTCCTCGGACCTTGTAGTTGGGTTGCGTGGTTACGTTGCGTGGTTACGATGGTGGGGCGCGAGATGCTGCTCAGAACTCAGAACTCAGAACTCAGAACTCAGAACTTCGAACTCAGCGCTCGGACGCAGGCGGCGCGGCGTAACGGAGCGAGGACAGATGTTCCTGGGCAGCTCGGCGCAGACCCGAGAACAGCGTGTCGCCGAGCACCGTGCCCACGACGACGATCTCGGCCTTGGCTGCCCTGTCGACGCGGGCATCGAGTTCATCGATGTCGGCTTCGGCCGCCAGGAGGGCTGCCGCCGCGTAGCGCCGGAACCAACCCGCGGCGTCGACCTGGCCGATTCCCGTGAAGGTGTCGAACACCTGGGCCGCCGCGAGGCGACCCGGGTTGTCGTCCGAGACGTGCCAGCCCTGCATCAGCGCGTCGACGTGGGATAGGGCATCCGTCGTCACGCTCGTCGGATCGACCGCCTCGGACACGGAATGCTGGGCGATCTCGAAGGTCTCCGGCAGCGGGAGCTCGGAGTCGATGGCTTCGAGCACTCGCCGGGCGGCTGCGACGGTGAGGCCGCCGACCTCGGTCAGGCCGAGGATGAGGCGGATGCGACCGAGGTGTGCGTCTCCGTACAGTGCCTGGTTGGGACCCGTGCGAACGCCCGGCGGCAGCAGATTCTCCCGTTGATAGAACTTGATCGTCGCAACCGTTACACCGCTGCGTAAGCTGAGTTCGGCCATCCTCATGTCGGGTCCCGCCATGATCAGGCGTCCGCCCGCTCGGCCGGCGTCCGATAGCTTTCTCGTACGGCTGCCAGTGAGTCCTCCCACGACGTGGCCTGCACGCCGAGCAGACGCTCGGTCTCAATGGAGCCAACCAGGAACGGCCGGTTGAACTGGTACGCCGAGTGATTGGCCGCTCGTATGAACGGCACGAAGACGCCGAGCAGTCGCAGGAACGCCGGGCTCAGCGCCCTGACGCTGCCTTCTTCGCCGGTGAGTCGATTCACCCGCTCGGCGATCTCGGTGCGGGAGAGCGGCTCCGCAGCCGGCACGTGCCAGACCCGGCCCCACGGCCCGCGGTAGTCCGCGGCCGCGATCAGGGTGGCGACGACGTCGGCAAGGTAGCACCAACTGTGCGGTTCGCTCGCGCTACCGAAGATCCGGGCGGACTTGCCGGCGAGAACCGACCCGAAGAAGGCCGATCCGAGTTGGCTGCCCCGGCCGGCGCCCGGTCCGAAGTAGTCACTGGCCCGCACCTCGACCACCTCGATTTCGCCACGGGCCTGCGCGGCGAGCGCGAGCTCCCACCCCTCGGCGCGCACCTGGCCCTTCGGCTCCGTCGGATGCAGGGGCGTCGTTTCGGACATCGGCATGGCGCTGGCCTCGCCGTAAGCGTACAGATTGCCCATCAGGACCAGCCGGGCCGAGGACCGGCGGGCCGCTTCGATGGCGGCACGGTGCATCGGGGGCCACAATTCGGGCCAGCGGTGATACTGGCGCGGATTGGTCACGAGGAAGATCGAGGCGGCGCCCGCTGCTGCGGCGGCCAGGGCATCCGGATCGGATGCGTCGACCGTGAGCGACGTCGTGCCCGGCACGATCGAGCCGGAGCGGGTAGCGAGCAGCACGGTGTCGCCACGCGCGACGAGGGCGCGAGCCAGGGCTTCGCCGATGAAGCCGGCGCCGACGACGAGGTGGACGGTCATGAGAATCTCCTCTGCGGACGACGCACGTGCCGTCTTACCGATAGTGAATGTTTCCAATAGTTAAACTATCCGATAAAAGCACTATCCACAATGGCTGACTGACTCTGTCGTTCCGCCTCAGGTGTTGTCCCGCCGATGGCGCCCGCCCGTTCTCACCGCTCCGGTGCGAAGAACGCGCCGATCGCAGCGCTCAGGGCCACCGGGTCGTTCACATGGCAGAGCTCGCGGGCGGAGTGCATCGACAGGAGCGGGATTCCGACGTCCACCGTGCGGATGCCGAGCCTCGTCGCCGTCAGCGGGCCGATGGTCGAGCCGCAGGGGACGGTGTTGTTCGAGACGAACTCCTGATAGGCCACGCCGGCCTGCGCGCAGACACTCGCCCAGAGGGCCGCGCCGCCGGCATCCGTCGCATACCGCTGCGTCGCGTTGATCTTGAGCAGCGGCCCCCCGCCCGCCACGGGCCGGTTGGCCGGGTCGTGCTTCTCCGGGTAGTTGGGGTGCACGGAATGGCCGGCATCGGCGGAGAGGCACCAGGAGCCGGCGTACGCGCGCAGCCGCTGGCTGACGGATGCGCCGAGCCCGGCCCCGATCCGGGTCAGGATGTCACCGAGCAGCGGTCCGCTCGCGCCGGACCGGGTCTCGGAACCGAGTTCCTCGTGGTCGAACGCCGCGAGCACGAGGATCTGGTCGGTGGGCTCCGGCGCGTTGATCAGGGCCACCAGTCCGGCGTGCACCGAGGACAGGTTGTCCATCCTGCCGGCGGCGAACAGGGCGTCATCCAGGCCGAAGCGGGCCGGGGCGGCCGTGTCGGCGGTGAGGATGTCGTAACCGGCGACCTGGTCTCCCCGCAGCCCGGCGAGCCCGGCGAGGTGGCCGATCAGGTCGGCCTGGCCGGCCTCCCCCACGCCGAACACCGGGGTCAGGTGTCGCTGCCGGTCGAGGGTGAGACCCGCGTTGGCGTCGCGGTCGAGGTGGATGGCCAGCTGCGGGATGCGGCAGAACGGGCCCGTGCGCACGAGGTATTCGGTGCCGTCGACGGTGGTCAGCCGGCCGGCGAGTTCGAGTTCGCGGTCGAGCCAGGAGTTGAGCAGCGGGCCGCCGTAGACCTCGACGCCGGCCTGCAGCCATCCGTGGGCCTCGACGGTCGGCTTCGGCTTGAGCTTGAACCCGGGCGAGTCGGTGTGGGCGCCCAGGATTCTGAACGGCGTCGTCGGGCCCGCACCGTGCGGCTGCACCCAGGCGATGACCGCGCCGTCGCGCACGACGTAGCGCCGTCCGGCCTCACCGGACCACTCCTCGGTTTCGTCACAGCGGCTGAAGCCGACGGCGTCCAGACGTCGGGCGACCTCTGCGGCCGCGTGGTACGACGACGGGGAGGCGGTGATGAAGCGGGCGAAATCGTCGATGTAGTCCGGTGTGGAGGTCATGTGTCAATCCAACCATCTGCGTACTATGTGCTCAGTCACGGCCGGGCAGCCACGGCCGGGCATCCACGGCCGGGCATCCAGGGCCAGGAGGAGCACCCATGAACCAGCCGGCCGGCCAGCCACAGTCGCCGCACCCGGTGCGGGCCGCCTACGATGCCGTGATCGTCGACCTTGACGGCGTCGTCACCGACACGGCCACCGTGCATGCCCGGGCGTGGAAGGCCCTCTTCGACGAGGCGCTGCCGGGGCTGACGACGTCGGCGGTGCCTCCGTTCGAGATCGAGACCGACTACCGGCGGTACGTCGACGGGCGCCCGCGGGAAGACGGCATCCGGGCGTTCCTGGCCTCACGGGGCATCGAGACGGCGCACCGACGGGCGACCGTCGACGCACTCGCCGCCCGCAAGCAGGAGTTCTTCACCCGGGAACTCGCCGCCGGCGGCGTGCAGACCTTTCCCGGCACGCTGGCCCTGTTGCGGCGGCTGCGTGTGCAGGGCCTGCCGGTCGCCCTCGTGACCTCGAGCCGCAACAGCGCCGCCGTCCTCGCGGCGGCGCACGTCGATGACCTGTTCGACGTGACGGTCGACGGCACGGATGCCCAGCGGCTGGGCCTGGCCGGGAAACCCGACCCGGCCCTGTTCCTCGAGGCGGCCCGGAGGCTGCACGTGACCCCGGACCGCACCGTCGTCGTCGAAGACGCGGAGGCCGGCGTGCAGGCCGCGGCGCGCGGCGGATTCGGGCTGGTGATCGGGATGGACCGCACCGGCGACGACCGGCTGCGCTCGGCCGGCGCCGACCTCGTGCTCTCCGACCTCACCGACCTCGACCTGGCCGCCCTGGATCCCGCCCTGACCGGGAAGAACCGCGGCTGGGCCGGCGGCGAGTCCGGCAGCGACCCCTGGCTGCTGCGCTACATCGGCTACGACCCGGCGACCGAGGGGCTGCGGGAAGCGCTCTGCACGCTCGGCAACGGCTACTGGGGAACCCGCGGCGCGGCCGCCGAGTCCGCCGACGACGGCGTGCACTACCCCGGCACCTACCTCGCGGGCGTCTACAACCGGGTGAAGACCGACCTCGGCGAGCGCACCGTGGAGGACGAGCACCTGGTCAACGCCCCCAACTGGCTGCCGCTGGGGTTCAGGGTGGCCGACGGGGACTGGTTCGCCGCCGGCCACGCCGAGCTGGTCACGTACCTGCAGGAGCTGGATCTGCGGCGCGGGGTGCTGACCCGGGTCATCCGCTGCCGCGACGTGGCCGGCCGCACCACCCGGGTGACCTCACGGCGGTTCGTGTCGCAGCCGGCGCCGCATGCGGCCGTGCTCGACACGACATTCGAGGCGGAGGACTGGAGCGGCCCGCTGACCGTGCGCTCGGCCCTGGAGGGCCGCGTCTTCAACCGCAACGTGGCCGCCGACCGGCTGCTCACCAACTCGCACCTGCTGCCTCGCACCCAGGCCGAGATCGACGCCGAGACGACGCTGCTGGAGATGGAGACGACCGAGTCAGGCATCCACATCGCCCTCGCCGCGCGCACGCGGGTGCTCAGGGACGAGCAACCGCTCGACATCGCCCGGCGCCTGCTCACCGATGACGCGGGCTGGGTGGCGCACGAATTCGAGGTGCGCCTGGAGCCGGCGCATCCGGTCAGGGTGGAGAAGACCGTCGTCGTCAGCACGTCCCGGGACCGTGCCATCGCCTCGCCGGCCCGGGCGGTGGAGACGTGGATGCGGCGCCTGCCGGAACCGGCGGACCTGCTGGCGGCGCACGAGCTCGCCTGGCAGGTTCTCTGGGACGAATTCGCCGTCGGGATGGACGCGGGCGAGCACGAGTCGCTGGCGCTGAACCTGAACACCTTCCACGTGCTGCAGACCGTCGCGGCCGTCGACGCCGACCTCGACGCGAGCATGCCGGCGCGGGGCCTGCACGGCGAGGGCTACCGCGGGCACGTGTTCTGGGACGAGTTGTTCGTCTACCCGATCCTCACCCTGCGCCGCCCCGACCTCAGCCGCGCCCTGCTCGGCTACCGGTACCGGCCGCTGAACGAAGCGCGGGCGGCCGCCTGCGCCGTGGGCTGCGAGGGGGCGATGTTCCCGTGGCAGAGCGGCATCGACGGGCGCGAGGCCACCCCGACGGAACTCTTCAACCCGCTGACCCAGCAGTGGATGCCCGACAACTCAAGCAACCAGCGGCATGTCGGGCTCGCCGTGGCGTACAGCGTCTGGCAGTACTACCAGTCCACCGGGAACACCGAGTTCCTGATCCACCAGGGTGCCGAGATGCTGCTCGAAGTGGCTCGCTTCTTCGCCAGCCTGGCCCGGTACGACGAGGCGGACGACCGCTACGACATCGAGGGGGTGATGGGGCCGGACGAGTTCCATGACGGCTATCCGGGCTCGCCGGGGAGTGGTCTGCGCAACAACTCGTACACGAACGTGATGACCGCGTGGGTGCTGAGCCGCGCGGTCGAAACGGTGTCGCTGCTGCAGAACCGGTATTGCCGGCCGCTCTGGAACCGGCTGCGACTGCGGCCCGACGAGGTCGACCAGTGGGCCCGGATCAGCCTGCGGCTGCGGGTTCCCTTCCACGCCGACGGGGTGATCAGCCAGTTCGAGGGCTACGAGGACCTCCCCGAGTTCGACTGGGACGCCTACCGGGCGAGGTATCCCTCGATCGCCCGGCTCGACCTGATCCTCAACGCCGAGGGCGACAGCACGAACAACTACCGGCTCTCCAAGCAGGCCGATGTGCTCATGCTGCTCTACCTGCTCTCCGCCGAGGAACTGCGCGAGCTGCTCTAGACCATGGGCTACGAACTGCCGCCGGAGGCCATCGTGCGAACGGTCGATTTCTACTCGGCGCGCTCCACGCACGGGTCCACCCTGAGCAATGTCGTTCACTCCTGGCTCGAGGCAAGGCGCGACCGCGAACGGTCCTGGGACTACCTGACCCTGGCCCTGGACAGCGACCTCGGCGACATTCCCGGCGGCTCCACCCACGAGGGCATCCACCTCGCGTCGATGGCCGGTTCGGTCGACATGGTCGTGCGCTGCTACACCGGGCTGGAGATCCGGGAGGACATGCTCTGGCTGCACCCCGTGCTGCCGAAGGAACTCGCGGAGATCACCTTCAGCATCAACTACCGGGAGCAGCCGATCCGGCTGGAACTGACGCCGACGAATCTGAGGCTGCACCTGCGCGCGGGCGGCGCCACCCCGATCCGGGCGCGGATCGAGGGCCGCGAGGCGACCCTCTCTCCCGGCCAGACCCACGACTTCCCGCTCGGCAGTTAGCCGCCTCCCGGAAGCACAGAGAGGAGACCATCCGCAGAGACGCCCGCCGCCGCGGCCCGCGTCACACCTCGGTCTGCAGGGCCGCGCGGGCGAACGCGGCGCCGCCGGGCGTGATCGTCCAGCGCAGGTAGTCCGCGCTGACATCGATCGCACCGAGATGATTGAGCAGCCGCCACTTCGTCAGCACGAGCGCGAACGCGGCCCCGCCTGACAAGGGCTCCCCGTCCGGCTGCACCCAGCCGAGGGTTTCGAGGCTGAGGGCCAGCATCTGTTTGAACAGCTCGGCCTCGTCGAAGCCCCTCCTGGCGATCAGCAGCAGCAGCAGGTTGACGGCGTCGGTTTCCACCTCGGTGCGGCTGACGTGGATGGTGCGGGCGAGGTGCCACCACAGCTCACGCGGCGCCTCGGCGAGCGCCCGGCCCCGGCTGGTCTGCAGCAGCCTGCCCCGGGTAACCCGGAGCAGTCCGACCGCGACCAGGTGCTCGCGCAGCTCTCGCAGCGGCAGAATATGGATCTCCCGGTTCACGGCCACCGGCCAGCCCCAGTCCAGCTCGGTGGTGGCCTGCACCACGACCGCGGGCGGGAGGAAGCCGGCCGCGGTCAGACGGATGCCGTCCGCGCCGACGCGACGCAGGATCCACTGCACATGACCCACCATCCGGCACATCGCCCGCTCGTGCAGCAGGATCGTGTCGGTCACCCGGGCCCCCGCCACCACCAGCCGGAAGCCGGCGATGGAGTCGGGATGCATGCGGGTTTCGAGTTCCTGGATGACCTTCACGCTGTGAGCATATCGAGGTCCCGAACGGTGACCGGCCGTCACCGCACGCGACAGGGACGCGGACCCCGCCGCCGTAGCCTTGGACGCATGGCCAGAGACATCGCAACGTCCACCGTCGTCGACCGCGACGGCATGCTCGACTTCGTTCGCCCCCGGCACCGGATGCTACTGGCCACCACCCGAGCCGACGGCCGTCCGCAGATCTCCCCGGTCGCCGGCGGGGTCGACCCCGACGGGCGGATCGTGATCTCCTCGTACCCGGCCCGGGCCAAGACCCGCAACGCCGAACGCAATGTCCACGCATCCGTGCTGGTGCTCTCCGACGACTGGGACGGCGGCTGGATCCAGGTCGACGGCGACGCCGAGGTGCTGCACATGCCCGAGGCGGCCGAGGGCCTCGTCGAGTACTTCCGCTGCATTGCCGGCGAGCACTCTGACTGGGCCGAGTACCGGGCGGCGATGGCCCTGCAGGACAAATCGCTGATCCGCATCGCGCCCACCCGCTGGAGCCCGATCGGCACCGGCGGGTTCCCCGCCGACGTGGCGGCCCGGCTCGACGCGCTCTGAACGCAAGCGGCGCACCCGGCGCACTGTCACCCGCACCTGCGAAGCTGGACCGATGACCGATACCCGCACCGCTGCCCTCGAGATCCTGCGCACCCTGGTCGGGCGGGACGACGCCGATTTCCATGAGGGGCAGTTCGAGGCGATCGAGACCCTCGTCGACCAGCGCCGGCGCGCCCTGGTCGTGCAGCGCACCGGGTGGGGCAAGTCGGCGGTGTACTTCGTCGCCACGCTGCTCCTGCGCCGACAGGGCGCCGGTCCGACGATCCTGGTGTCGCCGCTGCTCGCCCTGATGCGCGACCAGGTGGCCGCGGCAGCCCGCGCCGGGGTGCGCGCGGTCTCGATCAACTCCTCCAACGCGCACGAGTGGGCCGAGGTGCGGCAGCAACTCCTGGACGACGAGGTTGACGTACTCCTCGTCTCGCCGGAGCGGCTGAACAACCCGAAGTTCCGCGACGAACAGCTCCCCGCGCTGCTCGAGCGGGTCGGCCTGCTCGTCGTCGACGAGGCCCACTGCATCTCCGACTGGGGCCACGATTTCCGGCCGGACTACGGGCGCCTGCGCGACCTGATCGCCCAGATGCCCGCCGGGGTGCCGGTGCTGGCGACGACGGCCACCGCGAACAGCCGGGTCGTGACGGATGTCGCGGCGCAGCTGGACAGCGCCGCGGCCGGGTCGGCGGCCGGGTCCGCCACCGGGACCGCCAGCACCACCGCGGTCGTCACCATCCGTGGGCCGCTCGCCCGCGCCTCCCTGCGCCTGGGCGTTCTTCGGCTCCCCGACTCGCGCACCCGCCTGGCGTGGCTGCTCAGCCACATCGACGAGCTTCCCGGCAGTGGCATCATCTACACCCTCACCGTGTCGGCGGCCGAAGACACGGCCCGGCTGCTGCGGGAGGCCGGCCACCCAGTTCGGGCCTACACCGGCCAGACCGACACCGCCGAGCGCGAGGAATCCGAGGGCATGCTCAAGCGCAACGAGGTGAAGGCCCTCGTCGCCACCAGCGCCCTCGGCATGGGCTTCGACAAACCCGACCTCGGCTTCGTGCTGCACCTCGGCGCGCCCTCCTCCCCGGTCGCCTACTACCAGCAGGTCGGACGTGCCGGCCGCGCCACCCCGAACGCCGATGTGCTCCTGCTGCCCGGCGTCGAAGACGAAGCCATCTGGCAGTACTTCGCCACCTCCTCGATGCCCAGCAAGAACAAGGCCGAGGCCGTGATCGGCGCACTGACCGCGCACGACGGCGCGCCCCTCTCCACCCCCGCGCTGGAGGCCCGCGTCGACCTGAAGCGAAGCCCGCTCGAGCTCCTGCTCAAGGTGCTCGACGTGGACGGCGCGGTGCGCCGGGTCACCGGCGGCTGGGTCGCCACCGGCGAGCCGTGGTTCTACGACCAGGAGCGTTACGAGCGCATCGCTGCCGCCCGCGTCACCGAGCAGCAGTCCATGATCGACTACGAGACCACCACCGGCTGCCGGATGGAGTTCCTGCAGCGGGCACTCGACGACGACACCGCGCTCGCCTGCGGGCGCTGCGACAACTGCACCGCGGCCTGGTTCCCGGCCGAGGTGCGGCCCGACATGGCCTCGGCCGCCGCGCAGTCCCTCGACCGGGTCGGGGTGGCTCTCGAACCGCGCGCCCAGTGGCCGACCGGGGTCGCCAGCCTGGGCGTGAACGTGCGGGGCAACATCCCGGTCGGCGAGCGCCTGCTGGCCGGGCGCGCCCTCGCCCGGCTGACCGACCTGGGCTGGGGCGGGCCCCTCCGGGACGTCTTCGCCGCGCAGGCCACGGATGCCCCGGCGAGCCAGGCCATGATCGCCGCCTGCATCCGCGTGCTGGCCGAATGGGGCTGGGAGGAGCGGCCGGCCGCGGTGGTGAGCCTGCCATCCAGGCGGCATCCGCTGCTGGTGGGCTCGGTGGCCCGCGCTCTCTCCGACGCCGGCCGGCTGCCCTGGCTCGGCTCGCTGGACCTCGTGGGTACCGGGCCGACCGGAACACCGGGCGGCAACAGCGCCTACCGGCTCTCCAACGTGTGGGACCGGTTCGCGGTGGGACCCGAACTCGCCCGGGCCCTGGCCCCGTTCGCCGGCCGTCCGATCCTGCTCGTCGACGACATCGCCGACAGCCGGTGGACCCTGACGGTCGCGGGGCGTCTGCTGCGGCGGCAGGGCGTCGCGGCGGTGCTGCCGTTCGCGCTCGCGCTCACGTCCTGACCCCCCGTGCGGAGCCCTGAGTGGCTAGCGCTCCCGCCGGCCCTCCCGTTGAGAGTCCGGCACCGGCGACTTGCCGCGCGCGGCGGTCTCGGCATGCGTCGACGACGTCGTCACTCGCTCTGCTGACGAGACATTGTCCGAGGACGACGCGGGAACGGAGGCCGGCGCGGGAATGAGCGCACTGACCTCCGGCTTCGACTTCGACTTGATCGGCTCCCGTTGGGCGGGCTCCGTGCTGTCTTGCGCGTCAGGGACGGCAGGCGCGGTGACGGCTGGCGCCGGCGCGGCGGGCACGGGAACGGCCGGCGGGCCCGGCTCGGGGATCGGGGCCGGGACGGCCGCCACCGGCGGTGCGGCCGGGGTGCCCGCGGCACTGGCACTGGCACTGGTACTGGCACTGGCACTGGCGCTGGCGACCGGTCTGACTTGCGGGATCGACGGGGCAATGACGGCCACGACCAGGAACGCCGCGGCGACGATGCCGAGCCACGCTGCCGATCCCAGCACCGCTTCCACGGGGTCGAGGGGGGACTTGTCGTGGTCGGTCTGACATTCCTGCATGATGCATGAGCCTACGGGGCCTTTGCCTGGGTGGCACGCCCGCAGCCTCAGCGCCGCAGCCGCAGCCGCAGCGCAACAGCCTCAGCGCGGCGCCCGCAGTTTGACGGCCCTCCGTTCTCCGACCTCGTCGGCGGCTGCGGCCTCTCCGCGGTGGGCAGCCTGCATGGCGAGGCGGACGAGGTCAACGCCGCGCAGTCCCGGCCAGCCGTGCACCAGCTGTCGCCAGGGAGCCGGCACCGCTTCCAGCCCCCAGCGCGCGGTCACGAGGCCCCCGACGGTGGCCGCCACGGCGTCCGTCTCACCGCCGCCCCGGGCAGCGGCCTCGATGGCGCGGCGCACCTGGCCGGCATCCGTGCCCGGGGTGTGGGTGATCGCCGACCAGGCTCCCTGCAGGGTCTCCACCACCCAGCCGTTGCTCGAGAAGTCCACCGGATGCTTCTCTTCGGCGTCGACGAACCGGGCCGCCCAGGCATCGCGCCGCCCCGCCGGCAGCAGCGGAAGGCCGGCCCGCAGGTCCAGTACGCCCTCAAGCACCGCGTGACGGATGGCGAGTCCCCACAGCACGCAGGCATCCCCGGCATCCGTGTCGCAGTGCGTCAACTCGCTGACCAGCCGGGCAGCCTCCGCCAGCGCCTCCGGGTCGTCGAGGTAGGCCAGGGCGACCGACGCCGTTCGCGGGAGCGAGCCGGTGCCGCCGCTGCGCCCGTTGCGTTCGTGCTGTTCCTGCGCCATGCGGCGCACCCCGGCTGCCGTCGGCGTGCTGCCCGAGAGCACCGCGCCCAGTTGCACTCCGCCATAGGGGGCGGACTTCGCCCAGTCCACCCACTGGGCGGCCACGCCGTCGAGGACCGCCTCGTCCCGGAGGTCACCTCCGTCGGCCGCGGCGAGGGCCAGGGGCACGGCCATGGCCGTGTAGTCGGTCCACTCGCCGGGAGCCCAGTGGAACCCGCCGCCCCCGCGCATACTGACCGGCACGGAGTCGGGCAGGGGGCCGGCGAACTCGTAGCCGGCACCCAGCGCATCCCCGCAGGCCAGGCCGAGAAGCACCCCGGCGGAACGATCGTGCTGGGCAGGCGTGAGCTTCATTGCGGACTCCTTCGGGTTGAGTACGACTCGCAAAGCCTATTCCGGCCCCAAAACGCCGACAAGCCCGTTGACCCCGCACCCCTGCGTGTGTGACGTGACGTGACTGGCGGGAATACTGACGCGGGCACACTCCTTGTTAGTCTTCGGACGTTGCTGCTCAGCAACCCAAAGACGACGAAACCTCAGTTAGGCCAGAAACAATGAAGCTCAAGATCATGTCGGCAGCACTTTTCACAGCGATCGCCGTTTCGCTGGCCGGCTGCTCCACCAGCGGGGGAACCGCCTCCGACAGCACCGCCGGGGCCGACACCTCCCTGTCCGCCGTGCAGGAATCCGGCACGCTCACCGTCGGCACCGAGGGCACATACCGCCCGTTCACGTTCCACGCGAACGGGTCGGGCAAACTGACCGGATTCGACGTCGAGGTGATCGAAGCCGTCGCCGGCACCCTCGGAGTGAAGGCGAAGTTCGAGGAAACCCAGTGGGACGGCATCTTCGCCGGCCTCGAGGCCGGCCGCTTCGACGTGATCGCCAACCAGGTCTCGATCAACCCCGAGCGCACCGCGAAGTACGATTTCTCCACCCCGTACACCTTCTCGACGGGCGTGATCGTGGTCAAGAGCGACAACACGTCCATCACCTCGTTCAAGACCCTGTCAGGCAAGACCTCCGCGCAGTCGCTGACCAGCAACTGGAACACCCTGGCGACCGAGAGCGGTGCCAACGTGCAGGCCGTCGAAGGCTGGGCCCAGTCGGTGGCACTGGTCGAGCAGGGGCGGGTCGACGCCACCGTGAACGACAACCTGACCTTCCTCGACTACCAGAAGCAGACCGGGGCGGCCGGGCTCAAGGTGGCCGCGAACACCGACGAGAAGTCCGAGTCCGCGTTCGCCTTCGCCAAGGGAAGCACCGCGTTGACGGCCGCCGTGGACAAGGCCCTCGCAGAGCTGGCCGCCGACGGGACGCTGGCGACGATCTCGGAGAAGTACTTCGGGACCGACGTCTCCAAATAGCCGCTTCCGCTGACGAGGCGTACCGATGAACGAGACCGCGACCCAATCCGCCTGGGATCTTTTCTGGACCTCCCTGGGTCCGATCGTGCAGGGCGCCGTGACGGGAACCATCCCGCTGGCCCTCTCGTCCTTCGCGATCGGCCTGTCGCTGGCCCTCGGCCTGGCGCTGATGCGCCTCTCCCGCCGCGGCTGGGTGTCCGGGATAGCCCGGGTCTACATTTCCATCATTCGTGGCACGCCCCTGCTCGTGCAGCTGTTCGTGATCTTCTACGGGCTGCCGTCGCTCGGCGTCCTGATCGATCCGTGGCCGAGCGCGGTGGTCGCGTTCTCCCTCAACGTCGGCGGGTACGCGGCCGAGGTGATCCGCGCGGCGATCCTGTCCGTCCCGAAGGGGCAGTGGGAGGCCGCCTACATGATCGGGATGTCGCACCGGCGAGCCCTGACCCGGATCATCCTGCCCCAGGCCGCCCGGGTCTCCGTTCCGCCGCTGTCGAACACCTTCATCAGCCTGGTCAAGGACACCTCGCTGGCCTCCCTGATCCTGGTCACCGAGCTGTTCCGCCAGGCCCAGCAGGTGGCCGCGTTCAGCCAGGAATTCATGCTGCTGTACCTGGAAGCCGCGCTGGTGTACTGGGTGATCTGCCTGGCCCTGTCGTCGGTGCAGGGCCTGCTCGAGAAGCGATTGGACCGCTATGTCGCCCACTGACCAGCCTGATCCCGAGGCCCTGCTGCGGGTGCGCGGCCTGCGCAAGAGCTTCGGCGCGACCCGGGTGCTCGAATCGATCGACCTGACGGTCGGACGCGGCCAGGTGCTCGCCCTGATCGGCCCGTCCGGGTCGGGGAAGACGACCATCCTGCGTTGCCTGAACGGGCTGGAAGTGGCCGACGGCGGCACGATCGACGTGGCCGGCGAGCTGGACGTCTCGTTCGACCCACCCCCCTCAAGGAAGCAGCTCACGGCGCTGCGCGACCGCTCGGCCATGGTTTTCCAGCACTACAACCTGTTCCCGCACAAGACCGTGCTGGAGAACGTGCTCGAGGGCCCCGTGATGGTGCAGCGCCGGCCGAAGGCCGAGGTGACGGCGGAGGCGATCGCCCTGCTCGAGCGCGTGGGCCTCGGCGACAAGACGGACAGCTACCCGTTCGAGCTCTCCGGCGGCCAGCAGCAGCGCGTGGGGATCGTGCGCGCGCTCGCCCTGCGACCGAAGCTGCTTCTCTTCGACGAGCCCACCTCCTCCCTGGACCCCGAACTCGTCGGCGACGTGCTGCGGCTGATCAAGGAACTGGCCGTGGAGGGCTGGAGCATGGTGATCGTCACCCATGAGCTCGAATTCGCCCGGGAGGTGGCCACCGAGGTGGCCTTCGTCGACGGCGGCACCATTGTCGAACACGGCGACCCGAAGCAGGTCCTGCGCCATCCGAAGGAGGAACGCACCCGCCAGTTCCTGCACCGGCTGCTGTTCCCCTTCTAGGTTTCCGAGTCGGGCCGCTCCGCCGGTTCAGAGTCGGGCCGATCCGCTGCCCGCAGCGAGCCGGCATGAGCTCGTGCCGCGGGGTCCCGGCGGGTCTTGATCAGGCTGGCGATCGTGGTCACGGTCAAGACCACACCGATGACGATGAGGCTGAGATTGGTGCTGATCTCCGGCACGCGGTCGTCAAGGCCGTGTCCCCAGTGCAGAACGAGTTTCACGCCGATGAAGGCCAGGATCAGAGACAGCCCGGTCGACAGGTAGACCAGCCGGTCGAGGAGCCCCTTGACGAGGAAGAACAGAGCCCTGAGCCCGAGCAGCGCGAAGGCGTTGGCCGTGAAGACGATGTATGCCTGATCGGTGATTCCGAAGATGGCCGGGATCGAGTCGAGTGCGAACAGAAGGTCGGTGCTGCCGATCGCGATCAGCACGATGAAAAGCGGTGTCACCGCCCGGCGGCCCGCGCTTCGGATGAACATTCGCCCTCCGACGTAGTCATCGGTGACGTTCAGTCCCCGACGGGCAAAACGGACCAGCACGTTGTCCTGCACGTCGGGGTCGACGTTGCGGTGCCGGTACAGCTGGACGGCCGTGAAGATCAGCACCAGACCGAAGATCAGGAACATGAATGAGAACAGCGAGAGCAGTGCGGCGCCCAGCGCGATGAAAATCGCCCGCAGAACGAGTGCCAGCAGGATCCCGAAGATGAGGACCTTCTGCTGGTATTTTTCCGGGACGGCGAAGGTCGACATAATGATCACGAAGACGAAGAGGTTGTCGATGGACAGGCTCTTCTCGACGATGTAGCCGGCGAAGTATTCCGCGCCGAAGCCCCAACCCACCTGTGCCGCGAAAACGAGGCCGAACAGGATCGCGACCACGATGTACAACACCGACGAGAGTACGGCCTCGCGAAACTTGACAACGTGCGGCCGGGCGATGGCCAGGCCCAGATCCAGCGCGAGCAGACCCAGAATGAGTGCAATCGTGAGCGTCCAGCGGAGCGCGGTTACGTCCAGCAATGGTGACCTTTCTGTCGTGTCCTCAGTGAGGATTATCGGCGTGGCCCCGATGAGCGGGACCACATGGATGATTCGGTGGCTTGGGTTCAGGGGCCGGTGAAACTAGCGGCCTGCCGCGCTGAATCCCCAGCTCGGCAGCACTATTATTTTCCAGTGACTTCAACAGTGATTTCTACGGTGGCCTCCGACTCACCATCGCCCTCCGCCCTCCGACGCCTCTCCGGGCTGCTGCGGATCGCCATGGGGCTGCTGCTGTTCGCGAGCATCGCCACGCAGATCACCGATCAGCTCTGGAACGATGCCTTCGTGGCCACCGAGTACTTCGGCTACTTCACGATCCAGTCGAGCCTGATGAACGTGGTCGTGCTGCTCGTGGGGGGTTCCCTCGCGTGGCGGAGCCGTGTCGACCCCCAGCTTCTCACCGGGGTGCGAATGTCGGTGCTCACCTACGCGGTCGTCACGGGAGCGGTCTACAACGCGCTGCTGCGCAATGTCGTCTCCGACGGGTTCATCGGGGTCGGCTGGCCCAACGAGGTACTCCACGTGTGGGCGCCGATCTTCATCGCCCTGGACTGGATCCTCTCGCCGGGGCGACCGTCCCTGGCCTGGAAGCGCCTCGGATACGCCCTGATCTACCCGATTCTCTGGGTGGTGTACGCGCTGCTGCGAGGAACGCTGACCGGCTTCTACACCTACCCGTTCCTCGACCCGGCCCAGCCCGGCGGCCCGGCGGGGGTGGCCCTCTACGTGCTCGGCATCGCTGCCTTCATCGGCGGCCTCGCCGCCGCCGCGATCGCCGCAAGCCACTTCCGACCGCGGGTCCTCGCAACCGAGCCCGCGGCCTGACCGGCGCCGCACTCAGTCCTCGCCCGGCGGCACGGGCGCGAACGTGCCGAACACCGCGATCATCTCGTCGATGCTGTGCGACGCGTTCGACGGATGCCGGAACGGCCGGTTCCGCTCGATGCTGTAGTGGTTGCGCCGCCCTACCCGTTCGCGCCGGATGTACCCGCCTTCGACCAGGTCCGCCACGATGCTCAGCGCCGCCCGTTTCGACACTCCCACCGTGTCGGCGAGCTCCTGCACCCGCGCATCGGGGTTCTCCGCGATGGCGAGGAGCAGGTGCGCGTGGTGGGTGAGGAAGGTCCACGGCTTGCCGGGGGCATCCGTCGCCCCGGGCAGCGCTTCAGTCAGCGGATCGGACAGCGTTTCGGTCATCGTCGGTCCTCGTTCTCCTTCGTCTCCTCGGCCGGCTTCGGCTCGGCCGTCTTCCGCCCGCCCGACGGGCCAGTCCGGCGGTCCGGGCGGCGCCAGACCGGCTCCATCTCGGCCAGCTCCTCGGAGGTGGCCTTACGGAACGAACCGGCCGGAACCGCCTCGATCTCGCGGCGGCCCTGGCCGCGCGTGGCCCGGAGGCTGAACACGACCGACACCGCGATGATCAGCGCGATCACAGCCAGCGAGACGTTCGTCGGGATGTAGAAGACGTCGAGCAGCAGCATCTTGACGCCCACCCAGACCAGCACCAGGGCGAGGCCGATCTTCAGGTAGACGAACCGGTGCATGAGGTCGGAGAGCAGAAAGTACATCGCCCGGAGCCCGAGGATCGCGAAGGCGTTGGCGGTGAAGACGATGAACGGTTCACCGGTGACCGCGAAGATGGCCGGGATGGAGTCCACGGCGAACACGACATCCGTCACCTCGACCAGCACGAGCACCGCCAGCAGCGGTGTGGCGAGCAGGATGCCGTTCTTGCGCACGAGGAAGCGCTGGCCGTGGAACGCGTCGGTCATCGGGATGACGCGACGGAAGACGCGCAGCACGGCGGACTTCTCGGGATGCGCATGCTCGTTCCGCGTCCTGATCATGCGGTAACCGGTGTAGATCAGGAACGCCGCGAACACGTAGAGGATCCAGGAGAAGCTCTCGATCAGCACGGCGCCGGCGGCGATGAAGCCGCCGCGCAGCACGAGGGCGCCCAGCACGCCGAAGAACAGCACCCGGTGCTGGAATTCGCGCGGCACCGCGAAGGCGGCGAAGATGATCGCCCAGACGAAGACGTTGTCGACCGCTAGCGACTTCTCGATCAGGTAGCCGGCGAAATACTGCTGTCCGAATTCGGCCCCCGCGGTGTTCCAGACCACCAGCCCGAAGCCGATGCCGATCAGCACCCAGACGACCGACCAGGCCGCGGCTTCCCGCACCCCGATCACGTGGGCCTTCCGGTGGGCGAACAGGTCGACGGCGAGCATCACGAGGATGACGCCGAAGACGGCCAACCAGGCGGAGAGAGGAACATCCATGGGTAATGCCTTCCAGTCAGTTGCGCCAACTGGAGGTCTGGTCCGGCCTCTGAGGCCCGTGCGGCCGGGTTTCGTTCACGAAACCGTACTGACGACCGCACGCTGGGGATTACTCCCCTCCGCGATCAAGTGAAGCATACTTCACCTGTTGGATCAACCGAGAGCGTTGAAAGGCCCCGGCTCCGCGACTATCCTGCGTTCAAACAGGGAGGTCATCCATGAAGGGTTTCGTGCAGGACATCAAGGACCTGGCTGGCCAGAACTCGGATTTCCGGCGGGTTCTCTACACGGGCAACGGTCTGCAGCTGGTGCTGATGTCGCTCAAGCCGGACGAGGACATCGGCGAGGAGGTTCACGACGACCGGGACCAGTTCTTCCTCGTCGAGAAGGGCCGGGGTGAGATCTGGATTGACGGCACCACGACGGAGATCCGCCGGGACATGTGCATGCTCGTTCCCGCCGGGGCACGGCACAACGTGCTCAACACCGGCCCCAAGAGGCTCAGACTCGCCACCGTCTACGGGCCGCCACAACATGCCGACGGCACGGTTCACGTGACCAGGGAAGACGCCGGGTCCTCCACGGAGGTCTTCACCGGCACCACCACGGAGCGCGCCCGGCCCAAGCGCAGGTCGGCCGGTAGGACGAACGCCGGGAAGACGAACGCCGGGAAGACCAGCGCCGACACCGAGTAGCCGGCTTGATGGTCAGTCCAGGGCCTCCGCCCGCGCCGCCTCCAGGGTGCGTTCGCGCATTGCGAGGAACAGTGGAAACGTGAACGCGAAGGCCGTGATCGCCGAGAGGGCGACGTAGAGCCAGCCCCGCTTCATCCCGAGTCGCCGCGCCTCGACGATGATCAGGATGCTGCCGGCCACCGCCGCGATGAGCAGGTCGACCGTGAGCGACGACACCGCCGGCCCGCTGTTCACCCAGTCCCCGACGAAGTCACGCAGCTGCACGATCGCGAGAACGTTGTACGTCCAGGTTCCGGCGAGCCCCGCGAGGCCCAGAGCCAGATAGACGAGGGCGAGCGGGGTCCAGTGTTTGGTCATGCCGTCATTATCCCTGACGGTAGGGTCCGACAGCCGACCCCGGGGAACTGTGCGAAACTCGCCGCAGCTACGCCGGAACGAGCCCGTCGTCGATCTCGCTGTAGCCCTGGTCGGTGACGGTGATGACCAGCTTGGCCGGGATCTGCTCCTTCATCGAGTCGACGTGGCTGATCAGACCGATGGTGCGGCCACCCGCGCGCAGTCCGTCGAGGGTGCTCATCGCCGTCTCCAGCGTGGCGCTGTCGAGGGAGCCGAACCCCTCGTCGACGAACAGGGTGTCCAGGGCGATCCCGCCGGCCTGGTTCGACACCACCTCCGCCAGTCCCAGGGCCAGCGAGAGCGAGGCGAGGAAGGTCTCCCCACCGGAGAGCGAGTGGGTGGGCCGTGCTCGCCCGGTGTGGGCGTCGCGGATCATCAGCGCGAGGCCGGACTGGCTCCCCCGGTACTGCAGGGAATCGTCGTGCTCGAGGCAGTACCGGCCGCCGGTCATGGTGCGCAACCGGTTGTTGGCCGCCGCGATGATCTCCTCGAGCTGGGCGGCGAGAACGTAGGTCTCCAGGCGCATCCGTTTGGTGTTCGGTTCATCGCCGTGCACGGCGGCAGCCAGTTCCCGGACCCGGGTGTGGGTGGCGAGAAGCTCCGCCCCGGCGTCGAAGTGCGCCCCGGCATCCGCGACCAGCCCGGCCATCACGGCCACCCGCTCGTGGAGCGACCCCCGAGCGGCCAGCGCCTCGTCCCGGGCGTCGGCGGCCGCCGCGACGGCGGTGCGGGACGGTTCCAGGTCGATCCGGCCCTCGGGGAGATCGACGACCTCCGGTTCGGCGAGCACGGCGCGCGACGCCGCCATTTCGTCGTCATGGCGCCGGATCAGCGCCTCCAGTTTCGTCATCGCGGCCTCGTCCAGGCGAGCGGCGGCCGCGGCCGGCTGGTCGGCGAAACCTTCCTGGGCCAGTTGCGCCTGCATGGCGCTCAGGGCGGACTGACGCGTGTTCTCCCCTGCGCGGCCGCGGGCCAGGGCGTCGTCCAGGATGCGCGCGGCGTCCAGTTCCGCACGCAGTGCCGATGCCCGGTGCGTCACGGATGCGAAGTCTCCCCGCTGGGCCGCGACCCGCTCGTCGATGGCCTGGCGCTGGCTGCGGCACTCGGCCAGCGTGGTGGCCGCCCCGTCGCGGGCGAGGCGCAGGTCGGCCAGCGCGAGCCCCGCCTGGTCGAGTTCGGCCCGCAGCCGGCTCCGGTCCCGGCCCAGGCTCACTGCGCGTTCGGCCGCGGTCTCGGCTGCGGTCAGGGCGGCCTGGGCTGCGACGATCGTCGCGGCCAGTTCGTCGGCGGTGCCGTCGCCGGACCGGGTTCTGGCCAGCGCGAGGGCGGTGGTGACCGATCCGATTCGCGCGTGAGTGTGATCGAGCCCGGCCTGCGCGAGGGCCATCCGGGCACGGGCACCCTCGAGGTCGCTTTCGGTGACGGGTTCGTCGTCGCCGACGGCGGGGCTAAGGTGCACGGTCGAGCCGCAGACGACACAGGGCGCTCCGTCGACGAGTTGCCGGGCCAGCTCGACGGCGTGACCGGCCAGTCGTCGATCCCCGAGGGTCTGGTAGTGCACCGCGGCCTCGGTGTTCTCCCGGGCGGCAGTCGTGTCGGCCGCGAAGGCCGCCGTGAGTTGAGCGTCGAGGGCGCGCACCTCCTCTGCCGCGGTCCGTGCGGAGACGGCAGCCTGCACGACCGCTCTCGCCTCGGGTTCGCGGGCGGCGGCGAGAACCGCGGCGGCCAGGTCCCGGTCGATCCCGTCGAGCCGTTCAGGCAGCAGGTCGAGCCGCGCCTGCGTCTGGTCGACGGCAGCCGTGTGCCGGTCGAGCCGAACCGCCAGGTCGGTGAGCTCCCCCTCGAGGCCCGGCAGCCGCCGTTCAGCGAGGACGACGTCGTCCAGCGATCCCAGCTGACCGAGGAGCACCTCGATCACGGCACCGAGGCTCCCCAGCGTGTCGGCCTCGCCGCCCCGGGGATCCCCGGCCCCGGACGGCCCCTGGTCCTCCTGGAAGGGCAGCCAGCCCCGGCGTGCGGCCCGCTCCTCGGCCAGGGTCAGGGCCAGGTCGGCGTCAGCGGCCTGCAGTGCCAGGATCTGGGGCCAGACCCTGGCCGCCCGGTTCGCGGACCGCAGGGCGCCCCGGTCCGCAGCCACGCCCGGCTCCCGGTCACGCAGGACGGTGAGCGCCGACAACGCCCCGTCGCGGCGGTCCTGAGCTCTGCATAGGTCGCCCTGCGTCTGGTGGTGCACCGTCGCCGCGGCCAGAGTGGCCGCGCACCGGTCTGCCACCAGGGCGGCGGCCTGGAACAGTGCATCAAGTTCGTCCCGGGCGGCATCGAACCAGTCGCGGTCGGGATTGGTCGGCACCTCCTGGCGTTGCAGCTGCCGCGCCGCGGTGCCGGAGAGCCCGGCCAGGCGTTGCCGCACGGATTCCAGGTCGTCGTCGAGCAGCTTGCGCCGATTGATGAGTTCCGTCTCCAGGCGTTCGAAGCGAGCCGTGCCGAAGAGGGTGCGCAGCACGGCGCGGCGGTCGTCCGTCTTGGCCAGGAGGAACCGCTGGAACCGGTTCTGGGCCAGCAGGATGACCTGCAGGAACTGATCCTGCTTCAGGGGCAGGATGCGGGCCAGCTCATGTCCGACGTCGACCGGGCGGGTCGCGATGCTGCGCCAGCCGCCGCTGCCCGCGCCGTCCAGCACGTCGAGCCGGGCGTCGGGCTGGGACATGGTGGTGCCCACCCCGCGTTTCTTCGTCTTCTCGTACCGGGGTGTGCGGTAGATGCGGTAGTCCAGCTCGTTCAGACCGAATTCGAGCTCGACGAAGGTGGGGTCGTCGGGGTCGCAGTGGTCGCTGCGCAGCTGGGACTCGGTGCCCTCATAGCGCGGCACGCTGCCGTACAGCGCGAAGCAGACCGCGTCAAGGATGCTGGACTTTCCTGCGCCTGTTTTGCCGCTGATCAGGAAGATCCCGTCGGCGTCGAACCGTTCGAAGTCGATCACCTGCTCGTTCTTGAAGGGACCGAAACCGGCGATCCGCAGGCGTTTGATCTTCATTCCGTGACCTCCAGGAGGTCACTCGCGGCGAGGAGTTCGGCGACGAGATCACGCTCGAAGTCCGTCTGGCCGACCCCGTTGCGTACGAATTCGAGAAAACCGGCGACGATCTCGTGGTCGTTCTGACGGTTGATGCGTTCCCCGTAGGTCGCGGCCTCGGAGGGTGCGACGATGAGTGGCCGGTGCTCGAGGGTGACGCAGTGCGGGAAACGCTTCTGCAGGCGCCGCATGCCGTCGAGGGGCCGCACCTGGTCGGTCAGGATCGCGGACACCCAGTCGCCCTCGAACGGGGCGAACGCGTCGTCCCGGAGCAGTTCGTCGATCTCGCCGGTGAGCACGCTCAGCCGGCGCGGCACGGGCAGATCGATCCACTCGATCTGAGCCTCGGTCGCTCCGTGCCCGTCACCGGGTCCGAGGTCGACCAGCCAGCCGCCGCGCGGCTTGCCGACTTCGGAGAACGAGTAGTGCAGCGGCGCCCCCGAGTAGCGCACCCGGTCGGCCAGGGTGGCCCGCCCGTGGATGTGGCCGAGGGCGACATAGTCGATCTCGGCACCGGCAGGCTCGGAAAATACCGAGACGGGCACGAGATCGAGTCCGCCGGCGGTGATGTCACGCTCCACATCGGTCGCCTCGGCCGCCGCGACTCCAGCCGCGAAGCAGTGGCTGAGCACGACCGAACGACCTCCCCGCCCGGCCAGGTCGGCCCGGATGCGGCGCATCACAAAGGTGAGCACCTGCTCGTGGGTCTTGAGCGTCTCGTCCGGGTAGAGATGGCGGATCAACGCCGGCTCGAGGTAGGGGATGCCGTAGAAATGCACGGGACCGTGCTCGTCGTGCAGCGTGACGGGCTCGAGGAACTGTTCCGGCCGGGTCACCACATGGATGCCCGCCAGCCCGGCCCACTCGGATTGGAAACCCAGCCGCGTCGCCGAATCGTGGTTGCCGCTGGTCATGACCACCTGGGCGCCGGCGGCGCGGATCTCGCGGAGGGCCGCGGCGAGCAGGGTGTAGCTGTCGGCCGAGGGCATCGCCGAATCGAAGATGTCGCCGGCGACGGCGACGACATCGACCCGGTGGTCCCGCACGATCTGTTCCAGGGCGTCGAGCACCTGACGCAGGTGTCCCAGGGTCGAGTGCGTGTGGAAGGTTCGCCCGATGTGCCAGTCAGAAGTGTGCAGGATCTTCATGCTCTTCACGCTAGTGCCGACCGCCGACACCGCCGCCCACCGGCCCATCCGGGGCCGGTCGCCGCACAGGTCCGGGCGGAAATCAGCCATGGACAGCCACTTCTTTGTTTATCTTTGTTTTGCTTGACAAGCAAAAACAAACGAAGGTACGGTGGAGTCATCGAAGTTCACGTGGCCCCGGCCACACCCCGTTTCACACCCCGTCGAGGAGGACAGATGTTCGCTGAAGAGCGCCAGGCCCTCATCGCCGATCTGGTTTCCAGCTCCAGCCGGGTCACGGTCAGCGAGCTGGCCACCCGCTTCGACATCACACCCGAAACGGTGCGGCGTGACCTCGACACCCTGGAGAACGCCCGCCAGCTGCGCCGCGTTCACGGCGGGGCCGTGGCCCTCGACCGGCAGAGCATGTCGGAGCCGAGCCTCGAAGAGCGCCAGACCCAGCACCATGACGAGAAGATGCGGATCGCCGCCGCCGCGCGCACGATGATCCCCTCGAGCCAGACCGGGTCGATCGTGCTCGATGCCGGCACGACCACCGAACTCCTCGCCGACCTCCTGGTCGACTGGTCGCCGGCCGAACCCGGCGACGAGCTGCTCGTGATCACGAACGCCCTGCCCATCGCCACCAAGCTCGCCGGGAACGACGAGCTCCAGGTGTACATCCTCGGTGGACGCGTGCGCGGCCTCACCCGCGCCGTCGTCGGCCCCAGCACCATCGCCCAACTCGACGCCCTGCGGCCCGACATCGCGTTCGTCGGCGCCAACGGCGTGCACTCCGATTTCGGATTCAGCACCCCGGATGCCGTCGAGGCCGCGGTGAAAACAGCCATCGTCCGTTCGGCCCGTCGCGTTGTGGCACTGGCCGATTCCTCCAAGCTCGACAAGGAAACCCTGATGCGCTTCGCTGCCCTGGGTGAGGTCGACGTGCTGATCACGGACGCCTCCCCATCATTCGAACTTGCCGCGGCCCTCGCCGCGGCCGACGTTGAGGTTGTGATCGCGTGATCATCACGCTTACCCCTAATCCAAGCCTGGATCGCACCATCGAGCTGAGCGGTCCCCTGGCCCGCGGCGAGGTGCAGCGCGCCGAGTCCTCCCACGAGGAACCGGGCGGCAAGGGCGTGAACATCGTCCGCGCACTCGAGGCATCCGGCATCCTGAGCCTCGCCGTCCTGCCCGGTGACCGCCTGGACCCGGTCCTGGTCGCCCTGCGCGCCGCCGGTGTCCCCCACCTCGGCATGCCGATCGGCGCCGCGATCCGCAGCAACGTCGCCATCACCGAGCCGGACGGCACCACCACCAAGGTCAACGTGCCCGGGCCGGTGCTCAGCCCCGCACAGCAGTCCGACCTGATCGAGCTCGTGCTGGAGAAGGCCGACGGGGCCAGCTGGCTGGTTCTGGCCGGCTCCCTGCCGCCCGGGGTGCCGGTGGACTTCTACGCCGCGATCACCCGCGAGTTGCGCAGCCGCTACGGCACGCGCGCCCCGAAGGTGGCCGTCGATTCCTCGGGCGCACCGCTGGCCGCCGCCGTCACCGCAGGACCCGACCTGATCAAACCCAATGCGGAGGAGCTGGCCGAGCTCACCGGCATCCCGAACCCGGAGAGCCTCGAAGGCAATCCCGAGCTCGTGGCCGTCGCCGCCCAGCGCCTCGTCGCCACCGGGGTCGGAGCCGTACTGGCCACCCTCGGTGCCAAGGGCGCCGTGCTGGTGACCGCCGATGGGGCCTGGCTGGCCCGGACGCCGCCCATGGTCGCGGTCAGCACGGTCGGCGCCGGAGACTCGGCCCTCGCCGGATATCTGCTCAGCACCATCGCCGGGGAACCCGCCCCCGACTCCCTTCGCCAGGCAGCCGCCCATGGGGCAGCCGCCGCGTCTCTGCCCGGATCAACCGTTCCGGCCCTGAACCAAACCAGACCGGGCGACGTCACCGTGACGCCGCTTGTCAACCATCCAAAGGAGGATGTCCAGTGAGTGCACTGATCACGCCGGAGCTTGTTGCTCTGGATAAGAATCTCGGAGCCGCTCCCTCGAGCGTAATCCGGCATCTTGCCGAGCTGGTCGTCGGCGCCGGCCGAGCCACCGAGATCGAGGGCCTTTACGCGGATGCCCTCGCCCGCGAGGCGAAGACCGCCACCGGGATCCCGGGCGGAATCGCCATCCCGCATTGCCGGTCAGAGGCCGTTACCGAGCCGACGCTGGCGTTGGCCCGGTTGACCACTCCGGTCGACTTCGGCGCCACGGACGGCCCCGCCGACCTCGTCTTCCTGATCGCCGCCCCCGCGGGAGCCGACCAGGACCACCTTAAAATTCTGGCCAAGCTGGCCCGCTCGCTGATGAAAGCCGATTTCACCGCCGCACTGCGTGCCGCGAAGAGCCAGGCCGAGATCGTCGAACTGGTCAACAACGTCGTCTCCCCCGTCGGAGTCGCCGCCGGCGGGTCCGCCAACGTGGGCAGCACGCCCGCCGCGGCCACCGGAGTGAAGCGCATCGTCGCCGTCACCGCCTGCCCGACCGGCATCGCACACACCTACATGGCCGCCGAGGCCCTCGTCGCCGCGGCCAAGGCCGCCGGCGTCGACCTGCAGGTCGAGACCCAGGGTTCCGCCGGCCTGACGATGCTCGACCCGGCCGTCATTGCGGCGGCGGACGCCGTGATCTTCGCGGTCGACGTCGACGTTCGCGGCCGCGAGCGCTTCGCCGGCAAGCCCGTCATCCAGGTTCCCGTCAAGCGCGGAATCGACGAGCCGGCCAAGCTCATCCACGACGCACTCGCCGCAGCCCAGAACCCGAACGCACGCCGCGTCGGCGGAACGGCCGGCGCCGAAGAAGTGGACCAAACCAGCGAGCACCTCGGCCAGAAGGTCAAGCGCGCGCTCCTCACCGGCGTCAGCTACATGATTCCGTTCGTCGCCGGCGGAGGCCTGCTGATCGCCCTCGGGTTCCTCCTCGGAGGCTACGAGATCACCAAGGTCGCCGACGTCGTGACCCTGCAGAACAGCCTGTTCAACCTTCCGGACGGCGGCCTGCTCACCTATCTGGGCGCGGTCTTCTTCAAGATCGGCGCCCTGTCGATGGGCTTCCTGGTCCCGGCACTGGCCGGTTATATCGCGTACGCCATCGCCGACCGCCCGGGTATCGCTCCCGGGTTCGTCGCCGGTGCCGTCGCCGGGTTCATGGGCGCCGGCTTCCTCGGCGGCATCGCCGGCGGCCTGCTGGCCGGTGTCGCCGCCGCCAGCTTCGCCAAGCTGGACGTGCCCCGTTGGCTCCGCAGCCTGATGCCCGTCGTGATCATCCCGCTGGTCGCCTCGATCGTCGCCTCCGGCCTGATGTTCCTGGTTCTGGGCGGCCCCATCGCGCTCCTCACGACCGCGCTCAACGAGTGGCTGTCCGGTATGACCGGCGCATCCGCCATCGTGCTCGGCCTGATCCTGGGCCTCATGATGGGCTTCGACCTCGGGGGACCGGTCAACAAGGTGGCCTACGCCTTCGCCGTTGCCGGACCCGGCACCGCGACCGTCGCCAACCAGGCGCCGTGGCAGATCATGGCCGCCGTCATGGCGGCCGGCATGGTTCCGCCGCTCGCCATGGCCCTGGCCACGGTGCTCGACCGTCGACTGTTCAGCGTCGCTGAGCGCGAGAACGGCAAGGCCGCCTGGCTGCTGGGTGCGTCCTTCATCTCCGAAGGCGCCATCCCGTTCGCCGCCGCAGACGTGCTCCGCGTGATCCCGGCCTGCATGGTCGGAGCCGGTGTGACGGGTGCTCTCTCGATGGCCTGGGGTGTCACCTCGAAGGCCCCCCACGGCGGAATGTTCGTCTTCTTCGCCATCGACAGCTTCGCCCTCTTCGCCCTGGCCATCGCGATCGGAACCGTCATCACGGCTCTGATCGTGATCGCCCTGAAGCGCTACGCCCGTAAGACACCGCTGGTCACCACCGACGCGCCCGTGCGCGAGCCGGCCAACGCTTAGCATCGAGTCGGCCGCCCCCCTAATTTTCGGGGGGGCGGCCGGCGGCGGCCAAGGGGGAGAGGATTTGGTTTGCAACGAAAAA